>CAYWON010000049.1:0-40585 GCA_964459885.1 uncultured Archangium sp.
CAGGCGGAGCAGGGGGTCGACTACTTCACCATCCACGCCGGCGTCCGCCTCGCCTACATCCCGCTGACGGCACGGCGGGTCACCGGCATCGTCTCGCGCGGCGGCTCGATCCTCGCCAAATGGTGCCTCGCCCACCACAAGGAGAACTTCCTCTACACCCGGTTCGACGAGATCTGCGAGATCATGCGCACCTACGACGTGAGCTTCTCGCTGGGCGACGGCCTGCGGCCGGGCTCGATCGCCGATGCCAACGACGCCGCGCAGTTCGCCGAACTGGAGACGCTGGGCGAGCTGACGCAGATCGCCTGGCGTCACGACGTGCAGGTGATGATCGAAGGCCCCGGTCACGTGCCGATGCAGCGCATTCGCGAGAACATGACCGAGCAGCTCAAGCTCTGCCACGAGGCGCCGTTCTACACGCTGGGGCCGCTCACCACCGACATCGCCCCCGGGTACGATCACATCACCTCGGGCATCGGCGCCGCGCTCATCGGTTGGTTCGGCACCGCGATGCTCTGCTACGTCACGCCCAAGGAACACCTGGGCCTGCCCGACCGCGACGACGTGCGTGAAGGCGTGGTGACGTACAAGATCGCCGCCCACGCCGCCGACCTCGCCAAGGGCCACCCCGGCGCGCAGCAGCGTGACAACGCGCTTTCCAAAGCCCGCTTCGAGTTCCGGTGGATGGACCAGTTCGCGCTCGGCCTCGACCCGGAAAAGGCCAAGGAATTCCACGATGAAACGCTGCCGGCAGACGGCGCCAAGACCGCCCATTTCTGCTCGATGTGCGGCCCGCATTTCTGCTCGATGAAGATCACCGGCGACGTGCGCGCCATCGCCGACGGGATGGAACAGAAATCTCAGGAGTTCCTTGCAGCGGGTGGACAGATCTACGCTGCGTCGAAGGAAGGCTGAAGCAAGACGGCCTTCGCTTGGGGGGACATCTTGAAGGACGAACAGTTCACCATCACGGTGCATCGCGACGCGCGTGTGCTCGAGGTGCAGTACCCGGCTCGCCCGACCATGTCGGCGTGGGCGACGTACGAGCGCGACGTGCGGGTGGAGGTGCTCAAGCTGGCCGCGGGCGGCGCGTGGGACTGCATCGTCGATCAGCAGCAGCTGCGCGCGCTGGCGCCTGACTTCCCGCCGCGCATCGCCGAGCTCAACGTCTGGTCGCGCGAGCACGGCATGCGGCGCACCGCGCGCGTGGTGTCTGACTCAGCCGTCGGCGAGCTGCAGACGCTGCGCATCTTGAAAGAGAGCGGCATCACCGACATCGGCGCCGTGTTTCACGAGCGCGACGCGGCGTGGGCCTTCGTCACCACTCACCCGAAAGACGACGTCTCGCCGTAGCCGCGCGCGGGGCTGTCTTCAGGCACCGGCCCCAGCCCGAACGCGCCGTGCAGCACGCGCTGCAGGCGCTCGGCTTCGACCTGCTGCGCCGCTGTGATGAAGGCCACCAGCGCTTCTTGCAGGCGCGCGCCTTCGTGGAGGAACTCGACCACCAGCACCCTGGCGTCGCCGGCGTCGACCAGCTGCACGTCTTTGACGTCGTCGAACGCCACCACCAGCGTGCGCGCCTTGCCCGCGATGGGCGACGTGAAGTCGAGCCGCAGCGCGTAGGTGACGAAGTTGGCCACGAAGCGCCGCTGCCGTTTCTCGTGGCGCTCGAGCCGCACCGCCAGCGCGATGGCGGCGCTGCCCAGCAGCAGCAACAGTGTCGCCGGCCACGCCCCGTCAGCCGCCGTCACCGCCAACATCGAGAACAGCAGCAACGCCACCCCGCCCGCCCACGCGAGCGACGGGCGCGCGCTGCGCACGGGCTTGCTGGTCTCGCCGATCAACATCGACGGCTCGTAGCGGAGCGTGACGTCGCCCAGGCGCTCGGGCGCGGGGTGCGTCGCCAACACCTGGTCGAAGGGGGGCATAGAAACGAAAAAGCTCCCGAGGTTTCCCTCGGGAGCTTCTTACCTTCGGACGAGAAGGATTTTGACCCTGCGGGGATTCGAACCCCGGTTTATGCCGTGAGAGGGCACCGTCCTAGGCCACTAGACGACAGGGCCGACTTGCAAAGCGGCGCGGCGAATACAGCGGGCCGTACCGGTGTGTCAACAACCAACCAACAACGTTCAGCAACTTCGAACTTCAGAGCGGCGGAAGGGATTCGAACCCTCGACCCCAAGCTTGGGAAGCTTGTGCTCTACCAACTGAGCTACCACCGCGTGCGCGGCTGAATAGCCGTAGGGCGCAAGACGCGTCAACGACTTCAGACTGACGGGCGCTTCGGCGCCTTCGAATGGCCGGGCAGCAGGTACCCGAACTTGAGCAGCGAGGTGGCCGACGCCGCGAAGCCGGCCTCGTCGACCACTTCCCACCCGAGCGCGTCGGCGATGCGGACGATCTGGTTGAACGAGAACGCCACGAACAGCGCGTCTTCCGCTGCTTCTTTGCTGACACCGGCGGCCTTCAGCGCGCGCGCGTCATCGACGGTGGGCGTGCCGGTGGCCATGACCTCAAGGTACGCGAGCATCGCCTTGACCTGCGGCGAGACGGGCGCCGTACGCCAGTCGGCCAGCACCGCGGCCACCGTGTCTTTCCCCAATTTGACCGACGCGACCGCGCCGTGGGCACCGGTTCAAAATCGACAGCGGTTGAGGTTGGCGATGAACGCCGCGAACAGCTCGCGCTCGCCGATGGGCCAGGGCCCGTCACCACGCATCACCGGCTGCAGCAGATCGTTGAAGCGGTCGCCCCAGAACTTGCGGCGGTAGAGCAGCGTGCGCACCACGTCGGGCGCGGGCCGCTTCATCATGAAGCCGAAGAGCGCGAGGACGAGCTTCTCTTTGAAGCCGTGACCGTGCGCGACCTTCTGCAGGCGAATGGTCGTCACGCCTCGCTCCACGCAGCGTCGAGGGCCGCGAGCGCAGCGTCGTGCCGACGGCGGGCTTCGCCGAGCGCCGCGGCGACGGTGACCTCGAAGAGCACGTCGTCGGCGTGCTGCTGCTGCAGCGCGGCCAGCTGCTCAGGCGTCACCTTGTAGGCGGCCTGCTGCACCTGGCGGGCGTAGTCGCCGAGCGCGCCCTCACCTTTGCCCGCGGCCGCCGCGACCCGCTGGTCGATCGACGCGACGCCGGGGCCGGTCAGCACGGTGGCCTCATGCACGGCCAACAGCTCGCTGTGGAGGGTGCGCCGCGACACGGGCCCGAGACAATGCCACAGCGCGTGCTGAAGCACGACGAGTAGATCGTCTTCGACTACAAACGCGCCCGTGCACAACCGCCGGAATGGCTTCCTGGTCGCTGTCGCCGTCCTCTCGCTCATCTTCCTCGGCCCGCTCGCGGCGCGCGCGCAGGGCGACGAGCTCCCACCCGAAGTGCCGCCGTCGCAGCCCGCTGGCGAGCCCGCGAGCGGCGTCGAGAAGGTGGTGGTCGGCGCCTACGTCAACCAGGTGCATGAGTTCTCGCTGCGCGACAACAGCAACACCGTCGACTTCTACCTGTGGTTCCGCTGGAAGAACCCGGAGCTCAAGCCCTACGAGACGTTCTCGGTCGTCGACGGCCGCATCGAGAGCAAGACCGACGCGGTGGTGAAGGACCTGCCGAGCGGCGAGAAGCACGCGTACACGCGCGTGGTCGCGAAGATCACCCGCTTCTTCGACACGCGCGCCTACCCGCTCGACAACCACCAGCTGGCCGTCGTCGTCGAAGAGGAAGACTCGGAGGCGCACCTTATGCGGTACGAGGCCGACACCGAGAACTCGGCCGCCGCGCCTGACATCGCGTTGCCGGGCTGGGTGTTCGAGCGCCTCTCGACCGTCACCGGCACGGAGACTTACCGGTCGAACTTCGGCGACACGTCGCTGCCGAAGGGCAACGAGGCGACCTACTCGCGGCTGACGACGGCCATCTCGTTCACGCGCACCGGCGCGACGTTCTTCATGAAGCTCTTCGTCGGCCTCTGGGCCTGCGTCATCGCCGCGCTCCTGGCGTTCTGGATCCGCCCGGTGAACGTCGACCCGCGCTTCGGCCTCGGCGTCGGCGCGCTCTTCGGCGCCATCGCCAGTCAGTACGTCATCGCCAGCACGCTGCCCGACTCGAACGTCATCACCCTGGCCGACAAGATCCACCTCTGGGCGTTCCTCTTCATCATCGTCTCGATCGCGCAGTCGACGGTGTCGCTCTGGCACTGGGAACACGACCGCCAGGAACAATCGAAGCGGCTCGACGTTCTCTTTCGATGGCTGACCCCGCTGGGGTGGATTGCCTCAACGGTGTTCATGATTGTTCGCGCCTGATTCTCCAGAGTTGAGAATCGAAGATCTCCTGTAGCGACGTTGGCGCGATCCGTGCTCAGAGGCCGCCCCGATGCAGAACGGGCCCTCTTTTCGACACTCGATCGCGACATTCAGCAGGCGTGTCGTCGCGATTCTCACACTGATCGTTAGTTCTCTGGCGGCGGCGCAAGCCGTGCCGCAAATCGGCAAGACCGACGAGGAAGGCACGTCGGGCAAGCACCCCTGGCGTGGCAGCACCGTCAGCTACGGCCTGGGCATGACGGCCCTGACGTTGGCCCCGGGGTTTGAGCAGTCGTACAACGGCACCGTCGCGCACCGCATCGGCCTGATGCCCGAGTGGCACTTCAGCGACGCGTTCCACGTGCGGAGCCGCTTCTTCATCAGCCAGGAAATGACGCTGTCGGACAGCACGACGACGCCGCACGAGTTCGAGCTCTCGGACCTCTGGCTCGACGGCGTCTGGGCTGGGTACAAAGAGAAGCTCACGGGCCTCAAGGTCGACGCGAACTTCCGTATGACCTTCCCCACCTCACGCGTCTCGCAGATGCAGGGGCGCATCATGACGGTGAGCCCCGGCATGGGCGTCAGCCGCGCGTTCCCCGTGCTCTCGGGCCTCGTGTTCGCGTACTCAGGCCGCTTCACCTACCGCTTCAACAGCAACCAGAACTTCCAGAACCAGGGCGCGTCGATCGTGCGCTGCGGCGTCACCACCCCGACGCCTGAGTGCCCTGCGGGCCTCGCCAGCACGGGCCTGCGCGCGATTCAGTTCGACATCCTCCACGGGCCGACGGTGGTGTTCCTGCCGCACCCGCGCGTCACCTTCGCCGTCGCCATGTTCATGCAGTACGGCTACCTGCCCGACAAGCAGGCGCTCCCGGAGCAGACGGAGATCTCGTACGAGCCGGCGCCGGTCGACCCGCACTGGCGCAACTTCTGGGGCTCGTCGATCTCGGTCAGCTACCAGGCGTTTGACACCGTCGGCTTCACGCTCGGCGCCTTCACCTTCTCGAATCAGCTCGACACGCAGAGCCGCTACATCTTCCCCTTCTTCAACCGGAACACCGTCGTCTCGCTCGACATGTCTGTCGACGTCGAGTCCTTCTTCAACAACTTCAGCAGCAAGACCAAGCCCAAGGAGAAGTCATGAGTCCTCGTTCGTTCATCAAGGTCGTCGGCGCGCTCGTCGCGGTGACGCTCGCGGGGTGCGCGCAACCGCTCCCAGCGCTCAACCGCGTGCAGCCCAACTACTACGACAAGGCGTTCTTCGTCGGGCAGGACTTCCAGGGCGTACAGGACGACCCTGAGTTCTACAGCCAGGGCACGCTCGTCGACGTCGGCTACGGCGCCGGCCAGGACGGCCTGTTCACCAGCACCTACGCGCAGCCGCTGACCCGCGTGAAGTGGGAAGTCACCGAAGCCCGCCTCATCGCGCGCCTCGCCTACGAGCGCGTGAAGGACACCGACGGCAAGGGCGTCAGCAAGGCCATCAACGACGGCATCGTCGTGGCCTCGTACCCCATCGTTCGTCACTTCGACATCGCTCGTCAGTACAACCCGAACACGGGCGAGCAGATGAACGTGATCGAAGAGAACGTCATCGATCGCCCCTGGTACCAGCGCCAGTTCATCCGCGTTGACTGGTCGCGCAACGAGTCGACCGACAACTACGAGTTCGACACCCTGAGCCAGATGGGCGTCTACGGCGGCGTGCAGTACACGCCGATGGCCTACGACATCACCGACCCGCGCCACGAAGACGCGCCGCACTTCGACGAGGCCAACGGCTACCTCGACGTGACCAACAAGGCCTTCGCGCGCCCGCTGATGATCACCCTCGACCTGTGGGGCGGCTTCACGTTCCCTGCGTGCTTCCTCGACGCCGACATCGGCGGCGGCGGCGCGCCCACCACGCAGTGCAGCCCGGTGGAGCTGACGATTCGCCAGTCGTTCCGCAAGGTGACCGACAACGACTACGAGCCGGAGGACTGGGACGGCTACCGCTTCCAGGCGTTCGGCGCGTTCACCACCGATCGCAAGGGCTACGCGCGTGAGTACGGCATGACCGACACGCAGTGGCACCGCTTCATCAACCGCTACAACCTCTGGCAGCGCAGCCATTTCTACACGGACCCCGTGGCGATGACCGGCGCCGTCGAGTGCTTCACGCCGGCCACCACGCCGGTGGGCGCCGACCCGCACCGCGACCTCAACAACGACGGCACCGAAGACGAGTGCGCGGCGGTCGGCAACGGCTCGCGCTGCGACAGCTTCAGCCAGAAGTGCACCCTGCCCTACCGCAACCGCGAAGTGCGCCCGGTGGTCTGGTACTACTCGGAAGGCAGCAACCCCGACTTCTTCGCGGCCTCGCGTGAAGCGGCCCACGACTGGGACGTCGCGCTGCGCTCGGCGGTGATGACCTCGAAGTACGCGGAGTGCGTGAAGACGCAGGGCGGCGACTGCGCCGCGCTGTTCCCCGTGTACAACGGCCAGCAGGACGACAACCAGGACGCCATCTGGTTGTCGAAGGAAGTCGACAACTGCCGCGCCGGCTATTTCTCGCCCTCCACCGCGACCTGTGAAGAGCTGGCCGACGTGCTCGGCGCCGAGCGGAACATGAGCGCCGGCGTCATCGCGCTCGCCAAGATGAAGGAAGTGGCCGTGCTCTGCCACAGCCCCGTCGAGGCGAACGACCCCGAGGCCTGCGGTTCGCCCCGCCTGCCCGAAGACCTCACGGCGTCGCTGTGCTTCTCGGCGCGCCTCGCCGGCGACAACGCGACGCGCGATCGCTGCGACGCGGCGCTGCAGGTTCGCAAGGGCGACCTCCGCTACCACGCGATGAACGTCATCACCGCGCCGCAGACGCCGTCGCCCTGGGGCATCATGGTCGACGCGCACGACCCGCTCACCGGTGAGAAGGTCTCGGCCAGCGTCAACGTGTGGTCGCACGCCACCGACCTCTGGAGCCAGGGCGTCGTCGACACGGCCCGCTACATCAAGGGCGAGCTGACGACGGCCGACGTCACCGAGGGCACCTACATTCGTGACTGGGCGGCCGCCGCCGAGGCCGCGTCGTCGGGTGGCTCGCTGCCCCGCATGTCGGTCGACGATCAGCACTACACCGTCGCGCACGCGCTCGGCTCGACCGCCAGCGTCGCGCAGATCAAGGAGTCGATGGAGAAGTTCAAGACGTCGGCGAACTTCAAGGCCGCGCAGAACTTCCGCCACTCGCTCGAGGAGATCCGCTTCGACGCGTACCAGCCGTCGACCACCCGCTCGGTCTACGAGTCGCGCCGCAAGCGCGCGCTCGACACGCCGACGGAAGCGGCGCTCAACACCCGCGCCATGCAGGCGCTGGCCGGCCCCAACAGCGCCAAGGTGCTCTCGCCTTCGGAGCTGACGGCGGCGACCTCGCCGCTGCGCGGCGCCAACCGCAGCCTCCAGCGTGAGCTGCAGCAGGCCCGCGAGCTGGCGATGGCCGAGCGCGGCGCATGCATCATGAACGAAGCGCCGGCGCCGCTGGGCATCGCGGATCTCGCCAACGTGCTGGAAGCCAAGTTCGGCGCCTTCAGCGCCCAGGCCTCGAAGGACGAGCAGGCCGTGCGCAGCGCCCGGGCCCGTCGCTACATCGCCCAACGCGCGCACTACGCGGTCATGACGCACGAGCTCGGTCACTCGATCGCGCTGCGCCACAACTTCGTCAGCTCGTCGGACGCTTTCAATTTCCGCCCGCAGTACTGGCAGCTGCGCACCGACAACGGCAACGCGCCGACCTGCACCGCGCTGGACGCCACGGGCGCCTGCGTCGGCCCGCGCACGCTCGACCCCATCAACCAGAACGAGCGCGACAACCTCGTGCAGATGTTCATGCAGTCGTCGACGATGGACTACGCCGGTGAGGCCACGCAGGACTTCCTGGGCCTCGGCGCGTACGACTTCGCCGCCGCGCGCATGTTCTACGGCGACGTGGCCGCGGTCATCAACGACGACACCATGCGCGCGGGTACGCCGCTCGCGCAGGGCGCCATCGCGAAGATGGACAACTTCGGCGGCATCCTCGGCATCTCGTTCAGCGTGGGTGACGGCGCTGGCGGCAGCAACGACATCCACTACTCGGAGCTGCAGCGCGAATACAAAATGATCCGCGACTGCGTCGACGTCACCAACCCGGCCATCTACAAGCCGGCGACGTGGAACGATCAGATCGACGGCAACTGGCACCCGGTGATCGACGGCCTGCTGGTGAAGGTCGGCGCGAACTACAGCAAGTGCCGCCAGATCCCCGTCGACTACATCAACTGGTCGCTCTTCCGTAACGCGCGCCCCGACGAAGCGGGCAACGCGTTCCTGCGCTCGAACAAGGTGGTCGACGCGTACGGCCGCGTGCGCTGGCCCTACGGCTTCGCCACGGACCGCTGGGCGGACCTCGGCAACCTGTCGGTGTACCGCCACGACAACGGCGCCGACCCGTACGAGCTCTTCGACTTCCTCATCACGCAGCAGGAGGTCAACCACATCTTCGACAACTACCGTCGCAACCGGCACACGTTCTCGGTGCGCACGGCGTCGGGCCGCACCCTGGGCCGCTACAACGAGAAGCTGCGTGATGCCGCCAAGGGCATGGGCCTGATGGCGAACATCTACAAGGACTTCTCGGTCGCCCAGGGTTGGGACTTCGACACGGTGTGGCCGGTGCTCGGCACGCTGTTCTTCGAGCCCAACATGCTGGCGTCGGGCCTGGGCTTCGACCACTTCGCGCGTCAGATGGCGCGCCCTGAAGCCGGTCCGCACGGCATCGAGAACGGCGTGCTGCGCTCGAACAACGACACGCTCAGCAACTCGCCCCGCCTCGACCTCATCGTCCCCAACGGCGCGACGGGCTACTTCAAGAACGTCAGCTACGGCGGTCGCCTGATGGAGAACACGCTGTCCGAGACGAACGGCGAGTACGACAGCGAGTTCACGATCAACGCGGGCAGCTACTACGACAAGGCGTACGTCGGCATGCTGCTCACCGAGTCGGTCGACAACTTCATCTCTGACTCGCGTCGTGACTTCGTCGATGGCCGCTACCGCGCGGTGTCGATGGCCGACCTCTTCCCCGAGGGTTACCGCCGCTGGCTGGGCAACAACCTGACGGGCGACGACGCCATCAAGGGCGCGCGCATCGCGACCAACGCGGGCCTGCCCATCGTCGACGCCGACCGTTACCCCACCGCGGGCATCGGCTACGTGTCGTGGTGGAAGACCACCCCTGAGGTCTGCTTCCCGAGCCCGAACTCGATCGAGTGCGGCGCGGCGCCGGCCAACTCGATGGTCATCGACCCGCAGGTCGGCTGGGAACAGCAGAAGTTCCTGATCGCGATGACGCTGATGTACCTCCCTGAGAACCAGCAGCAGCGCTGGCTCGATCAGATGGGCATCTGGGAGCTGGGCGCCGACACGGACCCCGGCTTCACCAACCGCATCGAGCTCCGCCTGCCCGAGGGCAAGACGTACATCGCCCGCACGTACGGCAAGGAGACGATCTTCGGGAAGGTCGTGCAGCGCGGCATCGGCGCCCGCATTCTCGAGTACGCGAACGAGCTGCTCGCCGCCGCGTATGTGACGGACCCGGGCCCTGACGTCGACGGCGACGGCCAGCCCGACTGGCACCTGCCGCGCTTCTTCAACGGCAAGGCGATCGTGAAGTACGACCCCACGCTGCTGCAGACGGGCCCCGACGGGAACTTCCTGCCGAACGGCAAGCCGGGCTGCGACGCCAACGACAGCACGCTCTGCACGTGCACCACCAACCGCGCGTGCATGTCGCTCGAGAAGTACAACGAGGTGCCGTTCTTCATGCGCCAGGCGATGCGTGACTACGGCCTCGCCCACCCGAGCATGAAGGGCATCTACTAAGCCCACCGTGACCTGACGGTCATCAAGAGGCCCTCCTTTCGCTTCGGCGAGAGGGGGGCTTCGTCGTTTCAGCTGGCAGGCGCCGTCAGATCACTCGTCGCGGCCGGCGTTGCGCACGAAGTCGGTGATGCGCGTCAGGCTCTGGCCGCAGTCGAGGAGGATCTCGTCGAGCTCCGCGCGCGTCAGGGTGCCGCCGCGGTAGGCGAGCGCGAGGAAGTCGAGGTTGCCGCGCAGGCACGCCACGGCGTTGTTCAGCTCGTGGCTCATGGCCTCACGGAACCCGTCGCGCTCGCGCGCGCGCCCATTGAAGTAGCGGAACACCGTGCCTCCCATGCGCACGCTGTCGCCGTCTTGCAGTCGGTAGATGGGCCAGCGCGTGCCGTTGACCCACGTGCCGTTGCTCGAGTGGAGGTCGACCAGCACGAAGTCATCGCCTTCACGCCGCAGCGACGCGTGGCGCCGCGAGAGGCGCTCATCGGTGACGCTGAAGCCAGCCGACGGGTCTCGGCCGATCACCAGCTCGCCGTCCTTCAGCTTGATGACGCGGCCGAGCGCAGCGTCGTCGACGCTGGCGACCACCACGAACGTGGGCCGCACGCGCACCTGCTCGGCGCCAGACAGCGTCGCTTCATCGGGGGTGCTCACGCGGCCAGCGCCTCGTTGGGCTGCAGGGCGTAGACGACCTGATCGATCAACACCGCGTGCGTCCGCGCCACGCCCGGCCGCGCCAGCGCACACGCCAGGCGCGCGAGCCCGGCTTCCCGGGCGTGCACCGACATCAACCCCAGCGCGTCGCGCAGCAGCCGTTCGGCCGGCGCGGCGTCGTCGACGAGGCCGAGGCCCGACAGCAGCGCGCGCTGCGTCGACTCGGTCAGGCGCCCTTCGAGCTGCAGCGCCACCACGCCCGCCAGCGCGGCCTCACGCTCACCTCGGCGCAACCAGCCGATGAGCTCCGCGACCAGGAACTCGGTGTCGAGGAGGTTGCGGAAACCAACAACGGGGCCAAGCGAGCGCGACATGCCTCCCCGTATTGCGAATGTCGTGCGCAGCGCGCTCGGCGCGCCAACCGTGCACAACCATGGCGAGACTTAGATCTCCCGACATGTGCGCCGGCCGTTGCATTTCTCCACGGGTGCAGTTTCGACTTCGAAACTGAAATCAGCGGAACGGCTGGGCGATCACGCGATCGAGCACGGCTGACACCGCCGCGCGATCGAGCCCGAGCCCGTCGGCGACCGTCAGCAGCCGTTCTCGCAACGCAGCCTCGCGCGTGGGATCGATGCGAGCGACCCCGTTCGCCGACTTCCACCGCCAGATCTCGGCGACGACGTCAGCCCGGCGCGCCAGCAGCGCGATCAGCTCGTCGTCGAGCGCGTCGAGCTTGGTGCGCAGCGCTTCGAGGCTCACGGCGACAGCGTCCTCATGGTGCCGGCGGTGACGCCGAACTGCTCGTGCGCCGAGATGCGCGAGACCAGCTCGGCCGGCGACGCGCGACCCGCGACGAGCGACTTCCACGCCTCGAGCACCGAGCGGCAGGTCTCGCCGTCTTCCCACACGAACTCGACGCGGAAGCGCCGCACGCCTGCACGCAGCAGCTTCGGCACGGCCGCCGCGGCGCTCTGGGCCTGCGCGTTGAACACCGTGTTGCGACAGCCGATGTCGACCACCACGGGGTGCGCCTTGCCTTCGCGATCTTTGAGCGCGATCTGCGACGACTCGCACGGGCGCCCGCACGTCCGGAAGTCGCGCCCCTGGGAGATGGTGTGCGCGTAGACGCAGTGCTCGGTGTGGAACGTGGCGATGTGGTGGTGCACCGTGACCGTCACGCGCTCAGCGGGCAGCCGCGCCAGCATCGCGTGCAGCTGCGTCTCGTCGAGATCGTGCGCGGCGGTGATGGTGTCGCAGCCGAGCGCGAGCAGGTGCCGCGCGGTCACCGAGTTGGTGACGTTGAGCGAGAAGTCACCGTGTACCTGGGTGGCGGCGCTCGACTTCGAGAAGTGCACGAGGCCGCCCCAGTGGCGCACCAGCACGCCGTCGGGCGCGAGCTTCTCGAGTCGGCGATCGATGCCGTCTTCGCCCGGCTTCTGCACGCGGGTGGTGGCGATGACCACGCGCAGGCCCGCCTCACGCGCGCGCTGCACGGCCTTCTCGAGGCCGACCAGCTCCATCCAATCGAGCTCCACCTCGGGCAGGCCCGCGGCGATGACGGCCTCGAGCTGCGCGGCCGTACGCACCAGCGGGATGACCACGGGCGTCGTCGGCGCCACCCACGCGCGGCGCGCCGGGAGCTTGGAGGACTGCTCGGCCAGCGCGTCGGCGACGGGCTGGGCGTTGAGCTGATGGCGGTTCGCCGCCAGCACCGCGGGCTCGAGCGCGGCGACCAGGTTGCGGCGCAGCGCCTTGAGCGACGACACCTGCAAGTGCAGGCCGGGCGCCAGCGCGTCGAGCGAGAGTTCGGCGAGGTGAAAGGGCGTGCCGCCGAAGCCGCCGAGCTTGTCGGACAGCAGCTCGACGCCGAGGCCTGCGTTGCGCGCCTGGGACAGCACCTCGTCGCTCTGCAGCGTGACCGCCACGTCGCGACCGATGGCGCCACGCGCAGTGGCGGTCACCGACAGCGCCGCGCCGAGCGCGCCCGACACCGTCAGCTTCACCGGAATGCGCCCGGTGACGCCGCGCAGGCCTTCGTCGACGGCGGTCTTCGCTTCGGCGGTGAGGCGCGGATCGCTCGAGAGGTAGACGTGATCGCCCGCGCGGACTTGCGAGAGATCGGGGCCCGGCCGGCCGAAGCGCAGCCACCAACCGTTGCCCGCAGGCTCCACGCCGAAGAGCGGCCCGCCGGGCTCGACCTCTTGCGGGCGACCGGTGTCGAAGCCCACGCCGCAGCCGGGCACCGGGTCCGGCAACGTCATGGGCACGCCGCGACCGTCTTCTGGGCTCGCGCCGCCGATGACGGGCAGCGCGACCTTCGTGGCGCCGAGCGGCTGACCGACCTTGCCGATGCCGACACCACCGGTCGACGCACGCGCGGCGCGTCGCACGCGCACAGCGCCCGCTTTCACCTCGAGCACTTCGCCCAACAGCGCGCCTCGGTGCTTCGGGAAGCGGCCTTCGACGAGGCCCTGGTGATCGGAGCCCGCGAGGAAGCCGTCAGAGAAGCCGCGCGAGTAGGCGACGGCCATGCGACCGAGGGCGGCCTGCAGCTGCGCCTGTGACGCGGCGTCGCGGTCGCGCTTCTCGGCGATGGCGTCGCGCCAGCGCTTGTAGCCCTCGACGGCAGAGAGCACGTACGCGGGGCCCTTCAGGCGGCCTTCGATCTTCAGGCTGGCGACGCCGATGTCTGCGAGGTCGGCGACCGCGCGCGCGCCCGCGAGATCGAGCGGGCTCAACAGGTACGCCACGTCGCCCAGCGGCCGCACCTCGCCGTCGACGATCAGCTCGTACGGCAGGCGACACGACTGCGCGCACTGGCCGCGGTTCGCCGAGCGACCGCCCCACGCTTCGGACGTGAGGCACTGGCCCGACCACGACATGCACAGCGCGCCGTGAATGAAGACCTCGAGCTCGAGCGAGGTGCCTTTCGCGAAGGTGCGGATCTCTTCAGTCGACAGCTCGCGCGGGACGACGACGCGCGTGCAGCCGAGCTGCTGGGCGAACGAGGCGCTCTCCGGGCTGGAGATGGTCATCTGGGTCGAGGCGTGCACCTCGAGCGTCGGCGCGACGGCGCGCGACAGCAAAGCGACGGCGGGATCCTGCACGATGATCGCGTCGACGCCCGAAGCCGCGCACGCGCGCAAGACAGACTCGACGAACGGGAGCTCGTTCTCGAAGACCAGCGTGTTCAGCGTGACGAACGCGCGCACGCCGGCGCGGTGGATGCCGTCCATCAACGTGGGCAGTCGCTCGACGTTGAAGTTGGTGGCGCGAGCGCGGGCGTTCAGGCCGCCATCAAGGCCGAAGTAGACGGCGTCGGCGCCAGCGGCGATGGCGGCGGCGAGGCTGTCGTCGTCACCGGCGGGCGCGAGGATCTCGGGAATGCGGGACATCGCGGAGGCTTGTACCTCAACTCCGACAGCGCTCGTTGCCACGACCGTTGAAGATGCCCTCACCCCAACCCTCTCCCACTTCGCGGGAGAGGGGGCTCGTGGATCAGTGGTGGGCGTGGCGGCGCGCGGCCTCGATCAACGCGACGATGAGCGAGGTCTGCCGCGTCGACGCGCGCAGCACGATCGACAGCTCCCACGCTTCCTGCGACGTCAGCCGACGCCGCGGCGCCTTACGGCCATCGCCGCTGACGATGATCGACAGCTCGGCCGAAGCGCGGTCGAACACCACGTCGATCTCTTCACGCGCCGTGCGCCCCGTCAGCAGCACCACGCGCTTCGACGGCGCCGACACGCTGCGCACCGAGAGATCGCTCAACGTCGTCGGGAAGATCGCCTCGTTCACCGCGCGCAGCACGCGGCCGGTGACGGGGTCGCTCCACGGCACGTCAGCCTGGAAGCGCGCCAGCGCCGGCCCGAGGTCGCGCAGGTCGCTGCGCGTCAGCTCTTCGACGCCGTCGTCGGTCACCAGCCGGAACTCGCCCGACGTCTCGACGAAGCGCACCTCGACGTCGCGCCCGTTCGCCCGACCGCGCACCACCGACTCACCCGACTCGTCGTCCATCGCCTCCACGGCGCTGACGCGGAAGGCCTGAAGCGAGCGGACAAAACGAATCGCGGAGTCGGTGTTGAACGTCATGCCGGGTTGTCGCCCACAGGTACGCCCGTGGACGACACGCGACCGGACACTTCACGACACGGCAAATTCACCAACAACTACGGCAACTTACGGCGCAAGAATAATGCGCGGCGACGTCAGCGACTGGCGCACGACGCCCAGCGCCGCCTCCGAAGCGGCCTCCGCCTCGGTCATGCGGCGCACCATGATCTCGTTGCCGCCGGTCACCGCCTGCTTGAGATCGGTCAGCAGCGTCATCGCCGCGTCGAGCATCATCTTGGCTTCCTGCGCGCCCTGCCCTTCGGCCGCCGAGCCGCCCTTTTCCTTCAGGTACTCGCCGAAGCGCTTGATGGCGTCGCGGGTCTTGTTGGCGTCGAACGCGGCCAGCGCTTCCTTGATGGCGTCCGGCTGCACCTTGATGAGGCGCGGGGCCTGCGCGGTGCGGAACTCCGGCGACGGCGGCGCGAGCGACTCGCCGGGGAACACGCCGAGCAGCCCTTCCTCGGGCGACTTGAACTGGTGCGGCACGATGTCGAGGAAGAGGAACAGCGGGTCGACGCCCGACTGCGCGGCCTTCAGTTCTTCTTCATCGAGCGGCGGGAACGACGTCGGAGCGCCCGTGAAGAGCAGCGGCATCACCATCTCGCCCCAGAACTCTTCAGCCGCGGGGCCGGTGCTGATGGTGGCGCCGTACAGCAGACCGACCGTCTCGACGACGCGCGGCGCCTTGGCGGCCGAGGTGACGAGCGGCTTGCCAGCGTCGAGGCGCGAGATGGCGCCGACCAGCTGCTGCTCGAGCTGCTTCTTGGCTTCCGCAGGGAGCTTGCTGGCGCGGCTGATGGCGTCACGCACGTCGCTGGCGGCGCGCTCGGGCGTCATGTCCCACGCCTGCTTCAGCTTCGCGGGGTCGACGCCCACCAGCTGCACGAAGCCGGGGTCGAAGAGCCGCATGTAGTCTTCCGGCCCGAGCCGCATCTGCTGGCCGCCGCCGCTGAACTTCGCCTGCGCCAACGAGTTGCGGATGGTCTTCACCACCTCGTCGAGGCGCTCCAGCTTGCCGCTCATGAGCGCGTCGACCACCGCGCCAAACGGCGCCAGCATGATGAGCGCTTCCGGGAAGCCGAGCGACGCGCCTTCGGGCGTCTCGCGGTACGGGAACCAGAACGCCTGGTGATCAGCGTGCAGCCGCTCGCCGAACGCCGACGCGATGCCCAGCGCCACCACCTGGTGCTCCGGCTGGTTGGGGTCGAACGGGCCGCCCAGCACCTTGATGACGGTCTTCTCGATGGAGGCCCACGAGTCCTTCACGAGGTCGACGGGCTTGCCTTCGATCTGGGAAAGAACGGCGGTGACCTGCTGGAGAGCGGCGTCGAGCTGCGGAGGCTTGGGCATCGGCATGATGCGGCCCCCCTAACAGATCACACGCCGAAAGCAGTCAGCAGAGCACCCGCCACACGCTGGGCCGTCGGCTCGTCACCCGGGAACTCGGTCTGCTCGTACAGCCGCGTCAGGCGGGCCGCTTTGTCCAGCGCCAGACCTTCGCCGCGCACCACCGACAAGAGCGCGACGAAGAGCAGCCCGTAGCCCCGCTGCACCGAATCAATCGACGTCGGTTCAAACGCCAACGAGCTGCGCGCGAACGAGAAATACGACGGCAGCGCTGCGGGGACTTCCGGCGCGTGGCGCTCCACGGCAGCGAGGACGTCATCGGTCGTCAGCAGCCCGGCCGCCTTGAGCACCTTGACCAGATAGCCGGGAAAGAACGGCTTGCTCGCCAGCGGCCGTTCGAGCGCGGTGGCGATACGCTCGTCGAGTTCGTGCACGCCGGCGTGTCGTGAGAGCGCCTCAAGCGACAGCAGATCGATGGGCGCCGCGTCGCGGTGTTCCAGCGCAGCGCGGGCCGCGTCGCGCGAGGCGAGCAGCTCGCGGCGAATGGCGACGAACTCCGCGTCCGCGATCTCCAGCAGCCCGGCCACGCGCGTGAAGCGGTGCCGAATCGCCTCGGGCACCGCGTCGGTGGCCTTGTAGCCGAGGTCGTGCTCCACCTCGGCCCACGCGTGCTGCAGCGCGGTGCGCAGCTGGAGCTCCGCGCGGAACTCAGCGTGCGGCGCGCCGTCAGGGGCGAAGACGTAGTGCACCGACCGGTAGCCAGCCGGCCGTGCCTTCGCGGCCGAGCGCGCGTAGTCGATCTTCAGCTTGTGCTCGATGAGCGCCGAGACACGCGGCAGGTGATCTTCGAACGACGTGGCGACGCGCACGCCGAGGAGATCCGTCACGTCCCACAGCTGCCGGTAGGTCTTGTCGGGCCGCGCCAGCTTGCGGGCGAGCGAGTCGACGGACTTCAGCCGCCAGCTCACGAAGTGTACCGGGAGCCCCGCTTCGTCGAGCCACGCGCGCAGCGACGCCGTGAGGTGCTCACCGAGCCGCGTCAGCTCGGGGCGCAGCGCTTCGTACTCTTCGAGAAAGCCATCAGACATCGCGCGGCAGGTATGCCCGGCGCTGGTGTCGCTCGCCACGCATTCACCGCGCGGCCGGAGTAGACCGCCACGCATGCGTCGCTCGTGGCTGGGTCTGTGGTTGGTGCTGTCCGGCTGCGTGACGATCTCACCGCGCTTCGAGCAAGACGTCGCCACCACGTTCGCGCAAGACGACATGCGCCGACTCGAGACGAGCGACGTCGAGCTCTACTACCCGGCCGAGTACGGCGACGCGGCCAAGCAGGTGGCGGCGCGCGCCACCGAGTGTCTGCGCGCGCTGCGCGGTCACCACGAGACGAAGCACGACGGCAGCAAGGCGCTGCTGTTCCTCACGTCGGCCAACTACAACAACGCGTACGTCGGCGGCCTCTCACTCGGTGAGCCGCTGCACTCGGTCAACCCGCTGTCGGTCACCAGCGAGCTGTTCCACTGGTACGGGCTCGGCGGCGCAGACGTCGGCGACATCGCCTGCCACGAGATGTTCCACTTCGCGCACTACGAGCAGACGTACGGCTTCTGGAGCGCCATCAACACCATCTTCGGCCCCGTCTTGCCGCCGCAGACGTTCCTCGAGCGCTGGTTCACCGAGGGCGTCGCGCAGTACTACGAGGGTCGGCTGCAGCGCGCCGTGGGCCGACCGCACAGCCCGCTCTACCGCGGCAGCTTCGATTCATTCGTCGCCATGCGCGGCGGCGCGATCGGTGCGGGCGACCTGTCGATCGCGCAGCGTGAGCTCAACCCGTACTCAGGCGCGTACCTCACCGGCCTGCACTTCATCGAGTGGCTCGTCGAGAAGTACGGCGAAGACCAGCTCTGGAGCGTGATGGATCTGCAGGGTCGCAGCGTGTTCTCGCCGCTGGGCGCGACGCTGCGCGTGAAGTCTGTCTACGGCCTCTCGATCGGCGCGCTGATGGACGCGTGGGAACAAGACCTCACGAAGCACCTCGTGGTGCGCACGCGCCCGACAACAGAGCGCATCGTCCTGGGCGACGTGGGGCAGCTGGCGCGGCTCGCGGTGCACCCGAAGTCGGGCGCCATCGCCGTCATCTCTTCAGGCAACGAGCAGGTGCCGATGCTGCGCATCCTCGAGCGCGATGGCACGGTGCGCGTCGAGCGTCGCCTCATCAACCTCTTCGTCGGCGGCCGGCAGTGGGTCTTCGCGGGGCCGGGCTCGATGAGCGGCCTGTCGTTCAGCGACGACGGCACTTCGCTGTATCTGCTCAACGACGATCTCATCGCCCGCGGCGACACGCGCGCGCAGCTCTGGCGCATCGACGCGCGCGACGGCGACGTCGAAGAGGTGATTCAAGACGTCGGTCGCGGCATGGGCGGCAGCGTCTCGGCCGACGGGCGCAGCTTCACGTTCGTGGAGTTCCCCGCGGGCCGCGCGCGCATCGTCGAGCGCGACTTGAAGAGCGGCGCGGTGACGGTGCTGCTCGAGCTGCCGCCAGGCGTCTCGGCGTCGGCGCCGCAGTGGAACGCCGCGCACACGCAGCTGGTGTACTCGCGCTTCGACGCCAACGGCTGGAACCTCATGCTGCGCGCCGCCGACGGGTCCGAACGGCCGCTCACCACCGACGGCCAGTTCAACTACGGCGCGCGCTGGGCCGACGACGCGCACCTCGTGTTCGCGCGCAAGGCCGGGCGCTACCTGCAGGCGCACCGCTTCAACCTCGATGACGGCACCGTCGAGCGGCTCACCGACACGCCGTATGGCCTGCTCGACCCCGGCCTCGCAGGCGACGAGGTCTTCGCGGTGGTGCGCGACGGCGTGCACTGGTCGGTCGACGTGATGCCAGCCACGTCGCTGGAAGCGGTGACGCTCGACCTCACGCCGCCGCCCGAGAAGCACGAGTCGCCGCCGCTCAAGATCGACGAAGACGAAGAATACTCGTCGCTCGATCACCTGTTCCTGCCACAAGCGCGCGTGCCGAACGGCACCTTGAGCCCGTTCCTCGACCCGGCGACCAATCAGCTCTCGTTCAGCGGCACGGTGTCGCTGTCGCTGATGGGCCGCGATCGACTCGGCAAGCACTCGTGGTTGTTGTCAGGCACCGTCGGCGTTCCCGATTTCACGTACAACGACGCGCGCGCGACGTACCGCAACCTGACGCTGGCGCCGTGGGCGCTGACCTTCACCGGCGGCCGCAACCAGCTGCAGACCGACGCGTTCTGGGACGGCAGCGTGATGCTCTCGCGCAGCATCTTCACGGTGCCGCTCGCCTTCGGTGTGCAGAGCCTGGTGTGGCAGCCGGGCCTGGCGCGCCCGGAGATCTACGTGGGGCCCACGGTGTCCATCGCGGGCGCAGCAGGCGACAGCACGGCGTACGGCGGCCCGTCACGGCTGCTCTCGTTCTCGCTCGACGCGTCGGGTTACCCGGTCTTCAGCGGGCCGACGGAGTACGTGTTCGACGGCAACCTGCTGCCGCGCGATCGCTACCTCGTCGATCTGCGCGGCACGTTGGGGCTCGCCGTGCCGCTGCCCATCTCGAAGCGGCACTCGCTCACGCTGAACGCCGTCGGCCGCACCCTGCCCGGCGCGCCCGTGAACGCGCTGCGCATCGGCGGCGTCAGCAGCCTCAACAGCGTCGTGCAGAGCCCGGTGCAATCGAACACCACCACCGGCCCTGGCGTGCTGTTGCCGAGCTCGATGATCGAACCGCTGCGCGGCTTCGACGACTTCACGTTCCGCGCGCAGCACGCGGTGTTGTGGGGCGGCAGCTACCGGTACCGCTTCATCGTCGATCGCGGCACGGCGTCGATTCTGTGGGTCTTGCCGTCGTTCTTCTTCCGGCAGGTCGACGTCGAGGGCTTCGGGTCGGGCGTCTACACGTCGATGGGCGCGCTCGCGGGCAGCGTGGGCGCGGCGATCTCGTTTCGCATGCTCTTCGCGGGCATGGCGCCGGTGTCGATCACCTATCAGTTCGCGTGGCGCTTCGCGGCGACGCAGCTGCCGCCGCTGCACGTGGTGGGCTTCTCGTTCGACTGAAACGGCGATCAGTTGATCGCGGCGATGATGGCCATCAACAACACGATGGCGCCGATCACCATCAACGCCGAGTTGATCACCATTCCCAAGCGCCGCGCTTCACGCAGTTGAAGCCAGCGAACGCCGCATAGAGGAGCGCACCGACGGAGGCATCAGCCACGCTTCGACGAAAGCACCTCGGTCAACCGGTCGAAGTGTGGCAGCCAGCGTTCGACGAACAGGTTCTCGGACGGCCGCACGACCTGCGCCTTGAGAGAGGCAGGCACCTTGCTGCCCCTGGGCACCACGAGGAACTCAAGCTGTCTGGCGATCGGGTGCTCGTAGAACGAGGTCAACGAGCCTCGAGCGCTGACAGCGAGCACTCGCAGGCGCGGGAACGCGAGAAGTTGGTCCCAAACCTCCGGGCCCGGCCTCGACGCGCCAACGCCGAGCCCCTCGAGCTGTTCAGCCAGCGGGCGGTGGGCCGCGAGGGCTGTCAGCTGCCGATCGTGGAGGCCGCCCAGCACCAAGAGGCTCCGCAGATCGTAGTCGGCGATGCGCGCCATCGCCGCGACCGAGGACGACTCGAGATCGATCACCTCGAGGGTGGCCCAGTCGCGCGACGCCGCGGCTCCGCCCTGGAACCCGCTGATCAAGGCACCCGCCAGAAAGCCACGACGGTACCGGGGTATGTGAAAGGCTGCGTCGGCTTTGAAGCGAGGCCGCCAGCGCAGCTCCGTGCCAACATCACCGGCCCAGGCAAGCGCGAGCTTCGAGTCGGGCTCCAGCGCGTGGCCAGCCAGTTGGTTCGACATGAACTCGCCTCGAGCGTCGCCCTGTTCGACCAGCCAGTCGGCGTAGACGGCGCGGCGCTGATCATCGGCCGGCGCGTCGAGCACGGCCTGACGCAGCCGATCGCCGAGCGCGCCTGTGTCGCCCGCTGCGCCGGAGGTGACGCCGTGTGCGGCGAGCAGCTGAGCCACCATCGGCTCGCGCGCGGCGACCGACTTGAGCGGTGCCAGCAATGACGGCTCACCGTGGAGCAGCAGGGCGGCGAACACGCGCAGCCCCTCTTCGCCCTCCAAACTGAAGGGCGGCTTGAGAATCAGCTCCACGAGCGCGCTGGTGGGCTTCCAACGCGGGTCGCCGAGGCGCGCGTCGATGTGCGCCGTCACCCTGGCTCGCGTGCGCGGCAACGGCTCCTCCGCCCAGACCTTCGCCCGCGGTTGCTGCCGCAAACGGATGACGTCCACCACGAGGGCGCGGTTGTTTCGCACCCAGCTGTGCATGACGCTGTAGTCCTTGTGCTTCGGCAGCCTCTGGAGGAACGGCACATGCGAAGGGTCGCCGAAGCGCATGAGCAAGAAGTACGTGTAGACCCAGAACGCAGTGGCCTCGGTCGCTCGCCATTTCTCGAGATTCACCCAGGGAAGGATCGACGGGACGACCGACGCGTCCGCGGTCCTCGAGAGCTCGCGCACTGCAACCAGGGCCTGCTCCAGTCGCCCGTTCACGATCGACTCGAAGCGAGCCTCCGGTGCAGCCGCGCGGGGCTCCTCCGCAGCGACGGCGCGTGTTGGGAGCACCGCTCGCGTTGGTGACGACGGCTTTGACGAACCATGGCCAAGAAGGGCCACGTCGGCCGCAGTCAGCTGACGGGGCGTCTGCAGCGACATGCCGAGGGCCCCCTTCGTGAGCGAGATTCCGGAGTTGGACGTAAAGCGGATCTTTCCGCGCTGCGCGGTGAGGTCCGTGATCGGGTGTGTGTTCTTCGGGGCGATCCAGGCCTTTCCGTCGAACCTCGGCGCCTCCAGCACGGCAACCAGCCAGAGTCGCTCGTCAGGCGGGCGAACGGTCACCAGGAACAGCCGCCCACCTGCGCGCAACGGCTCCAGCGCCTTGTTGGTGCTGGTGTAGCGGTCGAGCGGCAAGACGTCTCCGGGTCGCGCACCTTTCGAGTCGGCTTCGAAAACGGCCTTGCTGATGATGGCGAGGATCTCGGTCATGGACCGCGAAGATAGGCTCGGACCTCTTCACGAACCACAAACGCCACGCGAGCGGTCGCACTGGCCGCCGGGACACTGCGCGTCGTCGTCGCACGTCACGCACAACCCGCCAGCGCAGATCGGCCGCGACGACGGACACTCGCCGGCCTCGTGGCACTCGGTGCAGACCTTCGCGCCGAAGTCGTCGCTGCACTCGCGCGGGAAGGTCGCCACCGGGCACTCCGGATCACGATCGCAGCGCTGACGGCAGCGCCCGCGCCCGACGTCGCAGGAACCACCGGCGCACTCGTTGTCGGCCGCGCACTCCACGCACGCGCCGTTGCTGCACGCGCCGGCATCGGCGGTGCTTCCCGCGTCGGCGGCGCCGAAGCGCAGCTCGCCCGCGCAGGAGCCCAGCAGCACAAGAAAGAGGACACGAAGCATCATGGAGGCGCCAACCGCTCAGCGACGTCGCGACCATACCCGTCAGGGTATTCGCGCAGGTACTCACGCGCGGCCGCCGCGCCGCGTGGACTGGCCAGCCGCTCCAACAGGCGCAGCTCCTCGACGGCCGCGGCCTCATCGAGCGGGCTCCCGGGGAAGGTGCGGCGCAGCTCGCGGAAGGTGCGCGCGGCCTCTTCCAGCCGCTCCGCCTGCTTGAGGTCCATCGCCTTGCCGTAGAGCGCGTTCATGCGGCTCAACTGCGAGCCTGCGTTGCCGGGCTTCCGCGGCGATGGCGTCGGCGCGACGTCCGGCGTCCCAGCGTCGGCGGCGCGCCCGCAGTCCAGCACCTTGTCCTGCCCCGCACGCACCTCCGTCACGACGTCGTCGATCGCCACGGCGACGACGCCCTCGGTGACGCGCACGCGCACCTCGCCGTCGCGACACGTCGACGACGGGCGCTGCACGTCGACAGAGAACTGCGTCCCGCGGACTTCGACCCGCGCCCGCCGCGTCGTCACCACGAAGGTCTCGTCGGCCTTCAGCTTCGCGACCTGGGCTTCGAAGTGGCCCTGCGTGAGCTCGAAGCTCCGGTGTCGCCCGAGGCCATGAATGCCGAGCTCGCTGCGCGCACCAACAGACACCCGCGTGCCTTCCGGAAACCGCAGCGTCAGCGCCCCTTCAGCCGTCTTGAGCCGCTGGCCCGCCTCCAGCGCGGCGCCGGTGGAGACGGCGTGCGACAGGGGCGAGGTGACATCGGCGACCTCACCCGAGGTCTCGACGGCGGCCAGCGGCGCTGACGAGGTGCCCGCGCTGCGCCACAGCGCGACGATCAACACCACCGCGGCGGCGGCCGCCAACACCGTCGCGACGCGGGTGCGGGTACGCGAGGTCTGCAGCGCCGCCCGCGCCTCGAGCGCGCCGCTGACCGCGTCGAGCGCCGCGTCGAGCTCGCCTGACGTCAGCTCCAGCTCGTCTTCACCGCGCGGTGGAGCCAGCCGGCGCGCCAGCGTCTCGTCGAGTGGTGTGCTCATCACGGCACCTCCCATTGGGACATCGCCTGCGCGAGCTCGGGGTCGCCCTCGAGACACGCGCGCACTTCTCTTCTCGCCCGCGACACCCGGCTCTGCGCCGCGACCGGAGTCACCTCCAGCGCGTGCGCCACTTCTTCCAACGACAGCCCGTGCACATCGACCATCACCCAGGTCGTCACCTTCTCGGGGTCGAGGTGCGCCCTCACGTCGCAAATCCGCGCCACCAGGCTCGAGGCCATCGACGCGCGCTCGGCCGACGCCGGCCCCGCCACGCCCGCGTCGTCATCGCCCAGGCCCTCGAAGAGCCGCGCCTCGAGGCTGCGCCGACGCAGCCGCTTGTAGACGACGTGCGCGGCGATGCGATCGACCCACGTGTTGAGGCTGCAGTCGCCCCGGTACGCGTCGATGCTGGTGACCAGCTCGATCAAGACGAGCTGCAGCAGGTCGGCGTCGTCGTGGCTCGCGTGCCGCAACAACCGGCGAATCGCCGCCTTCGCCCGCGGGCCTGCCCGACGCACCAGGGCGTCAGCGCTTCGTCGATCGCCGCGGCGCACCGCAGCGATCAACGCCCCTTCGTCGTCAGACGGCACGACCGTGAGGTGGGGACGGCCAGCGTTCATGATTCGTCTGTGCTGTACCGCGAGCGACAGAAAGCAGGCAGCACTTCAGAACCGCCAGCTCGCGCCGAGCCGCAGCGCGCCCTGCACCGCAGCGATCTCAGAGACTTGAACGCCGTCGACCACCAGCGCCGTCGGGCCTGAGAACGCAGGGCCGCCGGTCAACGTCAGCTCGATCGGCGAGATGCGCAGCGACACGCCGGCCTCGATGCCGCCCGTGGCGGTCCAGCGCGTGAGCGACTGGCCCCCGCGCGTCGCGGCGATCAGCACAGCGCCCGCGGAGCCCCGGGCCGTCAGGCCGAAAGGTGAAGCCCACGGGTAGACGCGCACATCAGCGATCGCCAACGCCCGCATTTCGAGGTGGCTGATCGCCGGGCTCGGGAAGCTGCCGCCACCCACCGTCACTTGTGCGCCCACACACAGCCAGTCGATGACGCAGTACGCGCCGTCGACCCCGCCACCGCCCAACACCTGCGGCAGCTGGCCCGTCGCGATGACCGACACGAAGCCACGCGACGCTGCAGGCGCGGCAGTCGACGCTGGCGCTGGCGCTGGCGCTTCAACCATCACCACGCCGGCGTCCATCGGCGGCGGCTCGGGCTCGATGACGACGCCTGCGTCGGCGCTCTCGGCGACACCTGCGTCTGCGGGCGACGGCACGAAGAAGTCGCGCGCTGACAACGGCACGACCTCCAGCGCTGGCGGGTCGGCGACGGAGGTCTGCGCGCGCCACTGCGGCAACATCGCCGCGACGGCGAAGCCCAACGTCTTTCCGCGCTCAGCGAGCGGATCTCTCGCGCCAAAGTCCACCGTGCGAGTGGTCCACTCGCGGGGCCTGAGCGCAGCACGCAGCACGGCGCGTCGGGGGTTCTCCCAACGGATCTCGACGACCGGATGCGTGTCCGACAGCTCGTCGAGCACGTCTCGCGGTGCAGTACCGAGCACGCGCGGCTGCAGTTGCACCAGCGCCGGGTCGAGCGAACGAGACAGCGTGTCGAGCACGGTCGCCCGCCCTGCGGTCGTGCCGTCAGACAGCAGCAACACCAGGACGAGCGAGACCGCCTCCACGGGAAAAACGTTTACCTCGTGAAAACCCGCTGCCTGCTTTTTTTCGCTGAAGGAACAGACCTCCCGAACCCGGACGACACCGTCCGCAACCGAGGGAGCACCATGTTCCGAATTGCAACACTCGCCGTCGCGCTGTCGTCGTTCGCCGCGTTCGCCAACCCCGAAGTCACGCAGGTGAAAGACGTGCACTTCCTCGCGACGGGGCCCGCGGGCCTGAAGATCGTCGGGCAGACGACGAAGCTCGAAGCGAAGGCCGACGGCGATCAGCTCGTCATCACCGTGCCGCTCGACACCGTCGACACCGGCATCTCGCTGCGCAACTCGCACATGAAAGAGAAGTACCTCGACACCAAGGCGCACCCCAACGCGGTGCTGAAGGTGCCGCTGAGCGCGCTGAAGGAAGGCAAGAGCCAGCCGGTGAAGGGCGTGTTCACCGTGCACGGCAAGGAGCGCGAGGTGACGGCGCTGGTCGACGTGACGAAGAACGGCGCGGCGCTCGACGTGACCGGCGTGATGGACCTCAACTTGAAGCACTACGACATCGAGATCCCCAACTACCTCGGCGTCACCGTGAAGCCCGACGTGCAGGTCACCGCGGCGTTCACCCTCAAGCCGTGAGCTCGCGCGTGCGCCTCGAAGCCCTGCTGGTGCTCGGCGCCCTCGCCGGGTGCTACCTCCCGGTGGAAGCCGCCGACGCCGGAACCTCGCCTGACGCCGGTCTGTCGGGCGTCGACGCCGGCACCACGTCGTCGGATGGCGGCGCGTCGGGTGACGGCCTGCCGTGCGAGCTCGAAGCGATGGTCGCGCGCAGCTGCCGCGGCTGTCACCGGGCTGGCGGCACCGCGCCGATGTCGCTCGACTCGCGGGCCGACTTCCTCGCTGCGGCGAGGTCGAACGCCGGCGTCACCGTGGCGCAGCAGAGCCTGACGCGCATGCAGAGCACCACCGCGCCGATGCCGCCCACCGGCGCGCAGGCGGCCGACGTGCAGTTGATGGCCGACTGGGTCAACGCGGGCCTGCCGTCGGGCAGCTGCGCGCCAGCTGATGCGGGCGTCGACGCGGGCGTAGAGCCTGTCGATGCGGGCCCGGGACAAGACGCTGGCGCGGGGTTGCCCTGCGACGTCGACGCCGTCATCGCCAACGGCTGCCGTGGCTGTCACCGCGCAGGCGGCACAGCCCCCATGCCGCTCATGTCGCGCGCTGATTTCCTCGCTGGGGCGAGGTCGAACCCCGCCGTCACCGTCGGCGCCCAGAGCATCGCGCGCATGCGCAACGTCACCGCGCCGATGCCGCCGTCAGGTCAGCTGCCCAACGCCGAGATTCAGGCCGTCGAGGCGTGGGTCAACGCGGGCATGCCGGTGGGCGTGTGCGATTCGCCCGACGCCGGCAGCGACCCGTTCGCGCACCCGCCGCAGTGCACCAGCAACACCACGTGGACGCGCGGCAACGACAAGTCGCCGCAGATGAACCCGGGGCGCGCGTGCATCGCGTGTCATCGCCCCATCAACGTCAGCGAAGGCGAAGAAGAAGCGCCCGAGGGCATCGCTGGCACGGTGTACCCGACCGCGCACGAGCCGGACCTCTGCAACGGGCTGCCCGCCGGCGCCGTCGTCGTCATTCGCGGCAGCAACGGTCAGGAGTTCCGGCTCAACGTGAACGCCGTCGGCAACTTCTACATGAACAGCAACAACGCGCTGGTGCGGCCGTACACGGCGCGCGTCGAGTACCAGGGTCGCACGCGGGCCATGGGCACGCCGCAGATGTCGGGCGACTGCAACAGCTGCCACACCCAAGCCGGGACCAACGGCGCGCCGGGGCGGGTGCTGGCGCCATGAAGCTCGCTTCAGTTGTGGTGGTGCTGACGCTCCTCTCGAGCGCCAGCGCGCAGGCCTACGGCTTCATGATGCGGCACGACTACACGTCGTGCGCGCAGTGCCACGTCGACCCTTCCGGCGGCTCGGTCGTGACGCCCTACGGTCGCGCCCAGGGCGAGCTGCTCTTGCGCAGCCGCTATGGCGCGCCGGCCGACGAAGACCCGGGCAAGAAGGCCGAGTTCCTCTTCGGGCTGCTCTCAGCGGCGCCCGAAGAGCTGATGCTGGGCGGTGACGTGCGCCTGGCGTTGATGAGCCCCGGCATGAAGGGCGTGCGCGCGTTCCCCATGCAGGTCGACGTGGTGGGCGCGCTCAAGACGGGAAAGATGAGCGCCAGCGTCAGCCTCGGCCTCGGCAGCCAGGGCACGACCGACGCCGCGAAGATCGTCGGAGATCAGGCGCAGCTCATCTCGCGGCACCACTGGGTCGGCTACGCGCCGGATGAAGATCAATCGTTCCTGCTGCGCGTCGGCCGCATTCCCCTGCCCTTCGGGTTGCGACTGCCCGAGCACACGCTCTGGGCCCGCGGCGTGACACGCACCGACACCAATGTCTCGCAGCAACACGGCGTGGCGTTGGCGTACTCAGGCGAGCACGTACGCGGCGAGCTGATGGGCATCGCCGGCAACCTGCAGCTGGCGCCGGCGCTGTTCCGTGAGCGCGGCTACTCGGGGTTCCTCGAGTTCATCCCCACGCATTGGATGACGGTGGGCATCTCGAGCCTGGTGACGCACGCCGAGGCAGACGTCGCGGCGCCGCAGTACGCCGTGTTTCGCCACGCGCACGGGGCCTTCCTGCGCATGAGCCCGGCGAAGCCGCTCATGGTGTCGTTCGAAGTTGACGTGACCAATCAGACAAGGCGCACGCTCGGCGGGCCCACAGGCCTCGTCAGCGTGCTGCAGGTCGACGTCGAGCCGACGCAGGGCGTGCACCTGGTGGCCATCGGCGAGCTGGTGGTGCCCGACTTCACCGGCGTCAACGCGAACAGCGGGCTCGGCGTCGGCGGCTGGGGTGGCGTGTGGTGGTTCTTCGCGCCGCACAGCGACGTGCGCGTCGACGTCATCACCCGACGCGAGGTCGACGGCACCTTGAACGTCTCGCTGCTGGGGCAGCTGCACTTCTTCCTATGACGCTCACCGTCTCCTTGATGTTGGTCCTCGCGACGCCGACGTTTCCGCAGCAGCTCTCGACGTTGTCCGGCGGCCCGGGGCCTGACTGTGCGGTCTGCCATCAGGGCGGCGTCACGGGTCGCGGCACCGTCACCACGGCGTTCGGCGCAGCGCTGCGTGAACGCGGCCTTGCCGCTGGTGACGAGGCCTCGCTCTCGACCGCATGGGCCGCACTCGGAGGCGTCGATTCGGACGGAGACGGCGCGAGCGATCGCGACGAGCTGACCGCCGGTACCGACCCGAACGCGGGGGGCACATCGGCGCCGCTGCCGGTGCCAGAATACGGCTGCACCAGCACAGCTTCGGCGCCCTTGCTCGGCCTGCTGCTCGCCTGGAGCTGTCGCAGAACAAGACAGCGATCGCAGATCTGAAATTCGAGGGTGGAATCCGAGGGGTGCTGACACGCAGCAGGTGCGCGAAAGCAGGTGGCGGTGGCTCCATGGCGCACTTCTCGCAGCGCGGCGCTGCGTGAAAGCGACGATCACGGGCTGTCTCTTGGAGATGTTGGACGCGAAGCTGGGCGCGGAGGTCACGAAGCAGGTCATCAAGGCCGCGGGGCTCGACCAGCAGGCGACGATGCTGCGCATGCCCATCATCGACATCCCTGACTCGCACTTTCACCGGCTCTTCGCGGCGACGCTGAAGGTCACGGGGCTCACCGCCGAGCAGGGCTGCGACGCGTTCGGTGAGTACTGGTGCTGTGACTACGCGCCGAAGCTGTACGCGCCGTACCTGCAGCGCTTCAAGAACGCGCGCGAGATGATCCTCGGGCTCGACGCGCTGCATGTGGCGGTGACGCGCGCGGTGCCCAACGCACGCCCGCCCCGCTTCGTGACGACGTGGCGCGACGACCAGAAGACGCTCGACGTCGAGTACAAGTCGGAGCGCGCGATGATCGACGTGTACGTCGGCCTGGCGCGCGGCGTCGGCAAGTACTTCGGCGAAGTGCTGACGGTGACGAAGCAGAGCGAGACGCACGCCACCATCGTGTTCGCGTGAACGTCAGATGCTGATCGACCCCTCGCGGAAGTCGGTCTTCGCGAGGTGCACGTTGATGCACACCGGCTTGCCCGCGCGCGACAGCCGCTTCGCTTCGTCGAGCGTCGCGTCGATCTTTTTCGGGTCAGTCAGCAGCAGCCCCACCCCGCCGTAGCCTTCGGCCACCTTCTGGTAGTCGCTCTTGAGCAGCGTCGTCGCCACGTCAGAGCCCAGCAGCGTCACCTGATCGCGCGCGATCTGCGCCCACGACGCATCAGTGCCCACCACGGCGATCGGCGCCATGCCGTGCCGCACGAACGTGTCGAACTCGTTGAGCGAGTACGCGCTCGAGCCGTCGCCGTAGATGATCCACACCTCCGCTTTCGGCCGCACCGCGCACGCGCCCGCCGCGAAGCCGCCGCCCACGCCCAACGTGCCGAAGACGCCGGGGTCGAGCCACGACAACGGTCGCCGCGGCTTCAAGATGTACGCAGCCGTCGCCACGAAGTCGCCGCCGTCAGCGACCAGCACCGAGTCGTCGTCCAACTTCTCTTCCAGCCGCCGGAAGAAGTGGATCGGGTCGACCAGCTCGCCGCCGGGGTTCGCCTTCTTCGCGATCTCCGCGTCGCGCGCCGCTTCACGCTGCCGACACGCCTCGTGCCACGCGCCCCAGTTGCTGTTGCGACCGAGCCGCTTGGCCAGCCCTTCGAGGAACTCGCCCGGGTGCACCTGCACCGCGAGCTCTGGCGTGCGGTTCTTCGTCAGCTCTTCCGCCGACAGGTTCGCCGAGATGACCTTCGTCTTCTTGCCGAAGCCCAGGCCGTACTTGAGCCGGAAGTCGAACGGGAAGCCGCACACCACCGCCACGTCCGCTTCTTTCAGCGCCTTCCCGCGCGCGTGCCGGTACTGAAGCTCGCTGTCGCGACCCAACAACCCGCGCGCCATGCCGCCGAGCCACGTGGGCCCGCCCAACGTCTCGAGCGCCCGCGCCACGCGCTCCGGCTCGCGCGTGTTCACCAGCGTCTGCGAGCCGATGACGAAGGCCGGCCGCTCAGCGTGGCGGATGAGCTCGGCCGCCTTGTCGAGCTGCGAGCCCAAGCGCACGCGCGGCAACTTCACCGCGGGCACCTGCGACGCCACGTCAACCGACGGCACGTGAAACTGCCGGTACAGGTGCCCCGTCAGGTACAGCTTGAGCGCGCGCTGACCGAGCGTCTTCGGGTGCTCGATGCCCGCTTCCTTGATGAACCACTCGCGCACGATCGACTCCGGGTACAGCACGTCGACCGGCACCTCGATGAAGACCGGGCCCGGCACGCCGCTCGTCGCTTCTTTCAGCGCGCGCTTCACCGCGGGGCCGAGCTGACCGACGGTCGAGCAGCGCGCCAGCCACTTCACCGACGAGGCGACGAGCGAGAGCTGATCGATGTCCTGCAGCGCGCCGCGGCCCTTGAGCACCGTCGCCGTGGCGCCGCCGAAGAGGATCACCGGCGACTGCGCCAGCTGCGCGTTCTTGAGCGCGGTGAGCGTGTTGGTGACGCCGGGGCCCGCCGTGACCGCCGCCACGCCGGGGAGCCCCGTCATGCGCGCCACGGCGTCGGCCGCGAACACCGCGTTGCGCTCGTCGCGCGTGTCGATGACGGCGAGGCCGTGATCTTTCGCGCCGACCAACAACGGAGAGATGTGCCCACCGACCAGCGTGAACACGTGACGGATGCCGGCCGCGGCGAGCGTTGCGGCGACGACATCACCACCATGACGAGGCGAAGCAGGAGCCATGCACCGCTTATATGCACTGCGCCGCGACCCGAGCGCGTACCATCGCGCCCCATGGCCACCATCACGTTCCTCGGCGCTGCGGGCACTGTCACCGGCTCCCGGTTTCTCCTCGAGCACGACGGCGCGCAGGTGCTCGTCGACTGCGGGCTCTTTCAAGGCCACCGCGAGAACCGCCGCCGCAACTGGGAACCGTGGCCCATCGACCCGCGCAAAATTGACGCGGTCGTGCTGACGCACGCGCACATCGATCACACCGGCGGCTTGCCTCGCCTCGTGCGCGACGGCTTCAACGGCCCCGTCTATTGCACCGGCGGCACGAAAGACCTGAGCGGCATCATGCTCCCCGACTCCGCGCGCATTCAGGAAGAGGAGGCGCGCTACGCCAACAAGCACCGCTACTCGCGCCACGACCCGGCGATGCCGCTCTATGGCGAGCACGACGCGTTCGCCGCGCTGAAGCTCTTCGAGAGCTTCGGCTACGACCGACCGCGGCAGGTGGCTCCCGGCATCACGCTGCGCTTCCAGCGTGCGGGGCACATTCTCGGCAGCGCGATCTGCGTGTTCGAGCTCACGTCGTCGGGGCAGCGCGTGGTCTTCACCGGCGACCTCGGCCGCTACAACGCGCCGGTGCTGCGCGACCCCGAGGCCATCGACAGCGCCACCACGCTCATCGCCGAGAGCACCTACGGCGATCGCGAACACGGCGACGTCGACCCGCTGACCTCGCTCGCTGAAGCGGTGAAAGACATCGAGCGTCGCGGCGGCGTGATGATCGTCCCCGCGTTCGCCATCGGCCGCACGCAAGACGTGCTGTACCGCCTGGGCGAGTTGGAGCGCGCGGGCCGCATTCCCCAGCTGCCGGTCTTCGTCGACTCTCCGATGGCCGTCGACGCCACGCCGCTCTACCTGGCGCACCAACACGAGCACGACTTCGAGACGCGCACCTTGATGGAAGAAGGCTTCTCGCCGCTGCGCACCGCGCGCACGCAGTTCATCAACGGCAAGCGGCAGTCACAGCAGCTCAACGCGTTCCAGGGCCCGGGCATCATCATCTCGGCCAGCGGCATGGCCACCGGCGGCCGCGTGCTGCACCACCTGAAGCACCGCCTCGGCGACGCGCGAAACTCGGTGCTCTTCGTCGGCTACCAGTCGGCGGGCACGCGCGGGCGACGGCTGCTCGACGGCGAGAAGCAGGTGAAGCTGCTCGGCGAGACCATCGACGTGCGCGCGCACATCTCGACCATCAGCGGCTTCTCGGCGCACGCCGATTGGCACGAGATGCTGCAGTGGATGGAAGGGTTCGCCACGCCGCCGAAGCAGACCTTGTTGGTGCACGGCGAGCCGTCGGCCCTCGAGGCCTTGCGACAGAAAGTGGCGGCGCGCGGCTGGCCCGTCGCCGTTCCGCGTCACGCCGAGACGGTCACGCTCGCCACGCCATGAAGATGCTACGGTTCCCGGCCATGCGTCGCGCGATTCAGTTGAGCCTCCTGCTGCTGGGCGTCTCGCTCGCCACCTCGGCGTTTGCCGAAGGCGGGCCCAAGCGCAACCGGCCGGCCGACTACCAGGAGATCACCGACGAAGATCGCGCCGCCGCCCGTGAGCGCGCGCGCAACCGCGTCTCGACGTGGAACGACGCGGAGATCCCGCCGGAGTACGAGTTCCCGTGGATGCAGCTGGGCTTCGTGGCCCTCGCGTTCCTCATCGCGACGCCGGTGGCGTGGATCGCCTACCGGAACTCGTCGAAGGAGCTCAAAGAGCACACGGTGTTCATGCAGCAGTCGAAGCGCCGCAAGCCCGCCGAGAAGCCGCTCGACGAGGCGTAAGCCTTCAGCGGCTGCACGCGAGCTCGATCAGCAGCCCTTCATCGAGCCACACGTCGAGAAAACCACCCCACCCGCGCCAGCCGTGCTTCAGGCCGCGGCGCGCGCAGATCGCTTCCAGCTCGGCGCGCGATGGATCGACGCGCAGGTTGAAGTGCGTCCCGGCGCCCGTCGCGGCCGTCGGCATGGGCTCGAACGAGACCTCGCCACCACGCAGCGCCACCCGCGAGGTGCGCGGGTAGAGCTCGATGAACGCGCCGCCGTCGAAGTGTGTGACCCACGCACCGTCAAGCGGCTGAAACGGCGCGGCGCGGCCACCCGTGAGCGCCGCCAGATGCTCGGCGGCGCTGCGTGGATCGTGGGCGTACGCGCTCGCGTGCGCGATGGTGATCACGAGAACAGCGTCGGCAGCACTTCGCCGCTCTTGCCTGCGATCACCTCGTCGAAGCGCGCCGCGTAGCCGCTCGAGGGCTCGGCGTCGATGAGCCACGTGGTGCCGCCCACGGCCTTCGCGGCGTCGACCAGCCCCGCGGCCGGGTAGACCTGCCCCGACGTGCCGATGGCCATGAAGATGAGCCGCTCGCCCGCCGCTTCGATGAAGGCGCCGACCGCGTCGAGGTGACGGTGATCGAGCAGCTCGCCGAACCACACGATGTGCGGGCGCACGGCGCTGCGGCACGTCGCGCAGGTGGGCAGCGCCTCGCCGAGGTACGTCTTCGTGTCGTCGAAGGGCACGTTGCACCGCACGCAGCGCGACTGGAAGAGCTCGCCGTGAATCGCCAAGACGCGCTGGCTACCCGCGCAGCGGTGCAACCCGTCGACGTTCTGCGTGGCGAGGAGGAACCGATCGCCCAGCTTCGCCTCGAGCTGCGCCAGCGCGAGGTGGCCGGCGTTGGGCTGCACCTTCGACGCGCCGTCGCGCCGCAAGCCGTAGAAGCGCCACACCAGCTGCGGGTCTGCCTCGAAGCCTTCTGGCGACGCGACCTGTTCGACGCGGTGGCCTTCCCACAACCCGCTCGAGCCGCGGAACGTCGGCACCCCGCTCTCGGCCGACACACCTGCGCCCGTCAGCACCAACACCCGACTGTCTTCACCCAACCTGAGTCGTTTCATGATGGGACGATGACACGTTCGCGATCGATCAATCTGACGCGAAGACGTGAAAGAAGGCGGCATGACGTCGGCAGCCATCCTCGTGCTGTTGGTGGGTGAGCTCTCCGCCCCGCTCAAGCCCGCGTTGGAGCGCGCGCTGCCCGTCGCCTTCGTCGATCAGCCGACGGAGGTCGCGCTCGGCACCCAGGCGCCGCCGGGTCGCACCGTGGCGTGGGTGACCGTGAAGCCCGACGAGGTCGAGCTGTTGCTGCACACCGCGCGCGTGCCCGGCGACCTGCGGCGCGTGCTGCGCTTCTCACCGGCCGACGCCGAAGCCGAACGGGCCCGCACCATCGCGTTCGGGCTGGCGCTGCTCGTGAAGGAACGCGCGCTCGCGATGGACCAGACCGCGCCAGACGCCGGGCAGCCCACCGCCGATGCAGGCGAGCCAACCCCCGTCGTCGCTCCGCTCGCCGACTGGAGCGCGTCGGTGCGAGGCGTGCTGTCGGTCGACCCGATCGCCGGCGCCCCGGGCGGCGGCGCCACCCTGTCCGCCCATCGCGTCGTGGCGAGGCCCGGCCCGCTCGCCCTCGACGTGGGCCTCGGTGTCGGCCTGAGCGGCGATGGGCTGCTGCGCAACGCAGCGCCGCTCATCCCCGCAGCCTGGGCCAGCGCACGCCTCGCCGTCGGTGCTCAGCGCCTCGTGCCCCGCCTTGAGCTCGGCGTCGGCGCGCAGTGGCTCGTCATCTCCCGCGACGGCGCGCTCGTGTCCGTCACCACGCAGCCGCTCTTTCGCGCCGCGCTGGAACTTGAGGTTCACCTCGTCGGCCCGCACCGTGTCGTGGTGGGTGCCAGCACACACGCCACCACCTCGAGCGTCGAGGTACCACCGCCAACCAATGGAAACCCCAACGGAAATCCCAACGGGGGCAACGGGAACGGCAACGTCACGACGCGCGGGCCGCTCTGGGTGCGCGCTGAGCTCGGGTACGTGGTCGCCTGGTGATCTGTCGGCTGCCTGCTGAAAGGCGCGGCGCGGCACTCCAAGCTGAATCCACCTCATGGGCCTCGCGAAACTCAGGCTCGTCGGCAAGGCGCCCGACGACTCCGCGCTGGTTGACGCCATCTCGCGCGGCGATCGCGCGGTGGCGGCCGAGGTGTACGAGCGACTGCGGCCCGTCATCAGCCGCACCGTGGCGCGCGTGGCCCCGCGAGGCCTTGAGCACGACGACCTCGTCCAACAGAGCTTCGTCGAGCTGATCAGCTCGCTGCGCGCCCGGCCCACCGTTCGATCCCTCGACGCCTGGGCCTCGACGGTCGCCGCGCGCACCGTCTTTCACCGACTGCGCCGGGAACAGCTCGAGGCGCGCTTCGCCGTCATCGACGACGAGCTGGCCCTCAACCTCGTCAGCCACGACAGCGATCACCCGCACCGCCTCGCGGCGCAGCGTGAAGCCGTGCGTGGCATCGCCCGCTGCATGGCGACGCTGAATGCCGACCGCATGCAGGTCTTCGTGCTGCACGACGTGCACGGGTTCGAGCTCAAGGAGATCGCCGAGATCCTCACCATCTCGACGTCCAACGCGCAGACCCGCCTCGTGCGCGGCCGACGCGAGCTGCACGAAGCACTCGAAGCGCACCCCGAATGGCGCGCGACGATTCGGCAGGAGGGCTCGCCATGACGTGGGACCGACACGCAGCCGACCAACTCCGCGAAGCCCTGGAAGGCGTGGGCGCGGTGCCTGCGTCACCCGGCGCCCGCGACGCCACGCTGGCCGCCATCGACGCCGCGCTCTCGCAGTCACCCCAGCGCGCCTCACGCCGTGCGCCGCGGTGGGCCCTCGCTGCGGCGGCGTTGCTGGCGGTGGGTGCTGCGACCTACCTCCTGTCGCGCCCGGCGCCGGCCGCCCGCATCGTCGGCTCGACCGGCGACGTGGAACAGCGCGCAGCGGGCGCGTTCCACACGCGGCAGGGCACGTTGACGCTCGCCCTCGCCTCGGGTGCGACGCTGACGCTCGCGCCGCAGACCGACGTCGAGGTGAAAGACGACGGAGCCCGCGTGCTGCTCCGCGCCGGCGCCGTGGCCGCCATGATGCTCAGCGGCGAGCAGCAGTCGATCACCGTCGAGACGCTTGATTCCCAGGTCTTCACGCGCGGCGCGCGCATGAAGATCGACACGCGCGGCGGCTGCGACGGCAGCACCGGCATCACTGTCGACGAAGGCGCCGTGCTGGTGCGACGTCGCGGCACCGAGACGCCCGTCATGACCGGGCAGACGTGGCCCAGCTGCCCGACCGCGCCGTCCACCGCGCCGATGGAAGCACCGACGCCCGCGCCGACGTTGCAGCGCGGCGACGCGCCACCCGCGCCCCGCCCCGAGAGCGCGCTGACGAAGCAGAACCGGCACTACGAGCGCGCGATGGCGCTCCAGCGCGAAGGCCAGTTCGACGGCGCGCTGCGCGAGCTCGAGCAGGTCATCGCCGGGCCCGACACCTCGCCGCTGGCCGAGCCTGCGCTCGCGCTCAAGCTGCGCTGGCTCGCCCCTTCGCGGCCGGTCGAAGCCCGCGCCGCCGCGCGCCAGTACCTCCAGCGCTTCCCCATGGGCCCCGCCCGCGCCGACGCCGAAGTCCTCCTCCTCGATCCCTGAGTCCCCTCACCTCGGAGTGACACAATGCGACACCTGAGCAGCGCTCTCCTCTTCTCTGCGGTCCTCACCCTGGCCGGCTGCACCTGTGAAACGCCGCAGCCCGGGCCCGATGGAGGCACCGGCGGCGGCACAGCTGAAGTGGATGGTGGAACGGGCGGTGGCACCACCGGTGGCGGCGAGGGGGGAGGGACCGCTACCGGTGGTGGTGGTGGAGAACTTCCCGACGGCGGCAGCTGCGTCGCCGCGGCGCAACCGTGCGACGCCACCACGCGCTGTTGTGCTGGCTCGTGCGAGCAGGGCCTGTGTCGCTCGTCGACCTTCTGCGTCGACCCCGGCGGCCCATGCACGGGCAGCGGCGACTGCTGCAACGCCAACTGCGTGAACGGCACCTGCGGCGCCACCGCGTGCAGCGTCATCGGCACCGCCTGCGCCAACGGCAGCGAGTGCTGCACCGGCACGTGTACCGCGGGCTTCTGCGCGGCCATCCCCGGAGGCAGCTGCCGCGTGCTGGGTGACAGCTGCACCAGCGGCGGTGAGTGCTGCTCGTCGCTCTGCAAGGCCGGCACCTGCGCGAAGGCGTACTACTGCCAGCCCAACGGCGATCGCTGCAGCAGCGACGCCGAGTGCTGCGGTCAGGCGTGCTCCGTCAACGACGGTGGGGTGGGCTTCTGCCGCACGATCACTGGCGGCGGCGGCGGTGGCTGCACGCAGGAAGGCAACCCGTGCAGCGGAGGCAGCAACTGCTGCTCGCGCACCTGCGTCGATCCCGGCTCAGGCGCGACGGTGTGTCTGCCCGCGGGCGGCTGCCGGCTCACCGGCACGACGTGCGCCAACGATGACGCGTGCTGCGGCGGCGGCGTCAACCCCAACGGCTCGGTCACCTGCAGCGGCGGCCGCTGCGACAACGGCCAGTCGTGCAACGGCGTCGGCAACATCTGCGGCAGCGCGCAGCTGCCCGACGGCGGTGAGCTCTCCATCAACGCGTCCCAGAACTGCTGCGACGGCATGAAGCAGGTCTGCAAGCTCGACTCGTCGGGCATTCCGCGTTGCTTCGGCGGCGGCTCGGCGTCGTGCCCCACCGGGTACACCGGCCAGGCAGGCTGCTGCATCCCCGAAGGCGATGTCTGCCAGTTCAAGGATCAATGCTGCAACGACGCGCTCTGCTTGCCCGGTGACGGCGGCGTCTTGCGCTGCCAGCCGCCCCCGATGTGTGAAGGCCTCGGCGGCACGTGCGCCGTCAACGCCGACTGCTGCAACAACGCGTGCATCTTCGGCATCTGCCGGCCCTTCGAAGAGGGCGGCGGCGGCGGCACGCGCGACGGCGGCACGGACGGCGGCTCGAGCGGCGATGGCGGCGTGACGGACGCCGGCACGCTGTGCTTCGCGAACGATGCGGGCTGCGCGTTCTCGGCCGAGTGCTGCTCGCAGCAGTGCACCAACGGCGTCTGCCGCCCGCCCGCGGTGTGTCAGCCGCAGGGCGGCACCTGCACCGCCACGGCAGACTGCTGCGGCGGCTTCAGCTGCGAGTTCACCCCGGGGCAGACCACCGGCACCTGCCAGGTGGCCGCGTGCGTCGGCGTCGGTCAGTCGTGCTCGATGGGCGGCACCTCGTGCTGCACCGGCCTCGCCTGCCTCACGCCCGAGCTGGGGGTCTGCGGCGCGACCGGCTCGTGCGCCTGCACCATCGTCATCAACTGAGGAAAGGCGCTCATTCCCACGCGGCGAGCAGCAGCCTCGCCGCGTTGTTCGCCCAGCCGATGGTGCCCGGCAGCCCGGCGACGCGCGCCACCATCGCGTCGCTGGCGCTCTCGATCATCCGACACGCGGCGAGGAACTGCGCGTGGAAGTCGGCCATGGGCGGCAGCTCCCGCACCGTCGGCGCGATCAACGTGCCGGCGTTCGCCGCTGCGGCCTCGGCGCGCGTCTGAAAGCGCACGCGCAGCGTCTGGGGCGGCAGCGGTCGCATCATCACGGGCGCACGACGCAGCACCGCGCGGAACTCGGCCTCCACCTGCGCCAGCGGCCTCGACACTGCTTTTCCACGTGACACCGCCAGCTTCGTCTCGACGAACGGAACGTCGGCGGGCAGCTGCCGTCGCAGCACGTCGTCACCCGCGGTGAACCAGAACGGCACGCCGCGCTCGGCCGCGAGCAACTGCACCACGCGCGACTCGGTCAGCAGCTCGTCGCCCAGCGTCCACTCGGTGTTGACGCTGACGGTGTGCGCACCGAAGCCCGGCGACGCCCCCAGCGCGTGCATGCCCACGCAGGCCACGGCGTCGACGTCGTTGAGCAACGCCCCGGCGTACATGTCGACAGTGTCAAAGAGGAGCTCGCAGCCGTCGGGCAGCCCGCCCGCGTCGATGTTGCCGTCAGCGCCCGAGTGGTGCGCGTCAGAGATGCGCACCGCTTCCACCCCGTGCGCGCGCAGCAACCTCGCCACCATCGCCACTTCTTCGGTCATGCGCCGCGCCGCCGCCGGGTAGCCGGGCGTGCCCATCACGAGGTGCGTGACGTCGTCGACGCCGGTGATCCCTTCGAGGTCCGCAATGAGCAGCACGCGTCGCATGCCCTTGTTCTAGCCAACCCTTTGATTTAACGGGCGGTCCCCGTCACTTGTCGGTGGTGGCTGGTACACCTCACGAATCATGAAGCAGGCATGGTCAGTCACTGAGGTCGCTGGGCTGCTGGGCGTGACGCCCGAGGTGGCGCGCGCGCTGGTCGAGGCCACGTTCGAAGGCCCGCGCGACGTCTTGAGCTTTCAAGACCTGCAGCTGGTGCGCACCGCCCACCGCTTGTCGACGCAGAAGGTCAGCCGCGCGCGCATCACCGAAGCGCTGTCGCATGTGAAGCGGGAGCAACCCGACGACGCGCCGCTCGCCGCGGTGACGCTGCGCGAGGTCGGCCGCGAGCTGGTGGTGGAAGCCGGCGTGAAGAAATGGAACGCGGCGTCGGGGCAGCAGCTGCTCGACCTCGGCCAGGGCGCCAACCGCGGCTCGGCGTGGCTGCGGCCCGTCGCGCGGCGTGACGCGCAGGCGCTCTTCTCGGCCGCGGCGACGCTGGAAGAGACCGATCCCGAAGCGGCGCTCGACGCCTACGCCGAAGCGGTCGCCGCCGATCCCCACCACGCTGACGCGCACGTGAACCTCGGGCGGCTGCTGCACTCGCGTGGCCGGCTGCGTGAAGCCGAAGCGCACTACGTCGCGGCGCTCGTCTCGCGGCCCACCGACACCACGGCGACCTTCAATCTCGCGGTCGTCCTGGAAGATCTCGGGCGCCTCGACGACGCCGTCGCGCGGTACCGCGAGGTCCTGGAGTTGGACCCGCAGCTGACCGACGCGTACTTCAACCTCGCGCGCCTCTACGAAAAGAAGGGCGAGAAGGTGGCGGCGCTGCGCCACCTCAAGGACTACCGGCGGCTCAGCGGACCTCGCTGACGTCCCACTCCAACGTCTTCAGCAACTCCTTGCGACGCTTGGCGACGTCGGCGTCGAGGAACTTCACGGCGTCCTTCATCTTGTCGTTGAGCCGGAACGCCTTGCGCTTGCTGTGCTTGAGCTGGAAGAGCCCGTGCACCAGCCACGGGAAGACCGCCGTGACGTCGCAGTGGCAGTACACCGAGCCCGTCTCGACAGCGTCGGCCGAGACCTTGCCCCAGGTGTGGCCTTCGCCAGCCGGGCAGCTCGAGAGCGCGCCGTTGTCGACAGGGTCGACGCAGAACTGCACGT
>CAYWON010000050.1:0-40379 GCA_964459885.1 uncultured Archangium sp.
GTTGTTGCCGACAGAGCAGCCCTACCCGCTCGACTTCCCGGGCCAGGGCTGAAGCGTCACTTCTTCTTCTTGCCGCCGCGCACGGGCTTCACCGGCTTCTCGGGCTTCGGGCGCTCCACCTTCGGCGCCTTCACCGGAATCATCGTCACCACGCAGTGGCGGAAGTTGCCGTCGATCTGCGCCGCGACGAACTTGCCGCTCGGGTGGAACCACGTCTTCTCGAGCTTCGAGCCCTCGCGCGTGCCGCTCGCGTAGCAGAGCTGCTTCTTGTCACCCGACTCGAGCATGAACCCCTGGTCGCCGATGGTGGCCAGCTCGGTCGAAATGCTGACCGTGCCCTGCTTCATCGAAGGCGCCGGCACCGTCAGCTGCAGCTTCCACTGGTACGGCGCCTTGTTGGGGTCGATGAGGCGCACGCACGACAGCTCACCTACGCTCTCGCGCTCCTGGCCGTCGAGTGAGTCAGGCCACGACGGCCGCACCTCGGCGTCGGTCGCGCAGAAATAGAGCTCGTTGCGCTCGTCGTCGACGTGCAGCTCGTACACGAGCCACGAGCCGTCCTTCGACCAACCGTGGAAGGTCTCGTTCTCCGCCGCCGCCGCCCGCAGACCCGCCACCAACAGCATGCACGCGAGGCGCTTCATGGAGCGTCAGTTGGACGCCGGAACTCCAGCGTCGGTTGCATCGACCGGCGCTTCAGTCGGCGCGGGCGCCTCAACCGGCTGCTCCACGGGCGCGGGCGCAGCGGCCGGCGCTTCGTCCTTCACGGGCTCGATGCGGTACGACGTGACGCCCTTCGGCAGCGCGACCACGAAGACGGGGTTGTCCGAGATGAGCGTCGACGAGACCGGCACCGTGAAGACGCCGTCTTTGTCCGTCGTGGCGACGACGCGCGACTTGAACTCGCCGACCTCGACCTTCGCGCCCGCGACGCGCGCCTTGGTGTCGGTGTCGATGACGGCGAAGCGCACTTCGCTGGCCTTGGTGTCGGCGGTGATGAAGTCGCCATACCGGGGACGCAGGGCGCAACCGGAAGCGACGAGGACGAGACCGACGACGAGTGCAGAGACGCGCATGGCTCGCGACTTCTAGTCACCGAAGGGGAAAACGCCAGCGCTTCCGGGGCACAATCAGGTCACGTGCTGCGCTTCGTGTGGGTGTGCTCGCTGCTCGCGGTGACCGGCCTCGGCGTGTGGCTCGCGTCGTCGTTGGTGGCCTTCGCCGGCGGCCCCGCAGCGCTGGCGTGCGTGGGCGGCGTGCTGCTGTTCCCCGTGCTGCCGCTCTGGTGGGAAAAGCGCGCGACCGACGCGTTCTACGCGCACCTCCGGCAGACGCGGCGGTTGCTGCCCAAGAAGCGCGCGTTCTCGGCGGCCACGCGCGTCGCGCTGCGCACGGTGTTCTTGAACCTCGTGTTCATCGCGGTGCTGCTGCTGGCCTGGCCGAAGGTGGCGTTCGCGGCGCTCGCCACGCGCGGTGACTGGTTCCTCGGCGACGCGAAGGGCGTGTGGGTCGACCGCGCGCGCACCGCGTTGGTGGCCGCGTCGTCAGGCCTCGAGTGGCTCCACGAGGCCGCCAACGAGAACCCGTACCGCACGCCCGCTGACGAGCAGACGCCCGTGCCCGAAGACGTGAAGCCGGTGGTGACGGTCGAGACGAAGTACGGCAGCGGGCAGCGCTGGCGCCGCGCCGACCCCGTGGTGCCGGCTGTCGAACAACCACAAGAGCCGCCGCCCGAGCCGCCGCCTGAGAACCCCGACGCCATCTACGAGGTCGGCACGACGAGCTGGCCCTGGAAAGAAGAGGTCGACGTGCTCGTCAGCGGCATGACGGCCGACGACGAGACGAGCCCCGAGGCCGTGGCGCGCTACCTCTCGTCGCGCATCACCGACCCGTTCCGCCGCGTGAAGGCGCTGCACGACTGGGTGGTGACGCGGCTCAAGTACGACCACGACTCCGTCACCGGCGTGCGCAAGCCGCAAGACGCGCGCACGGTCTTCGCCTCGCGCCTCGGCGTGTGTGAAGGCTACGCGCGGTTGCTGGTCGAGCTGGGCCGGCTCACGGGCGACCGCATCGTGTACGTCACGGGCGACGTCAGAAACGACGACGGCGAGCTGGTGCCGGTGGGCCACGCGTGGAACGCCGTCAGCATCAACGGCGCGTGGTACCTCCTGGACGCCACGTGGGACGACGCCGAGACCTCTGACGGCAAAGAGGTCTACGCGACCGACTACCTCTTCATTCCTCCGGAGCTCGGCGGGCTCGACCATTTCCCCGACGAGCCGCGCTGGCAGCTGCGCCAGAAGCCCCTGTCTCGCGCGGAGTTCTTGAGACAAGCGCTCGCGCGGCACGGCTTCGCGAAGGAACGGCTGACGCTCAAGTCGCCGGAGCGCATGGTGGTCGACGTCGACGACACCTTCGCGCTGCGCGTCGACAACCCGACCAACACCTGGCTGCTGCTGCACATCGGCGACACGGTGTGTGGCCCGGTCAACGACAGCGACGTGGCGATGGACTGCGCGGTGCCCAGCGGCGCTACGAAGGCCGTCTTGTTCTCGAACCGCGAGCGCAACGGCCACTACGACGACGTCGCGGTGTTCTCGCTGCGCTGACCGCCGTCGCCCCTCTCCCCGCCCTCTCCCCGCTCGCAGGGAGAGGGAGCCCAAGAGAAAACGGGAGTGAGCCACTCGGACTCACTCCCGCTCGTTTCGTCACGCTGCGTGACGAATCAGATCTTCGCGCCCGGCGTCTTGACGAACACCGAGTTGAACTCGGTGATGGCCTTACCCAGCTCCGCCTTGATGTCGGCGGTCAGCTCGCGCTTCTCTTCGATGCCCTTCTGGATGCCCGGGAACTTTCCGTCGCAGAACTCGAGGAACTCCTTGGCCCAGCGCACGATGTCGGCGACCGGGATCTCGCGCAGCCAGCCGCGCTTGTTCGGGTCGCTCTTGTCGGTGGCCGCGTAGATCTGCATGACCTGACGCGCGACCGGCAGCGGCTCGTACTGCGGCTGCTTGAGCAGCTCGGTCAGGCGCGCGCCGCGGGCCAGCGTCTCCTGCGTGGCCTTGTCGAGGTCCGAACCGAACTGCGCGAAGGCCGCGAGCTCACGGTACTGCGCGAGGTCGAGCTTCATCGAGCCGGCGACCTGCTTCATCGCCTTGATCTGCGCCGCTGAACCGACGCGCGACACCGACAGACCGACGTTGATGGCCGGGCGGATGCCGGCGAAGAAGAGGTCGGTCTCGAGGAAGATCTGACCGTCGGTGATGGAGATCACGTTGGTCGGGATGTACGCCGACACGTCGCCGGCCTGCGTCTCGATGATGGGCAGCGCGGTGAGCGAGCCAGCGCCTTCCTGGTCGCTCAGCTTGGCCGCGCGCTCGAGCAGGCGGGAGTGGATGTAGAAGACGTCGCCCGGGTACGCCTCACGGCCCGGCGGGCGGCGCAGCAGCAGCGAGAGCTGGCGGTACGCGACGGCCTGCTTCGAGAGGTCGTCGTACACCACGAGCGCGTGCATCTTGTTGTCGCGGAAGTACTCGGCCATCGCACAGCCGGTGTACGGCGCGAAGAACTGCATGGGCGCCGGGTCGGCCGCCGAGGCCGCCACGATGATGGTGTACTCGAGCGCGCCGTAGCGCTGCAGCTTGTCGACCACCTGCGCGACGGTCGACTGCTTCTGACCGATGGCCACGTACACGCAGAAGACGTTCTGGCCCTTCTGGTTGATGATCGCGTCGATGGCGACGGCGGTCTTGCCCGTCTGGCGGTCACCGATGATGAGCTCGCGCTGACCGCGGCCCACGGGCACCAGCGCGTCGAGCGCCTTGATGCCGGTCTGCATCGGCTCGTGCACCGACTTGCGCTTCACGATGCCGGGCGCCTTCAGCTCGATGCGGCGCATCTCGGTGGCCGCGATGGGGCCCTTGCCGTCGATGGGGTTACCGAGCGCGTCGACCACGCGGCCCAGCAGCGCCTTGCCCGTCGGCACCTGGGCGATCTGGCCCGTGCGCTTGACGGTATCGCCTTCACGAATGCCGAGGAAGTCACCCATGATGGCGACACCCACGTTGTCCTCTTCGAGGTTCAGCACCAGGCCCTTCACGCCGTTGGCGAACTCCACGAGCTCGCCCGACTGCGCGTTGTCGAGGCCGTAGACGCGAGCGATACCGTCACCAACCGACAAGACCGTGCCCGTCTCGGACACGGTGACCTGCTTGCCGTAGTCCTTGATCTGTTCACGGAGAATGCGGCTCACTTCGTCGGCGCGGATCTGCATAAAGAGTGTTTCCTCGGTGGGGGACTGCTTGGAAGTTGCGCGCGCGCTTACCAAAGAACCTCACCCGGTGTGAGCCGTTTTTGGCCCCACCGGGTGATCAGCCGTTCCAGCTCATGACGGCCATTACATCTTTGGAAAACGGCTACTTACGGCACCCGTTGAGCACCGGGTTGTCACACGGCGGCAAGATGTTGGTCGCCGGCCGGTCGAAGCTCACCCACGGCGTCACCGGGCCGCAGCCCAGCTGGTTGCACGTCGCCACGCGGAACCGCGTCAGGTTGGTGGCCTCGGGCAGCAGCAGGTCCTGGCCCTCGACGGCGCGGGTGCTGAGCGTGCCGTTGACGTCGAGCTCCACCGTCGAGAACACGCGCGTCGGCACGCGGTCGCTCCACGCGAGGCGGATCTGCCGCGGCGTCGTCGAGGTGTTGAGCAGCGTCAGCGCCGCCGTCGGTGACGTGGGCCGGGTGTCGGGCCGCTTCACGTCGACCGTCAGCACCGCAGACCGCGGCGAACAGATGACGGGGTTGTCAACGCACGCCTCGACGCTCACCGTGCCGGTGGTGCCGTCGAGCTGGAACGACGCGGTGGTCCGGTCGGCGCCCACGGTCGCCAGCGTCGCGCCGTCGGCGGCGCGCAGCACCGTGCGCTGCTCGAAGAGGTTCATGTCGTCCCACGCGACCGTGACCACGCCGCGGCCGTTCACCAGCTCGAGCTTCGTCACCCGCACCCGCTGGGGCACGCGCGGCGTGAAGCGCCTGCGCAGCAGCTCGTCGAGCGCGGCCTTGTACGCGGGCCGGTAGCCGTCGCGGTGCCCCGCGCGGTTGGGGTGCACCATGCCGGCGCTCACGCGCACCAGCCCGAAGGCCTGCGGCGGGAGGTCGGCGCCCTGCGTGCGCAGCGCGGTCTGCGTGTCGTTGAACCACGGCGCCGCGTTGCACATGGCGTGGCCGACCTCGGTGCCCACGTGCGACGTCACCGCGCGCCAACCGTTGCGCGTCGCGCCCGCGGTGACCAGCTGGTTCATCGAGGTGTGCACGCCGCCGGCGAACTGCGCCTCTTCGTCAGACACGAAGCGCAGCAGCGCGTCGTCGAACTCGAAGCCCGAGCAGTTGTCGGTGGCCGTGCGGCGCAGCGGGCTGGGGTACGCCGCGAGGAACACGTTGCCGTCGGGCACGCCAGCCGAGGCCAGCGCCGTCGCCAGGCGGTCGTACTCACCGGGCAGAAACGCGCTGCCTTCGGCCAACACGCGCCGCGCCTCGCTGTCGGGCGCCTCGCAGCCGCTGCCCATCGACTGCAGGCAGTCGGCGATGACGTAGCCGAAGCCGAGGTCGTTGCCGCCGATGGACATCACCACCGCGTCGAGGTTGAGCCCGTTGTCGCGTACGAACTCGAGCGCCTCGGGCAGCTGCGGGCGAATGCTGGGCGTGTCGACGTCGTCGGTGACGGCGAGGCAGTCGGTCTGCGCGCTGCCGGTGAGGTGCTCGCAGCCGCCGGGCCCGCCGTACGGCGTGTTGATGGCGTGCTTCACCTGCGCGCCCGAGCACGCAAACGTCTGGTGAAGGAGGTGCGCGAACGGGTACTGCTGTTGCAGCTCGCCCACCGCGAGGCCGAGGCCCGCCGCGCCGCGGTGGCAGGCGCGCGCTTCCCGCTCGAGCCGCGCCCGCGCGCTGGTGGTGAGCGCGAACGTGAAGGGCGCGAGCGACTGCGGCAGCCCGTCGCTCCAGCGCTCCTGGGTGCCCATGGTGCCGTCAGCGTTGAACGCGCCGTCGACCACCGGCGCGCCCTCGCCCGACATGTACGAGTCGCCGAGCCCCACGATGGTGACGCGCTGCAAGACGTTGGGCCGCTTCTGCGTGGCACCGGGCACGAAGGCCGCCGGCGCCAGCGACACCGCGGCGCAGGCCGCGCACTGCACGACGCCGTTGGTGAGCGAGCTGCCTGACGCCAGCGCCCCCAGCTTCACCACGCCGCGCTGCGTGCCGTCGGGCAGCACGATCCACCCGCCCAGCACCGGCACGTCGCCGGCCATCGTCTCGGCGCGGAACAGCACCTCGCCCTGCACCTCGGGCAGCTCGAAGTCGGTCTCGGCCTCGTCAGCGGCGATGAGCCGGCCGTGCATGGTGCCGTCGTCGAGCTGCAGCAGCAGCCGCGCGCCGTCGGCGCCCTCGAGGTCCATCACCGAGTCGGCGGTGCCCGCGCCGCGGAACCACGCGCCGAACACGCCGTCGCACAGGTACGCCTCGACGCCGTCTTCGCTGGTGATGACCGCGGCGTACAGCTCGGGGTTGCTCGTCTTGCCGGCGTACGTCGCGGCGGCAAGAGGCTGGGCGGTGGCGGCGACAAGCTCCGGCTCCGGGCCTTCACACGACACCGCGAGGAGTGCTGCGAGCGCTGCGAGGAGTGGTCTGGTCATGAGCCACCACTCTTACAACCGCCGTGCCGCCCGCGCCCCGAGGGAAGGAGCACAGGCGGCGGCGTGGGTTGTCGGGTCGAGCCGACAACAGCTGTCGGCTGCACCCTTCAGTAGTTCACGCAGAGGTCCTGGTTCGCGGGAATGGTGAAGGGCGTCGTCGATTCGTCGATGGACTTGAGGAACGCGACGAGCTGCGCCACCTGCTGTTGTTCAGCCGGCGTGGTGCCGCCGTTGGCGAGGAAGTTCGCGCTGCCCGCCTGGTGGTGGCCCGCGTACTTCGCGGCGAAGACCTCTTCGAGCGTCTTGGCCTCGCCGTGGTGGAAGTACGGCGCGCCCGCGGCCAGCGACAGCAGCGACGGCGGGTTGAAGCCCTTGCCACCCTGCGCCTGCGTGCCGTCACCCTTGCGCTCGAGCGGGTTGGTGACGTCGAAGGTGCCGACGATGCGCAGCGCACACGTCACGCGCTCGGGGCCGACGTTGCCGACGCCGCCGTCGAAGAGCGCCACGCCGGTCTCGACGGCCACCTTCTGCGTGTCGAGGTTCAACGCCGCGTTGGGCAGCTGGGCGCTCCGCGCTTCGGTGCGCAGGCCGGTCGGCGCCGCGGGCAACGCGTTGGCGCCGGGCAGCGAGCCGTTCTTCTCGGGCGACGGCGTGTACGGCAGCCGCGAGACGGTCCACTTCGCGCCGCCGTGGCACGCGTGGCAGTTGTTGCTCTGGAAGAGCGCGCGGCCCGCGGTCACCTGCGCGGCGTCGAGGTTGGTGGGCGCGCGGTACGGCTTGATGGTCTTCACGTACTCGTCGACCTCGTCCCAATCCTTGAGCGCGGCGATGGAAGCGACGACCGCCTTGGTACTGCCCGAGAGGAAGTCATTGCGCGTGATGTTGGTGACGCCGCCGTCGAGCGAGACGCCGTTGCCCAGGTTGAAGGCCACGTCGTTGGGCGGCGCGCCGGTGGTGATGGCGCCCTTCCCGCCCGCGGTGCCGCGCGTGTTGAGCTCGAAGTCGTGGAGCTCATCGAAGATGCCCGTCCAGTTCATGATGCGTTGATCGCTCGGGTCGTTCTTCGCGTAGGTGCCGTCGAGCGACGTCGACTGGCGCGGGCCGGCGGCGAAGAGCCACGTCACCTGGTCTGACAGGCCGTCGGGGTGGCAGCTGCCGCACGAGTTGACCGAGCGATCTGACCAACGGCCGGTGCCGGTGAAGAAGAACTTGAGGCCGTTCAAGATGTGCGCGTCGCGCGTGTTGGCGGCGGGCTTGTCGGCTGACGCGATGTCTGAATCGAAGGCCTGCTGCGCGAGGTCCACCACCGACAGCGAGCGCTCGGCCCAGTTGGCGACGTAGGCGAAGTTGGCGCTGTGCGCGACGGCGACACCCAGCGGCACCTTGATGCCGCCGGTGCCACGCAGGTTCATCTGCGCGAAGGCCGCGTCGGTGCCGAGCACGATGGGGCCGCGCGCGTCGGTCTGGTTGCGGTAGTGCACGCGCTGCAACACGTCGCCGGCCTGGCTCACGACGTAGGCCACGTTGGTGCCCGGGCGGAAATCGATGCCGATGGGCACGCCCAGCAGGTTCGACGTCGACGGGCCCTGCGCCTGCACCAGCTTCGAGAGCGCGGCGGTGCCGGCCTGGCCCAGGTCTTCCTGCTTCGTCGTCAGGTCGATGACCGACACCGCGGCGAACACGTTGGTGAACTTGAACACCGGCCCCTGCGGCGCGGCGCAGACGTGCGGCACGTAGGCCTTGCCGTTGTTGATGGCGATGCTGAAGAGCTGATTCGGCGCGCAGGCCACGCTCGCGCCCACGCCGCCGTCAGCGAGCGGCGGGCCGAAGCCCGTGTCGGCGATGGGGGCCAGCGTCACCGTCGAGGTGACCGCGCGCGTCGAGAGCGAGAGCTCCTGCACGCGGCCCTGACGACCGAGGTCCGAGACCTCCAGCGTGGGCGCGCCGAAGAACTGCGTCACCCACGCGTGCTCGTCGGCGTCATCGCCGTCGCCGTCGTTGGTGATGGCCACCGCGCGCGGGTTGCCGCCGACGTCGGTGGTGCCGATGACGGCCATGCTCGCGGTGTCGATGAAGCTGACGGTGCCTTCACCGAAGTTGGCGACGACGGCGATGGCGCCGGTGGGCGAGAGCGCGACGCCGGTGGGCTCGGAGCCCAGCGTGGCGCGCGTGCTGGCGAGCGCCGGCGTGAGCGTGTTGACGCCGGTGACCTTCACCAGCTCCTTGCTGCGGCGGAGCACGACGAAGGCCGTGGTGTCGTCAGGGTGCAGCGCGACGGACACGGGCATCGTGTCGGCGCCGAAGTCGACGACCGCGCTGCGCGACTTGCTGGCGCCGGCGGTGTTGAAGATGGAGAGCGAGCCGTTGTCCTGGTTCACCATCGCCACCAGGCCGTCGGTGGTGGAGATCTGCACGGGCGTGGAGTGGTTCGCGCGCGGCAACACCGGGCCGGTGCTGGAGCCACCGCCGGTGCCAACACCGCCGCCCGTCGCTGCGCCGCCACCGCCGGTGCCGTCGCCGCCACCCGTCGCAGTACCGCCCCCCGTGGCGACACCTCCGCCGGTGCCATCACCACCGCCCGAGCCCGCGTCGGTGGGCTCCGTGACTGCGGGGCACGCCAAGAGGCCAGCCGCTACCAGCACTGCGACGAGTCGTCGGTTCATGCGAGGGCGCTTCGCAAGCGACGTGCCGAGAAACTCCCTCTCCATGCGAAGCGGGGAGAGGGTTGGGGAGAGGGGGATTGCCTGCAGGCTGCACCCGACAGTTGTCGGGTCGAGCCAACAGGCGCGCCATCACCGCCGCGCCGCTATGGTGCGCGCCCATGACTGAGGGAACGTTGCCCGTGGCGGTGGTGGGTCTACCGGTTCGCACGCTGTCGTTGCGTGTGGTGAACGGCGCCGACCAGGGCCTCACCGTCACCGACGCCACCGGCCCGGTCACCATCGGCAACGCCGAGGGCAACACGCTGCGCCTCGCCGACCCCTCGGTCTCGCGCTTCCACGTCGAGCTCTCGCGCAAGGGCGACAAGGTGTTGGTCAAAGACCTCGGCTCGACCAACGGCACGGTGGTGAACGGCCTGGTGCTCAACGAAGCCGCGGTGCCGCCGGGCACGGTGCTGCACCTGGGCCACACGCAGGTCGAGGTGACCGGCGGCAAGACCGGCAGCGTACAGCTGTCGGAGCAGGACTCGCTCGGCCCGCTCAAGGGTCAAGCGCCCGTCATGCGGGCGCTGCTGGCGCGCATCGACACCGCCGCCCGCAGCGACACGCCCGTCTTGCTGCACGGCGAGTCAGGCACCGGCAAGGAGCTCATCGCCCGCGCGCTGCACGAGCGCGGCCCGCGCGCCAAGAAGCCCTTCATCACCGTCGACTGCGGCTCGCTCGCGCCGGGGCTCGTCACCAGCGAGCTCTTCGGCCACGAGCGCGGCGCGTTCACCGGCGCAGACCGCCGGCACATCGGCGCGTTCGAGCGCGCGAACGGCGGCACGGTGTTCCTCGATGAGATCGGCGAGCTCCCGCCGGCCCTGCAGGCCACGCTCCTCGGTGTGCTCGAGCGCCGCCGCTTCCGCCGCGTGGGGTCCTCCGACGAGCTCAGCGTCGACGTGCGCGTGGTGTCGGCGACGCACCGAGATCTGCGCGCGGCGGTGAACACCAACCAGTTCCGGTTGGACCTCTTCTTCCGCCTCGCCGTCGTGAAGCTCGACGTGCCCGCGCTGCGCTCGCGCCTCGACGACCTCGAGCTGCTCATCGCGCACTTCGCCCGCGAAGCCGGCAGCGAAGCGACCGTCGCGCAGCTCTTTCCAGCCGAGGTGATGACGACGCTGCGCACGCACCAGTGGCCGGGCAACGTGCGCGAGCTGCGCAACCTCGTGGAGGCCACGCTGGCCATGGGTGAAGCGCCGACGCTGGTGCCCGAGACGGTCGCCGGTGACGCGGTCGCCGCGCCCACGTTCCCCGGCCCGGAGCACACCTACAAAGAGGCGCGCGCCGACGTACTGCAGCGCTTCGAGAAGGACTACCTCGGCAAGCTGCTGACGCTCACCAAGGGCAACGTCTCGGCCGCGTCACGCCACGCGAAGATGGACCGCTCGCACCTCATCGAGCTGCTGCAGCGCCACGGCCTGCGCGACGAAGCGTGACTACTCGGTGCGCCACGTCAGCTGCTCGGCGCTGCAGATGAGCACGCCCTGCGCGCACTTCCCCACGAAGCCGTCGAAGCCCAGGTAGACGCTCTGCTCGACGCGATCGAGCAGCACCGGGCAGCTGTACGCGCAGCCCAGCAGCTGGTTCGTCTTCAGCGGCTCTTTCGCGCTGCGTGACATCACTTCGTCGCAGGTCTCGGTGGTGCCCACCACGCGCACCAACACGAACTCGTCGGGCGCGTCGGTGATGGCGTCGCGACCATTGAGCGCGCGCATCGAATCGCGCAGGGCCCCGCGCAGCGTCTCGCGGTCTGGCGACGGCGCGCCCAGCGTCATCGGCACGCAGCCGCGCGCGCCTTCCAGTGGGCTGCAGTCGTGGTCTTTGCACCACTCGAGCAGCTGACCCGTGCGGCAGCCCGGCACGCCCTGGAGCTGGATGAAATCGAACACCAGGCTCGCGGCGCCATCGGCCGGCAGCCGGTTCAGCAGGTAGTTGCCGCCGTCGTCTTTGCACATGAAGCCATCGAGGCCTTCGCCTTCGGAGCCGAAGGTCAACGACACCGAGCGCGTCGGCGCGCAGCCCGCCAGCAGCAGCAACACCATGCACATGCGCATCATTCGAAGCCCACCTTCACCGTCGTGGTCGGATCGCGGCTGGCCAGCACGGCCGCTGTGGTGACGCCACCGGCGACGGCCGCACCGACCGCCACCCAGAACGGCCAGCGCGCGTAGATGGGCGGTGCTTCTTCAACCACCTGGCCGCGCACCAGCAGGTCTTTCACCAGGCCCTCGACGTCGGCGTCGCGCTCGGCGCGCACCTGCAGCTGACCGTCGACGGCCAGGGCGCCACGCAGCAACGAGGGCGTCGCCGGGTCAGACGCCATCACCACCAGTCGCGGCGCGCGCAGCGAGGTCGAGAGCAGCTGCATCGACACCGCCGAATCAACGGCCTCACCCTTCTCTGCGCGCTTGCGCCACTGGGTCGCCGCCAGCTCGGGGCTCGCGGGCTCCAGCGCGACGGAGATGTCGGCTGCAGCCAACACCTTCCACACCGGGGTGTAGCCGTCAGCCGACAGACGCACGACGTGAGGCCCCGAAGACAGCTCCATCGTGCACGGCGTGGTGCACGCGGCGGGCCGACCGTCGATCTCCACCTGCGCGCCCGCAGGCCGGGAATCGACGCGCACCTCCGACATCGGCTTCGCGCCCACGTCGACCTGCGCCTGCGCCAGCAGCGCCTCGACCTCCGGCGTCATCGAGGCCACGTCTTCCGGCAACGGCACCTGCGCGAGCGCCAACGCCTCGGCTGCCACACGCGCGGGCTCGGGCTGCTTCGCGCCGGTGTGACACGCCGCACGCCACGCGAGCAGCCGCGCGGCCAACAGTCGCTCACCGTCAGCGAGCAGCTCCGACACGGCGCGGTCGCCTTCCAGCTTCTGCAGACACGCGGGGAAGTCAGCGGTGACATACGCGGTGCGCGCCGCCGCGAGCCGCGCGGGCCACACGCCCGTCGCAACGCGCTGCGCACTGGCCGGCGGCGTCGCCACGAGCCGGAGCTCGACAGGCAGGGTCGTGGTCTGCAAACGCGCCTTCGCTGTCTGCGCCGCGGGGCCTTCGACGACGACGGTGACCGCGGGCGCACCAGCGGGCGGTGCGTGCAGCACCAACTGCATCAACACGAGCGGAGCCATGCGACGCGTGTAGCACCCGCTGTGCCGTCAGCGTGTAGGGTCTGAACCGCCATGCGTCTGGCCGGTCGCTACGAGCTGATGGAGCACCTCGCCGAAGGCGGCATGGCGGAGGTGTGGCTCGCGACGATGCACGGCGACGCGGGCTTCACGCGACGGGTCGCCATCAAGCAGCTCTTCGCGCGGCAGAACGACCCCAGCTTCGAGCGCATGTTCCTCGACGAAGCGCGCCTCACCAGTCGGCTGCATCATCAGGGCATCGTCTCCATCCTCGACTTCGGCGTGGAAGCGGGGCGACCGTTCCAGGTGCTGGAGCTGGTGGACGGCTTCGACGCCTCGCGGCTCGCGCGCTGGGGGCGGGAACAAGGCAAGCCGCTGCCGGTCGGGCTGGCGCTGTCCATCTGCGCGCAGGTGGGCCACGCGCTGCACTTCGCGCACGGCGCCGCTGACGATGCGGGCGCGGCGCTCAACATCGTGCACAGAGATGTGAGCCCGCAGAACGTGCTCGTCTCGCGTGCGGGTGACGTGAAGCTGTCGGACTTCGGCATCGCGTTCGCTGAAGGGCGGCTTGAGAAGACGGTCGGCGGCATCGCGCGTGGCAAGCCCGCGTACATGGCGCCAGAGCAGGCCGTGCGTGGCGCGATGGACGCGCGCACTGACGTGTTCGGGCTCGGCTGCGTGCTGCACGCGTTGGTGACGGGCGAGAGCGCGCTGCGCGACGAAAACGCGCTGGTCGATCTGCTCGCGGGCGTCGAGCTGACGTTGTCACCGTCGCTGCCGGAAGAGGTGCGCGAGGTGGTGGCGAAGGCCACGCGGCGACACAAGGCCGAGCGGTTCCAGACCGCGGAAGAGATGGCGTTGGCGTGCGGGGCGTTGGTGCCGCGCTTCCTCGACGGTGACGCGCGCACGCAGCTGGCGCAGTGGGTGCGCGCGCTCACGCCCGTGCAGCAGCCTCGCGTGGTGCAGACGCCGTTGGCCGCGACGCCTGTGTTGGCCACGCCCGAGCCGAAGCGACGGAGCGCAGCGCCGGTGATGCTCGCGGTGACGGCGCTGGCGGCACTCGGCGCGGCCGCGTGGTGGTTCAACACCGCACCGGCGGTGAGTGACGACGTCGCACCCTCCACGAACGTGACAACAGCGCGAGTGGTCGAGACACCGCCAGCGCCCAGCGAGCCCGTGGACGCTGGCGCGCCGATTCCAACCGCGACGGTAGAGCCCACCAGACCGCCCATTGCGCGCACGCCAGCGCCGGTGAAGACGCCGACGCCGCGCGAAGTGACGAAGCCTGCGGTGCTGGCCGTGGGTGGCGAGCGGTTCTTGCGCGGCGAGGTACGCGTCGACGGGAAGTCCGTGGGCACCGCGCCGGGCCGCTTCGAACTGACCGTGGGCGAGCACCGCGTCGAAGTGACGCTGCCGTCGGGTGAAGTGGTCGGGCCCCGCGCGGTGGTGCTGACGAGCCAGCACACCGGGTTGGCGCCGCTCTACTTGTTGGAGTGAAGCCTGAAGGGAAGCAGCCGCAGCGGGCTTTGGCGCTCAGCGTTCCACGCGAAGGCCCTCGGCACGACGCGAGGTCGGTTCGCGTCGAACCGTGTGCGAAACGCGAGCGGTTCCGCTCTACAACTCGCCACGGTTGCGCTGACCTCGCCGCGAAGTTGCAGGGCTCGTCGGAGCTGGGCGTTGCAGCGTCACCCGCCGCCACCGCCGACCTCAAGGCTGAACCACAGCGTCAGTTCGCCGCGACGAGCGCCAACGCAAACTGCGGCCACGGCGGAGACTGCAGCCCGGCCTCGCCAATCAGCTGCAGCTCCCCGCCCGGCCCATACGTCGTGAGCTTCTCGCCGACGACGCGCCCGACCAGCGTGACCGCACCACCGTCACGAATCATCGCGACCTCGTCGCTGAACTCGAAACGCACCAAGCGGCCGTGCACCTGCCCCGTGAAGATGACGTTGTTGCCCTCGCGTACGCGCGTGAGCTGCAGGCCGATGCCGGCGATGCGGTTCTCGTAGATGTTCACGTCGACGGGTCGGTCATCGATGACGCCGGCCCAGCTGCCATCGGTGCGCATCGCGAGGTTGGTGCGGGTGCTGCGCACGCGCACGGAATCAAAGCTGGCGAACCGGCTGTGCAGCTGGATGGAGCCCGTGGCGACGAACTCCTTCTGCAGCTCCGGGCGCACGGCGGGCAGCGTGCACGCCGACAGCGCCACCACCGCCCAGAGCGCGCGCACGACTCAGCGAGCCCGCTTCTCGTTCTCGAGCACCAGGTACTCGAGCAGCGCCTTCTGCACGTGCAGGCGATTCTCCGCCTCGTCCCACACCACCGACTGCGGGCCGTCGATGACCTCGGCGGTCACCTCTTCTTCGCGGTGCGCAGGCAGGCAGTGCAGGAACAGCGCGTGCGGCGCGGCGAGCTTCATCAGGTCCTTCGTCACCTGGTAGCCCGCGAGGTCCTTCAGGCGCTTGGCCGACTCGGCTTCCTGGCCCATCGACGTCCACACGTCGGTGATGACCGCGTCAGCCCCCTTCACCGCTTCCTTCGCGTCGCGCACGAGGTGCACGAAGCCCTTGGCGGACTCCACGACGTCCTGCGCCGGGTGGTAGCCCTCGGGCGAAGCGAGCTTGAGCTGGAACCCGAACAACTTCGACGCGCGCGTGAAGCTGCGGCCCATGTTGCTCGCCGTGTCGCCGATGAAGGCCAGCGTCTTGCCCTTCACGGGCCCGAGGCGCTCTTCGATGGTGAAGAGGTCGGTGAGGATCTGCACCGGGTGGCCGCCGTCGGTGAGGCCGTTGATGACGGGCGCGTCGCAGTGCTGCGCGAACTCCTCGATGCGGGCGTCGGCGAAGGTGCGCATCATCACCACGTCGCAGTAGCGACCCGTGACGCGCGCGGTGTCGGCGAGCGGCTCACCACGCGACATCTGCGAGTTGGTCGCCGAGAGGTCGATGCACGAGCCGCCGAGCTGCAGCATGGCGGCCTCGAACGACAAGCGCGTGCGCGTGGACGCCTTCTCGAAGATCATCACCAGCGTGCGGCCCGCCATGGTGCGCACCACGCGGCGCTCGCGGCGCGCTTCCTTGAGCACCTTCGCGCGGCGGAACAGGCCCTGATGCTCTTCGTACGAGAGGTCGGTGAACTTGAGGAAGTCTCGCTTGGGGCTCTTCATGGGCCCGATGTGCCCACAGATGGGCGGGTGCGGCAAGGGTTGCGCGCGGGACGTCACGGCGTGAAATGAGGGCCCATGCGTCTCTTCTCTGCTGCCGGTTGTCCGTATGCCCAGCGCACGCGCGCGCTGCTGTCGTTGCTGCAGCAACCAGTTGAGGTGGTCGAGGTCGACCTCTCGAACAAGTCGCCCGAGTTCCTCGCGAAGTCGCCGACGGGCGCGGTGCCGATGCTGGAAGACGGCGAGCTCGTGCTCTTCGAGTCGGCGGTAGTGAACGACTACCTCGCCGAGAAGCTCGCGTGGGCCGACGCGTACGACGCCGACGTGCAGAAGAGGGCCAGAGAACGCCTGGCCATGCGCCGCTTCGATGACGTGTTGGTGCCGCTGTTCTTCCGGGCGCTGAAGGACGACAAGGTGCTGGAGAGCCACGCCACCTGGAAGAAAGAGCTCGCGTTCTTCGCCGACGTGGTGCGCGGCTCGAATGTGAAGAGCCTCGTCGGCCTGCACGTGGCGACGCACTGGGTGCGCATGAAGTGGCTCAAGCCGCAGTCACCGCTCGTCGCGGCGATGCAGACCGCGTGCGGCGGCTTCCTCGACGCGGCCGCGGCGCTGCCCGAGATTCAGGCCACGCTGCCCGACCGCGACGAGACGGTGAAGGCGTTGCTCGCGAAGTTCGGCTGAGGCCAGATGCGCGCGGCCCCGCTCTGGATGTCGTTGGCGCTCTTCTCGCTGGGGAGTGGTTGCAAACGCGAAGCGTCGGCCCCGCGGCTCACCGTCGACGCCTGCACAGAAGCGTCCTCGCTCCCGGCGCGACAACAGCGGCAGGTCTGCGCGGCGCTGCTGCCGCGCTGCGCACGCGAGTTGATGATCTCCGACGCCAACGCGTTTGAGATCGCCGACGCCTGCGGGCCCAGGTACTGCCCCGACCTCGCGCCGGCCCCGCGTTGGTGCGCAGGCGCGCGCGGAAACCCGATCGATGGCTTTGCGCCCGAGCTGGAGTTCGTAGGCGCTGCGCTCGCCTTCGAGCACGGCGCGGAGGCCAAGCGCGCGGCGCTCGCCTTCAGCAAGGCGATGGCACGGAAGGCGTCGGAAGCCCGCGCGGAGCAGCAAGCCGTGGAAGCCAACGCGCTGCTCGAGCTGACGCTGGTCCCTGGCGACGATGGCGGCGTGCGGCTACGCGTCGAGACCAAGGCGTGGCGCGTGGACTCCGAGCGGTCGTCCGCGCTGACAGCCGCGGAGTGCGACGAGGTCGTGCGTCGCGCGCTCGACGGCCGTCCGTTGCCACCCCGGCCGTCGGCGCGCTTCCGAGTCGACAAGCGCGTGCCCTTCCGCGAGGTGCGGTGCCTCACGTCCGCGCTGCTGAAGGCCGGCTTCGACGAAGAGGAGCTCCACTTCGCGGCGCCTCCCCGCACCGCCGAGTAGGCGCTGGCGGCTACTTCGAACGTTCGCGCAGCGACGTGACCGCCGCGACGATGAAGACCGCAGCAATCTGCGTGGCGAACGCGCCCACCACCGCCAGCGCGATGGTGGCCAGCAGGCCGAAGTGCGGCCGCACGAAGAACCACGTCAGCGCCGCGCCGACGGGCCACAGCAACTTCATGAAGAGCTCGAACGGGGTCATGGCGCGACGCGCATCCTCGCACGCTGGACCGGCTGGCCGCAGGCGAACACAATCGAGGCATGAGCTCCGCCACTTCCCCTGCACGGTCGACGCGCGCTGACTACGACGCGCAGCCCGCGGACGCGCGCGTGGAGCTCATTCGCGGCGTGCTGGTGCCGCAAGAAGCGAACTCGCCGCAGCACGGGCAGGCCATCGGCGCGCTCAACGGAAGCCTCTTCGACCGCTTTCATCGTGAACCGGGCGGCCGACAGCCCGGCGGCTGGTGGTTGGTGACCGACGTCGCCGTCGTGCTCGACGAGGAGATCTTCCGGCCCGACTTGTGCGGCTGGCGACGCGAGCGCGTGCCGGACTTCCCAACCGAACGACCGGTCGTCACACGCCCCGACTGGGTGTGCGAAGTGCTTTCGCCGTCGAACGCGCGCACCAATCGCGTGGAAAAGCTGCGCACGTACCACCACTGCGGCATCCCGCATTACTGGCTGGTCGACCCGCGCGAAGAGACGCTGACGGTCTTCCGCTACAACCCCGGCGGCTACATCGTCGCGCTGGTGGCGGGCAGAGAAGACCGTGTGCGCGCCGAACCGTTCGACGCGTTCACGCTGCAGGTCGGTCGCCTCTTCGGCGACGAACCTGACGAATAGTCACACCGTCGCGGCCTGCAGCTTCGCGAACAGGTCACCCAGCTTCGGCACCTTCGTCGCTTTCGCCGCCAGCTCACCCGCCTGCGTCGTCAATGACGCCAGCGTCGCGTCGACGGCCGCCGGGCCCGTGCTGCCCGCCGACGCCTTGCGCGCCACCGCGCCCGCCGGCTCGAGCACCGAGAGAATCGACGCGTCGTACGCAGCGTCGACCGACTGCGCGAGCTCCAGCGTCGCCGCGCGCAGCGTGATGCCCTTTTCCTGGCACCGCTTCACGAGCGCGCCCGCCGCCATGTACGCCTTGCGGAACGGCATGCCCTTCTTCACCAGCGCCTCGGCCAGATCGGTCGCCTGCGTGAAGCCCTCTTCGAGACCGACGCGGCACTTCTCGGGGTGGAACGTGACGCGCGGCATGGCGAGGCGCAGCACCGAGAGCGACCCGAACAACAACGGCGCCGTCTCGAGGAGCGTGGCTCTGTCTTCCTGCAGGTCGCGGTTGTAGCCACCGGGCAGGCCCTTCACCGTCGTGAGCAGCCCCATCAAGTTGCCGATGGCCTTGCCCGACTTGCCGCGGATGAGCTCGAACACGTCGGGGTTCTTCTTCTGCGGCATCATCGAGCTGCCCATGGCGAGGTCGCCCGACAGCGACGCGAAGCCGAACTCCTGCGTCGTGAAGTCGATGAGGTCCGTCGACAGGCGGCTCGCGTGCACGAAGAAGCGCGCCGTCGCGTAGAGCAGGTCCATCGCGAAGTCGCGGTCACCCACGGTGTCCATGCCGTTCAACGTCACGCCGTCGAAGCCGAGCAGCTCGCGGCTGATCTCCCGGTCGATGGGCAACGACGAGCCCGAGATGGCGCCGACGCCCAGCGGCAGCAACTTGCACTGCTCGAGCACGAACGAGAACGCCTGCGCGTCTCGCAGGAACGCGGCCGCGTACGACGAGATCCAATACGCCAGCGACACCGGCTGCGCGCGCTGCCGGTGCGTGTACGAAGGAAGAATGACGTCCTTCTCCTTCTTCGCGCGCTCGACCAGCTCGAGCACGAAGGCCGTGATGTCTTTCACCGCGCGCGCCGCGACCTCGCGCACGTGCAGGCGCAGGTCCGTCGCCACCTGATCGTTCCGCGAGCGCGCCGAGTGCAGCAGCGCCGCCGGCGCGCCGATGGTGCGGTTGAGCTCGACCTCCACCGCCATGTGTACGTCTTCTTCGTCGGGCAGCTCGAGGCTACCGGCGTCGGCGCGCTTCCAGATGTCGATGAGCCCTTCACGAATCGCGCGCGCGTCGGCCACGGGAATCACGCCGGTGCGACCGAGCATCGTCACGTGCGCGAGCGAGCCGACCAGGTCTTCGCGCAAGAGCTGCTTGTCCAACGAGAGCGAGCTCGAGAACACCAACACCTCGGGCAAGAGCCCCGAACCACCTGAAGCCTCAGTCTTTGCCAGCGCCATCGTTGTCTCCTTGAACTCAGCCTTGGGTGATCAGCGAGCCGATGCCCTGATCAGTGAAGAACTCCGCGATGATCGAGTGCGGCGTGCGCGCGTCGATGACGTGCACCTGCTCGACGCCCTGCTCCAGCGCCGAGATGGTCCACTTCGCCTTCCGCGCGAGGTTGCGGTTGAACACGCCCTTCTCGACGCGCTCGCGCAGCGTGGCGGTGGTCAGCTGCCCCAGCAGCTCGTCGCTCTCGACGAAGCCGGGCCCACCAACCAGGAACACCAGCTTCGACGCGCGCGCGGCCACGGCGATCTCGCTCGCCACCTGATCAGGCTCGAGCGGAATGGTGCTGCCGTCGTCGAGGAACCCGACCGGTGAGACCACCGGCACGTAGTTCCGCTGCAGGAACATCTCGAGCAGGTCGCGGTTGATGCTGACCGCTTCGCCGAACTGGCCTTCGCCCACGCGCCGGCCCTTCATGAACGACGCGTCCATGCCTGACAGGCCGATGGCCTGCACGCCGGTGCGGTTCAGCAGCGTCACCAGCTCGGTGTTGGTCTGCCCCGACAGCATCATCTCCTTGCTGTGCGAGTCGCCCTTCGACTGGCCTTCGGGGCTCTCGCCATGCACGAGGATCGGCACGAGGCCGACGGCGCGCAGCAGGTTCACGTCTTCGACGATGGAAGCGCGCAACGAGTCTTTGCCCATCGCCTGGCGGCCCAGCTTCAAGACGACGCGCTTGTCGGCGAAGCGCGAGATGTACGTGAGCGCCTGCTTGACGAGGTTCACCTTGAACTTCGGTGAGTAGTTCGTGAGCCGATCGTCTTTCGCCACGCTGCCGTCGGCCGTGGGCACGAGCAGCGAGGTGTAGTCGGCGTTGATCTTCACGTAGTCGTACGAAAGGTCGCAGCCCCACCCGACGCTCGCTTCGTCACCGCTGCGCAGGTCGATCTCCACCAGCACCTCGGGAGAGCGCATGCGCGCGCGCAGCGTCTGGTGGCCCGGCACCGACGGCCCTTCGTTGGCGTCGTTCTGCGAGACCGTCTCGAGCGGCGCGCTTGGCAGCAGCGTCGGCTTGCGGTCGAACACCACCACGCCCTGCACCGTCACCTTCGCCTGCGACGGGTCGACGTCGTACTGCTGCGAGCCACAGCGCGCGCCCACCGTCGCGAGAATGCGGCCCCAGTTCGGGTCGGCGCCGAACACCGCGGCCTTCACCAACGTGCTGCCCGCCACGCTGCGCGCGATGTCGACGGCGATGGCCTTCGTGGGCGCGCCAGCGCACCGCACCTCAAGCAGCTTGGTCGCGCCTTCGCCGTCCTTCGCGACCTCCTTGGCGAGCTCGACGCACAGCGACTGCAGCTGCGTCGCGAAGAGCTCGAACTCGGCGCCCGCTTCGGCGATCTCCGGGTTGCCCAGCTGGCCGTTGGCCAGCGCGAGCACCGCGTCGTTGGTGCTCATGTCGTTGTCGACGGTGAGGTTGTTGAAGCTGCCGTCCATGCTGCCGGCGAGCGCGCGCTGCAGCAGCGCCGGCGTGATGGCGATGTCGGTGCAGATGACCGCGATGGTCGACGCCAGCTGCGGGGCGATCATCCCGCTGCCTTTGCAGATGGCGGTGATGCGGCCTTCTTTCCGGCCCAGCCGCACCGCGCGGCTGGCGATCTTCATCGTGGTGTCGGTGGTGAGGATGGCCTCGGCCGCGAGCTCGGGCGCGGTCTTCAGCAGCGAGCGCAGCTTCGGCAGCGCGTCGACGATCTTCGCCTTCGGCAGCCGCTGGCCGATGACGCCGGTCGACTGCATCAAGACAGAGCCCGCCGGCAGCTCGCACGCCTTCTCGGTCGCCGCGCACAGCTCCGCGACGTCTTCGAGGCCTTCAGGCCCGGTGAGGGCGTTGGCGTTGCCCGAGTTGATGAGCACCGCGCGCACGCCCGTCATCGGCAACCGACGCGCGCAGTCGATGACCGGCGCGGCCTTCGCCTTGTTGATGGTCAACACCGCCGCCGCAGCGCACGGCGCCTCGCTCATGATGAGCGCGAGGTCCTTCTTGAAGGGCTTGATGCCTGCGTGAAGACCGGAGAACAGGAAGCCGCGCGCGACGGGCATCGCTTACAGGCCCTCGGTCTCGGCGTGGCCGAGCATCAGGTTCATGTTCTGCACTGCCTGGCTCGACGCGCCTTTGAGCAGGTTGTCGATGGCGCTGATGGACACCACGTGTGTCTCGTCAGCGGTCGCGCCGAGGAGCACGCGCGGCGTGTGCGCCACGTCGGCGATGCGCACCGCATCTGAAGAAGCGAGCAAGGTGACCAATTTCTCAGCCCCAAACGCAGCGCTGAACGCTTCCTTCACTTGCGCCTGCGTGACGCCCGACTTCAGCCGCGCGACGGCCGTGCTCAAGATGCCGCGCTTCATCGGCAACAGGTGCGGCGTGAAGACGAGCTTCGCGAGGCCGAGCGTCTGCTCGATCTCCGGCACGTGCTGGTGCGAGAGCGTCTTGTACGCGCGGAAATCGGCGTCGATCTCCATGAACGTGTAGTCCTCGCTCGCCTTGCGGCCCGCGCCCGACACGCCCGACGCCGCGCTGATGACGACCGACTCGGGCTCGATGAGCTTCGCGCGCAGCAAGGGCGCCACCGACATCGCCGCCGCCGTCGCGTAGCAGCCGGGGTTCGAGACGAACTTCGCGCCGACGATGCGATCGCGGAACAGCTCGGGGATGGCGTACACCGCTTCTTTCAGCAGCGCCGGCGAGCTGTGCTCGAACTTGTAGAACTTCGGGTACTTCGTGAGGTCCTGCAGACGGAACGCGCCCGAGAGGTCGACCACGCGCACGCCCAGCGCGCGCAGCTTGGGCGCCAGGTCCAGCGAGGTCTCAGCCGGCGTCGCGAGGAACACCACGTCGACGCCCTTCGACGACGCCACGCCGTGCTCGTTGCTCACGTAGGCCAGCTCGCTCGGCAGGCCGGTGCGCGCCGCGATGGTCTGACCGACCCAGCGGTCTGACGTCACGAAGCCCAGCTTCACCGCGGAGTGCCGAAGAAGAATGCGCGTCAGCTCGATGCCGGAGTAGCCCGACGCGCCGATGATGCCTGCCGTGTGCTGCATGGGCGCGAGATAGAGCCCGCTGCCCGGCGGATCAATAGAGATACGGGCGCGAATGACCGCGCCAGAAAAGAAAGTGGTCGCCCGAGGTGAGAAGCCTCAAATTTCGCGCTCTGCCACTGAGCTACACCCGCTTACTTGTGTGCAGGTGGCGGGATTCGAACCCGCGGCCTCGACCGTTAGAGGGTATTTGCGTGTAGGGCCTTTCGGGCCGGGCAACCTGCACCATCAGACGCGGAAGGACTTTTCCGCCTGACAAACCGTAAGAAGGCCACGTCGTGCGCACCGCCAACCTCGCCATCGTCTTCACGGACATCAAAGGGTTCACCGAGCGCACCAGCCAGCAGACGCTCGATGAGAACGAGCGGCTGCTGAAGACGCACAACGAGCTCCTGGCGCCCCTGTTCCGCGCGTTCGGTGGCCGCATCGTGAAGACCATCGGCGACGCGTTCATGGTGACCTTCGAGTCGCCCACCGGCGCGGTGATGGCCGGCATCGCCATTCAAGACGCGCTCTGGCGCCACAACCGCGAGGCCGACGAGAAGGACCGGCTCAACGTGCGCGTGGCCATCAACGTCGGCGAGGTGCGGCTCGAGGGCAACGATGTGTTTGGCGAGCCGGTGAACATCGCCGCGCGCGTCGAAGGGCTCGCCGAGGCCGGTGAGGTGACGTTCACCGAAGCGGTGTACCTCTCGATGAACCGCGCTGAGGTCGCCGCCGAAGAGCTCGGCCGCTTCGACCTGAAGGGCATCCCCGAGGCGGTGCGCTTGTTCCGCGCGTCGAAGGTGACGTCGTCCGCAGACTCGGCGCCGTACGGCAACAAGGGCCTCGCCCGCGCGGAAGAAGCGCTGCGCACGCCGTACAGCACGCAGAAGGCCATCGAGGTCGCGACCAACGCCGCGAACGTGGCCACGGTCGCCGCGTCGCGCGCGCTCGAGAGCACCACGAAGCTCGTGCAAGACGGCCTCGCCAACGCCGAGAAGAAAGGCATTCCGAGGCAGCGCGTGGTGTTCGGCGCGGTGGCAGCGGTCGCGGTGGTGGCGCTGCTGGGCTTGGTGTTCAGCGGCAACGAGTACGACCGCGCCATCTCAGACGCGAAGAGCGCGTCGGCGCAGGAACGGAACAAGAAGATCGACGCCGCGAAGAAGCTCATCAACCAGCAGAAGGAAGCGAAGGACCGCAGTTGGTACCTGGGCGAGCTGTACCGCGCGGTCGGTGAGAGCAGCGCCGTCGGGCACTACGCGTCGGCCGCGCGCGCCGGCGTCTCGAAGGCGGAAGATCGACTCATCGATCTGCTCGAGCACCCGAAGTGCGGCATGCGCGCGCAGGCCGCCGACGCGTTGGCGAACCTCCAGGTGAAACGGGCGCGCGGTGCGCTCGAAGACCTCGCCGAAGACGGCGGCCCCGGTGACGGTGAGCAGGTACTGGTCTTCGGGTGCGATTCGAAGAAGGCCGCGTCGGTCGCGCTCTCGCGACTCAAGGAGTAGCGCTACGGCACCGCGGGGATCTTGAGCTGCGTCATCGACGTGACGGGGAGGTCACCGAAGCGCGCGCGCAAGACAAGCTCGACGTCGGTCTGGTTCTCGGCGAGCGCGGGCTGTTGGTACTCAAGGCGTGGCTCGGCGGAGATCAGTGACCCGGGGCCCGAGTACGAGGACAGCGAGTACTGCGTGACGCCGCCCTGCGACGACACGACGAACGGGTACGTCTTGCCAGCCTGCAGCACGCGCGGGCGCTCGAGCACGACGAGCGGCTGCGGCAGCGTGAGGGTCGCTTCCCACGGCAGCAGGCCCGGCGCCTCGACGCGCACGCGATGTTCGCCCGTGAGCAGCTCGTTCGTGTTCACCGTGATGAACGTGTTGCCCTCGAACGCACCGCGGAGTTGATCATCGACGTAGACCTCGTGCTGGCCCTGCTCGGCGCGATCGTAGAAGCCCAGGGTCGCAGTCTCACCTTCGGTCTGCGCGTCGAACGCAATGACGGGTCGCTGGACGCGCACGATTCCGCACGGCGCAGTCGCGGTGAGTCGCGCTGGGTCGTTGCACGCCACCAGGTCGAGGCGCCGGTCGTCGAACAGCGGGAACTCGAGCCGCGCGCCTTGTGCGCTGAACCAGCCGAGGCCCGCGCAGTCGCGCTCGAAACCCAGAAGCGGAGGCGCGGAGACCGGGCGAGCCCCGAACAGCTCGTGAGGAAAGGTGCTCGCTGCGAGCACGCGATCGGGTGAGTCGGTGTCGAAAGGATCGAGCACACCGTTCTGGTTCTCGTCGACAAACACGATGAGCTGGCCGGCGGCCGTCTCGGCGCCGTCACAGCGGTTGGGAGTCGGCAGGCGCACCGTGTGCGGCGGCTGTAGCGGAGGCACCGAGAAGGACACGGTGCCTGTCGGCCCGAACAGAACGGGCGTCAGCGTCTGCGTGACGCCCTCGGCGTCGTTGATGCGCGGCGACCAGCGGACACCCACGCGCAGCTGGTGCGGCGTCGGTGAAGCGCCGTCGAACTCGACACGACCCACGAGTTGCTGCGCGTCGTCGATGTCGAAGAAGACGTGGCCCAGCACCGGCGACGCGGTCAGCAGCTCGAACCGAGCCCCGTCATGCGGTGGCGGCGCCTCCGCGACGACCGGCCCACACGCGACACCAAGAAACAGCACGCCCACCACCATCGTCTTCATGCCCATGCCCCTTTCGCCCGCGACGTCGGCGACATTCAGCCAGCGGCGCCGCCACAGAGCAACCGGCGCTCGTCACCGTGCGCCGAGCAGGAACTCGAGCGCGCCCGGCAGCCGTGACGCCCACGCTGACTCGGTGTGCGTCGCGCCAGCCTGCTCTACGTGCTTCAGCGTTGCGCCGTCGACGTAGCCGAGCGCGCGGTACGCGGCCACGAGCGCGCGCGTGTCGGTGACGCCGTCGTTGGAAGGCCCGCTGTCGCCGCTGTCGACGTACACGCGCAGTGGCCGCGTCGCCGGAGACTGCGCGACCTCCGTCAGCAACACGCGCTCGTCCCACCAGACGCTCGGCGACATCGCGCCGATGTGCCCGAACACGTCGGCTCGCTTCACGCCCGCGTAGCTGCTGATGAGCCCGCCGAGCGACGAGCCGATGAGCACCGTGTCTTCGCGCCCCGGCTTCGTACGCAGCTCAGCGTCGACGCGTGGCTTGAGTTCCTCGATGACGAAGCGAAGGTACGCGTCGCCGTTGCCGCCGCCGTACATCGCGTCGGCCGTCGGCGTGTATTCGGCGATGCGCGCGCCGCCCGCGTTGTTGATGCCGACGACGATGGCTTCGCGAAAGCTGCCGGTGTTGGCGGCGGTGTCCATCGCCTCGGGCACGCGCCAGGTGACGCCGCCGAACGCCGCGTTGGGATCAAACAGGTTCTGGCCGTCGTGCATGTAGACGACGGGCGCGCGCATCGCGTCGTTCTCGAGGTACGTCGGCGGGAGATACACGTAGACGCCGCGCGTATTGCCGAGGTTCGTCGACGCGAACGCCGGCCAGCGCACCGTCCACTCGCCGTTGTCGCGGAAGAAGCGCGGGGTGACCTCCGTCTGCTCGCCAGCACGCGCGGTCCAGTTGGGGCCACGGCTCCAGGTGGTGTCGTCGAGCAGCGGCTTCCACTCGAGGTCACCGGTCAACGTCGTCACCGTCAACGACCAGGTCTGCGCGTCGACCTTCTGCATCGCGACGCCGGTGTTCCAGTTGAACGGCGCGCGGCTGCCGCGCACGAAGACCGTGCGCATGCCCGCGGGGTACTTCACGACGAGCGTGGTGGTGACGACGACGCCAGCGTCGGGCGTGCCGGCGTCAGTGACGACGCCTGCATCAACGGTGACTCCCGCATCAGCGTCGACGCTCGCGTCGGGCGTAGGCGGCACCGGCGCGCTGCACGCGACGAAGAGCAGCACCAAGCCGCTCACGGGCCTCATGGAATCAGCACCACCGACCCCGTCGTCTGCCGCCCTTCCAGCGCCCGATGCGCGTCGGCCACGTCACCCAGCTTGCACTGCGTCGGCGCCGCCAACTTCACCGCGCCGCTCGCCAGCACCTCGAACAACGCCGCCGCGCGCGCTTCCAGCTCGTGGCGCTCGTGGTTCCACGCGTGCAGCGACGGCCGCGTGAGGAACAGCGACCGCGCGCCGCCCAGCATCGCCATCTCCACCGGCGGCGGCTTGCCGCTCGACTGACCGAACGACACCACCATGCCGCGGTTACGCACCGCTTCAATCGACTGCAGCAGCGTGTCTTTCCCCACCGAGTCGTACGCAGCGTCGACGCCGCGCCCGCCCGTCAGCGCCTTCACCTTCGCGAGCCAGTCACCGTCGCTCGTCACCAACACGTGGTGACAGTTCGCGCGCGCGAGCGCCGCCTTGGCCTCACTCCCGACGGTGCCGATGACGGTCGCGCCCAGGTGCCGCGCCCACTGCGTCACCAGCTGACCGACGCCACCGGCGGCCGCGTGAAACAACAACGTCTCGTCGCGCTTCGTCTGCCGCACGCCGAACAGCAGCATGTGCGCCGTCATGCCCTTCAGCATCACCGCCGCGGCCGTCACGTCGTCGACGCCATCGGGCACGCGCACCAACACCTCGGCCTTGATGTTGCGCGCCTCGCAGTACGCGCCCAGCGCGCCGGCGTACGCCACGCGCATGCCGGGCTTGAGCGCCGTGACGCCGTCACCGACGGCCACCACTTCACCGGCGGCTTCCTGGCCGGGCACCATCGGCAGCTGCGACGTGTACAGCCCGCTGCGCAGGTACACGTCGATGAAGTTGAGCCCGATGGCGGTGTGACGGAGCTGCACTTCGCCGGGCCCTGGCGGAGGCAACTGCACGTCTTCCACCTGAAGCACCGACGCATCGCCGGTGCGGTGCACACGAATCGCTCGAGTCATGGCGCAAGTGTTTAGCGCCATCGACCCGCGCGCGCCCGTCAGTGGCGGCGGCCCTTCTTGAACGCGCCCTTCATCTCGACGTTGAGGCGCGCCAGCACGAGCGCCAGCTTCGCCTTCTTCTGCGGCGTCTGACCGGCCGACAGCGCGGCGAACAGCTCCTTGTCGAGGTTCGCCATCTGCGCGCGGCCGTCGAGCACCTTCTGCACGTTGGCGTCGACGGTGGCCTGCGCGGCGGTGTCGCCGTCGGCCGCGTCTTTGAGCGACTTCATGGCCTCACCCATCTGCTGCCGCAGCGGCCGCCGACGGTCCTCGAAGCCCTTCAGGGTCGCCGAGAGCTTGATGGAGTCGGCCTCCTTGAGCTCCAGCGCCTCGCTGATGGCCACGACGTACATCAGGCGCGCTTGCTCGAAGCGCTCCTCGCGGCGCTCTTCACGCGCCGCCGGGTCACCACCACCACGGCCCGGCCGCTGCGCGAACGCCACCGCCGAGGTCATCATCATCACTGCCACCAGAAGCTTCGTCTTCATTGTCAGAGGTCTCCTTCGGTCGGCGACGGCCAACCGACTTCGAAGAACACGTCGTCTTCAGAAAGGTTGGCGTCGATGAACTCCAGCACCGGCACTTCGGGCGGCGTGACGTGCACGGTCTCAACGCGCACCACCGGCGTCGGTTGGTGAAAGCGCAGCACGGCCACTGACGCCACCAGCGCGCCGACGCCTGCCGCCAACGCCAGCGACACCACCTGCCGCACGCGACCGCCGCGCGACTGCTGCGCGCGCCACTGCTGCTGCGTCGACGCCGCCACGCCGTTCAACATCAAGCGCTCCACGTCGGCCAGCGGAGGCAACGCCGCCAGGCCGAACAACCGCGCCGATTCGCGACACGACGCGCAGCCATCGAGGTGCGTGCGCGCCTCGGCCGACAGCTCGCCGCCCGAGAGCTCGAGCTCGGTCTCCTCGCAGTTCATTTAAAGACCTCCTTGCTTCGCGACCTCTTCCTTGAGGCGCTTCACCGCGTGATGAAAGTGGGCCTTGGCGTTGCCCTCTGAAATCTCCAGCGCCTCGGCGATGTCGGCGAACGGCAGCCCGCCGTCGATGCGCAGCGTGAACACCTCGCGCTGTCGCGGCGGCAACGTCGTCACCGCGCGCCGGGTCAGCGCTTCTTGCTGGCGCCGCAGGAGCGCCTCGTCAGCGCGCGCGTCGTCGTGGCGCTCACGGTCCACCACCTCCACCGTCACCCACGGCCACCGCCCCGTGTCGCGCACGTGGTTCTTCCCGAGGTTCACCGCGATGCGCACCAGCCACGCCTTGAACGGCACCGCTTCATCGCTGCGCTCCAGCTTCGCGCCCGTGCGCTGCACCGCCTCGAAGGCCTGCAGCAGGGCCTTCTGCGTGAGGTCTCTCGCGTCTTCGGTCGACGCGTAGCGCCGCAGCAGCCGGTAGACCGTCTCGCGGTGGCGGCGCACCAACTCGGAGAACGCCGAAGCATCGCCCGCAAGAAACGCGCGCAGCAGCGCCTGCTCGGACGGCTCGGTCGCCGCGCCGCCGGGAATGACGCGCAGATCTGGCGCCGGAGGACTCACGTCAGGGGAACCAACACGTCACGCGGCAAAAAGTAAAAATCGGCGTAGCGTGAGGTTCCTCGAAAGGGTCCCCATGAAGCCCAAGGCGCCGTCGAAGCACGCTGCCGTGTTGCCACCGCCTCCCGCGCGGCTGGAGGGCCGTACCAACCTCGCCAGCATCTTTGGTGCGCGCGGGCCCGTCAGCACCGTGCACTTCCTCGTACACCCCGGCATGGCCGAGCTGCAGCGCGAGGCCGAGGCGCGCGGCTGGAACACGCGCGGCTACACGACGCTGTCGGTCGCGTGGCTCGAGCTGCGGTGGACCTGTGACGGCTGGAAGACGATGCACGTGCTGTCGAGCACCGACGTGCCCTGCCCCGTCGTCAACGGCACGTTCCACCTGAGCGACTGCGCGGTCGGCACCGAGGTCGAGTTCGCCATTCGTGTGGGGCTCGCGTGCCACGCGCCGCACGACACCGCCGGCGCGCGCGACGTGGGCGAGGTGTGGCTCAACAACGCCGGCAGCAACTACACGCAGACCACGCGTTGAACCTCAGCGCCGGTACGCGCGCATGACCTTCGCCACGTAGAACTCCGTCTCGCCGTTCTTCGGCACCGCGCCGCGAACCGCGCCCGGGCCCGCGTTGTACGCAGCGACCGCGAGCTCCACGCGCTTCATCTTCACCAGCTGCTCCGCGAGGTAGCGCGCGCCGCCGTCGAGCGCCTGCTCCGGGTCGAACGGGTCCGTCACGCCGAGCTGCTTCGCGGTGCCCGGCATCAGCTGCGCCGGCCCCATCGCGCCCGCAAACGAGATGCGATGTGGGTGGCCACCCGACTCGACCTCCACCACGGCGCGCATCAGGCCCTTCGGCAACCCGTGACGCTTTCCCGCGGCTTCAGCCAGCTCGCCCAGCGGCTCGTGGCCCGACAACAGACAGCCCGGCCGGTGCTTCGCGTAGGCCTGCAGCGCCGCCCACTTTTCCTTCAAGAAGAACGGAGAGATGGGCGAGACGACGGAGTTCCCGAAGAAGGCGACCGCGAGGTTCAGCGTCACCACCGGCAGGCACACCAACACCCCGAGCTGCTGCCACCAGGCCAGCTTGCCGAAGAGTCGGAGGAAGAACTTCGTCACGCGCCACACGGTACCGTGTGGAACGAACCGCGACAGAAACGGGTTTAGTTCTGCACAGTGAAAACGGGCGTCAACACGCGCTCACCGGCACCGCTCGGCAAGGTGATGGTCGCCTCGTAGCGGAACCGGCCCGAGATGGTGGCGGGCACCGTCTTGATGACGCTGCGCTCGGCGCCCGGCGCCAGCACCTCGGCCTCGAGGTCACTGCACGTCTCGACGTTCGCGCCCGCTGACTCGCCGTTCTCCAGCACCAGCCGGCTCAGGCAGACGTTCACGCGCAGGTCGGTGGCGCTCACGTTGGTGAGGGAGATCTCCACGCGGCCACCGGGTGCGTAGGTGAGGTGGTCGGTCACGTACGACACGCGCTCCAGCCCGCCGCCGCAGCCCGCCAACAGCACCACCAGCACCGACGAGAACTTCGACATGGCCGGCCTTCGTAGGCGAGCCGACTGGAAGGTTCCAGTGCCGTAGAAACCCCCAATTTGTTTCACCCTCAGCGAACGCACTGTCCGTACATTCCCGACGAATGCAGCCGATTCTGGGTATCGATTTCGGCACGACCAACACCTCAGCAGCGTGGTTCGACGCGAGCGGGAAGTTGCGCGTGGTGCCGGTGACCGACAAGACGGCGGTGTTGCCGTCGGTGGTGTGGTTTCCCTCGGCGGACCAGACCAAGTGTCTCGTCGGCCAGGCCGCCAAGACGCAGCTCATCGACGACCAGAAGCACACGGTGTTCGGTGCGAAGCGATTCTTGGGGCGACGCTACAACTCTGAGTACGTGGCCAAGCACCGCGACCGCTTCGCGTTCGATCTCGTGGAAGGCGGCGACGGCTACAGCGCGGTGCTCATCTACGGCCAGACGATTCCCCTCGTCGACGTGGCGGGCGTGGTGGTGCGCGACATCGTGGCGCGGGCCACGCGCGCGGCGGGCCACAAGTTCCACCAGTGCGTGATGACGGTGCCGGCGCACGCGTCAGTGCGGCAACGTGAAGCGGTGCGCAAAGCGGCCGAGTCGGCGGGCCTGTCGGTCGCGGCCATCGTCAACGAGCCCACGGCGGCGGCGCTCTTCTACGCGAACCTGCGCAGCCCCAAGCAGACGGTGCTCATCTTCGACCTCGGCGGCGGCACGTTCGACGCGACGGTGATGCGCGTCGAGAACCGCGTGGTGAAGGTGCTGGCGACGGGCGGCGACGGGTTCCTCGGCGGCGGCAACTTCGACGAGCTGGTGGCCGAGACGTTCGCCACCAAGCTCGAGCAGGAACAAGGCGTGTCGGTGCGCAGCAACCGCACGGTGATGCAGCGCCTCGCGCTGGCCGCGGAGTTCGCGAAGATCCAGCTCTCGCGGCTCGACGTCATGGACGTGCGCGTGCCCGTGGTGGCGCAGCGACAGAACGGCGGCTTCATCGATTTCCAGCACCGCATGACGCGCGACGAGCTCGAGCGCATCGTGGCGCCGTTGGTGGAGCGCTGCGTGGGCGCGACCGACGACGTGCTGCAGCGCGCGGGCCTCAAGGCCGCTGACATCGACGAGCTGGTCCTGGTCGGCGGTCAGACGCGGATGCCGGCCATCCGCAAGCGGCTCGCGCACTTCCCTCACGTCTCGAGTGAGAAAGACGTGCACCCGGAACTCGGCGTGGCGGTGGGCGCGGCCATCCTCGGGCGGAACCTCGCGCGCACCAAGGCCAGCGGCCTCAACGACGTGGTGGCCATGCCCATCAGCGTGATGTTGGTGGGCGGCCGCACCGTCGAGGTCATCTCGCCCAACACGCCGGTGCCGTGCACGCGGTCCATCCCGCTCGAAGGGTTGCCGCCGTGGAGCGCGCCGGTGCCGTTGGTGCTCTTCGAGTCGCTCGACCAGACGGCGACCGACCGCGAGATCATCGGCACGGTGCACGTGTCGGAAGAGTGGCGCACCAACCCCGACGTGAAGCCGTCGTTGGAGCTCTCGGTGGGCCAGGACTTTGCGCTGACGTCGCGGCTGGTGGCGCCGGGCGGCATGCAGACGCAGTTGCAGATCGTCGACCAACGGCGCTGAGGAACACAGTGGATCTCATCGGGGCGTACGTGGCGCAGCTCGGGCTGGCAGAGAACGCAGCACGCGGTCTCGCAGGGCAGCTGCTGGGGCTCATCGAAGACACAGTGCGGGAACAGGTCAGCTTCGGCGTCGCGGCGCGCGTGCGAAACGCGGTGCCCGAGATGCTCGACTGGCAGCTCTCGTCGCCGACGCTGCGGCCGGGCACGTTGTCGCTCGACGACTTCCCGACGACGACCATGCTCGACCCACGCGCCGAGTGGGACGGGCTCTTCGCGCGCTTCTCGGTGACGCCGACGCAGGCGCCGCTGGCGCGCGAGCTGGCCGTGCAGTTCCTCGCCTCGCGGCTCGAGGCGTCGGTGATGACGACGGTGACACGCGCGCTCCCGTGAAGTCGGGCAGAGTGCCGCGTCATGCACTTCCTGGCTCTCGTGGTGATGGCGGCCGCGCCCAACGCGCAGCTGTGGGTTGAGCACGGCAGCAACCTCGAGTCGCTCGCCAACGAGCGCTTCGTCTTGCGCTGGGACCGCACGCTGCTCGTCGAGCGCGGAAAGCCCGTGGTGAAGAAGAACGTCACCACCGGCACGTGTGAGCGCTTCACCTGGAAGCTGACGGACGCGCAGGTCGAGGCGCTCTCGGCGGCCGTCGCAGCCGCTGAGGTGACGAAGCTGTCGGGCGCGTACGTCGAGAAGGGCGTGCACGACGGCTCACAGGGCGGCCTGGTGGCGATGGTGGGGCAGACACCGGTGGTGGCGACGTTTTCGAACTCGTTCCCGCCGGCGTACCAGGCGGTGATGAAGGCGCTGCGCGAGCTCGAAGCGACGCTGCCCAAACCGAAGAAGGCCGGGAAGTGCGACGTCGCGACGTGGTTCTTCATTCGCCCGCCCAACGAGTGACGCGACGGCTGTGACCTGACCGTTGCGTCGCCGTAGCGATGCTTTTGCGTCAGCACCGCGGCGTTGTCGCAGGTGTCCCCGACATTCACGCTCCCAGAAGGAGGTCGCCAATGCTGACGACCCTGCTGGTCTGCGTGTCGTGTGTCGGGTTGCTCGCGCTGGTGGTGCAGCGCCTCTGCGTGGCCATCGCGCTGCGGCGCGCGCCGGTGACGACGACGGCGACTCCGGGCGTCTCCATCCTCAAGCCGCTCAGCGGGCTCGACGACGCGCTCGACGAGAACCTCGCGGCGTTCGCGGCGCTCGACTACCCGAACTTCGAAGTGCTCCTCGGCGTGAAGGACCGCGACGCCGCGGCGTGGGCGCTCGCGCAGGCCTGGGCGGTGAGAGACCGACGCTTCCGCGTGGTGCAGCAGCGCACGTCACCGGGCTTGAACCCCAAGGTGAACCAGCTCGTCACGCTCGAGAAAGAAGCCGAGTTCGACCTGCTGCTCGTCTCTGACAGCAACGCGCGGCTGCCGGCCAACGCGCTGCACGAGCTGGCAGCGCTCTTCGACGACGCGCGCGTCGGCGGCGCCACCAACCCGGTGAGCGGGCTCGGCCACGTCAGCTTCGGCGCGGTGCTCGACAACCTGCACCTCGCGTCGGGCATCGGCGCGGCGCAGCTGGGCGCCAAGACGCGCGTCGGCAAAGACTTGATGATCGGCAAGTCGATGACGCTGCGGCGCACGGCGTTGAACGCGCTCGGCGGCTTCGAGCGTTATGCCGACGTACTCGCGGAAGACTACGTCATCGGTCAGGACCTCCGACGCGCGGGCTGGCGCATCGCCGTCGCGCAGACGCCCGTGTGGAACGTGTCGGTGTCGCGCAGCACGAAGGGCTTCTTCGACCGCTACCTGCGCTGGGGCGTCATCCACCGCACTGCGGTCACGCTGCCGACGTCGCTCGCGCAGGGCCTCGTGAACCCGCTGCCGTGGCTCGCGCTCGCGTGCCTGCTGTCGCCGAGCCTCGGGCTCGCTTCGATGCTGCTCGGCGCCATCGTGGTGAAGGTGGCGCTCGACGTCTCCTCGGCGCGGGCGCTGCGCTGTGGACCGCTCGGTTGGCGCGCGGTGCCGGCGGTGCTGGTGAAAGACGCGCTGCTCTTCATCACCTGGCTCAACGGCTTCGTGTCGCGCACCGTCTTGTGGCGCGGTCGGCGGCTGCGCGTCGGCGCGAGATCCCGGCTCATCGGCGCGCGCCCGGCGCTCACGCCCGCGGAGGCCACGTGAAGCGCGTCGGCTTCAAGGTGTCGTGGGTCGTCTTCGGCGCGGCGGTCGGCGTGCTGCGGCTGTGGAAGCGCGCGTCATGAAGCTGGCGCACCTCTCAGACCTGCACCTCGGCGAGCGCCCGGAGCACGTGGCCGCGGCGCGCGCGTTGGTGCGCTCGCTGCAGCAGGAACAGGCGACCACGTGGTGGTGACCGGCGACATCACGCACGCGGGCGCCATCAGTGAGTACGAGCAGTGGCTGGAGCTCTTCGACCCGCTGCTGCGCGAGAAGCGCATCTCCGTGGTGCCGGGGAACCACGACGTGGCGGGCGACGGCGTGGCCGACCTGTTGAGCGACGGGCTGCGCGTGTCGGTCGACGCGCGCGACGGGCTGTTCATGATCTGCGTCGACTCGACCGCGCCGCACAACCGCAGCACCTTCCGCAGCCACGGCGACCTCTGCGAGCAGATGCTCGACGCCGTCGACGAGGCGCTGACGCTGGCGCCGCGCGGGTGGACACGCTCGGTGCTGCTGCACCACCACGTCTTGCCGATGCCGGTGGAAGGCCTCGGCGAGTGGTTCGCAGAGCAGTTCGGTTGGCCCCACGCCGCGGAGCTGCCACTGGGCCGAGAGCTGTTGCGCCGCGTGCAAGGCAAGGTCGAGCTCGTGCTGCACGGCCACAAGCACGTGCCGCGCGAGTCGGTGGTGGACCAACTGCGCGTCGCCAACGCGGGCTGTTCCACCGTGTTGGGCGCGTACCGCGTGTTCGGCTGCGACGGCGCGCGCGTGCAGCCAGGGCGCTGGGTTCAGGCCGCGCCCACCGCCAGGCCGCCGCTGCTCGAGCGGGTGCTGCACGGCACGCCGGTCATCGGTCGCGCCGCGTAGCGCTTCACGACCGCAGCGCGCGCGCGTGGTGCTCGAAGTGCGCGCCGAGGAAGCTGGCCACGAAGTAGTACCCGTGGTCGTACGCGGCGTGACGGCGCAGCATCAGCGGGTGCCCCGCATTGGCGCACGCGGCCTCGAGCAGCTCGGGCTTGAGCTGCGTGATGAGGAACTCGTCGCCTTCGCCCTGCTCCACGAGCAACGGCAGCTTCTCGGTGGCGTGCGCGATGAGCTCGACGGTGTCGTGCGCGGCCCAGCTCGCGCGGTCTTCACCGAAGTACGCCGCGAAGGCCTTCTGGCCCCACGGCACGCGCGTGGGCGCGACGATGGGCGCGAACGCCGACACGCTGGCGTACCGACCGGGGTGCTTGAGCGCGAGCGTCAACGCGCCGTGCCCACCCATGGAGTGACCCGAGATGCTGCGCGTGCTCGTCGTCGGAAACTGCTGCTCGACGAGCGCCGGCAGCTCGGTGACGACGTACGTCTCCATCTGGAAGTGCGCAGCCCACGGCGCCTGCGTGGCGTTGACGTAGAAGCCGGCGCCCTGCCCCAGGTCGTACGCCGGGTCGTCGGCGATGTCGGCGCCGCGGGGGCTGGTGTCGGGCGAGACGACGATGAGCCCGTGCTGCGCGGCGAACTGCTGCGCGCCTGACTTGGTGATGAAGTTCTGCTCGGTGTTGGCGAGGCCCGACAGCCAGTACAGCACCGGGCAACGACCACCACGCAGCGCCGCGGGCGGCAGGTACACGCCGAACTTCATGTCGCAGCGCAGGCTCGTCGACGTGTGCTTCCAGACTTCCTGGCGACCACCAAAGCTCGGGTGCTGTTCGATTCGTTCCATCGTGAGGCCTCGCTCTCAGAAGTGCACGACGGAGCGGATCGACTTGCCTTCGTGCATCAGGTCGAACGCTTCGTTGATGTCGGTGAGCGGCATGGTGTGCGTGACGAACGGCGCGAGCTGAATGCGACCGGCCATCGCGTCTTCGACCATGCCCGGCAGCTGCGTGCGGCCCTTCACGCCGCCGAACGCGGTGCCCTTCCACGTACGACCGGTGACGAGCTGGAACGGGCGCGTTGAAATCTCCTGCCCCGCGCCGGCCACGCCGATGACGATGGACTGGCCCCACCCGCGGTGCGCGCACTCGAGCGCGGCGCGCATGACGTTCACGTTGCCGATGCACTCGAACGTGTGGTCGACGCCCCAGGTCGTCATCTCCACGATGACCTGCTGAATCGGCTTCTGGTGGTCTTTCGGGTTGATGCACTCCGTCGCGCCGAACTCCTTCGCGAGCGCGAACTTCGCCGGGTTGGTGTCGATGGCGATGATGCGCCCGGCCTTCGCCAGCTTGGCGCCCTGCACCACCGCGAGCCCGATGCCGCCGAGGCCGAACACCGCGACCGAGTCACCGGGCTGCACCTTCGCCGTGTGCTTCACCGCGCCGAGGCCCGTGGTGACGCCGCAACCGAGCAGACAGACCTGCTCGGGGTTGGCCTCGGGGTTGATCTTCGCGACAGAGACCTCAGCGGCGACGGTGTACTCGCTGAAGGTCGAGCAGCCCATGTAGTGGAACAGCGGCTTGCCCTGGTACGAGAAGCGCGAGGTGCCGTCGGGCATCAGGCCTTTGCCCTGCGTGGCGCGCACCGCGATGCAGAGGTTGGTCTTGCCCGACGTGCAGAACATGCAGGTGCCGCACTCGGCCGCGTAGAGCGGAATGACGTGGTCGCCGGGCTTCACCGAGGTGACGCCTTCACCGACCTGCACGACGACGCCGGCGCCTTCGTGACCGAGCACCGCGGGGAAGAGACCTTCCGGGTCGCTGCCGCTGAGCGTGAAGGCGTCGGTGTGGCACACGCCGGTGTGCGTGATCTTGATGAGCACCTCGCCTTTGCGCGGCGGCTCGACGTCGATCTCGACGACCTGCAAGGGCTTCCCGGCTTCAAAGGCGACTGCGGCGCGTGACTTCATGAACTTGTCTCCGTGGTGAGGGTCACTTGATGAATGAACGAACGAGGGTGAGCAGCCGCTCGGCCTCGGCCACCACCTCGGGGCCGTGACGGTCAGACCCGAAGGTCTCGCGCACGTGGCTGGCCAGGACCTCGGCCATCAAGCCAGTCGTGGCGCCACGCAACGCGGCGAGCTGCTGCAGCAGGTCGCCACACTCGGTGCCTTCAGCGACGGCGCGCTCGAGCGCCACGGTCTGCCCGCGAATGCGGCGCAGGCGGGTGATGACGCGCTTCTTCTCAGCAGGCGTGTGCGGCATTGATACTGGGGGGGAGTATCAACGCCAAAGGTGAATTGGAACTCAAACGAACGACAAAGAGGGAATCCATCGCGCCGCGTGAGAAGCAGCGCGCTCAACCACCGTCCGGTCGCCCCGGCCGAACAATCTTCCGTGGCGCGAGGTCTCGCGTCGGGCGCTGCGGGTCGCTCGTCGGCTCACCGCCCGCGACGCCCCCCACGAGCAGCGCGACGACGCGCGGCACCTTCTCGTCTTGAAGCAGCGCGCCCTTGAAAGGCGAACAGCCGGCGTAGACCCACGACCAGGCGTAGCCCACCAGTGGGAAGCCGCCCCGCGCACGGCAGTCGGCCTCCGAGTACGGCTTGCGGTAGAGCAGGTGGAGATCGCCCGCGCGTCCGTGGCCGAACGAGACCACCGCGAGTCGCCACGGGAAGAGAGTGAAGACCGAGACCAGCGCGACAGCGGCGAGCGCGAGGCCCAGCAGCACGCGACGATTCACCGACGCTCACGCTCGGGGCGCACCAGCCCACCGAGCGGCGACGACACGACGTGCTCGATGGCCTCGGTGAACGCGCGCGCCGCGGCTTCGACGTCAGGCAACGAGCCCGTGAGGTACGCGCCCGCGAAGTTCGTCTCGGTCGGCGGCCCGAAGAACTTCTGCAGCGTCACGTTGGCCACCTTCAACGCCGCGTCGAGGCCCACGATGGCCTCCGTCGGCGGCGCGATGAGGTACGCGAGCGGCTCGCCCACCTTCACGTTCGCGAGCGGCGCGAGGTAGCGGCCCGTTTCAGGAATGACGTGCGGAAAGAACGCCGGCGAGTTCGCGCCTTCAAACGTGACGAAGTGGATCTTCGTCGTCAGCGCTTCACGCAGCGCCCACAGGCCTTCCGCAACATCTGACGGGTTCGCGCCGGCCAGCACGCCGAGGACCTCGCCCGACAGCGGCCCCGACGCGTGCGCGCTGCCCGCGTAGAACGACTTCGCGTACACCACGTCGACCTCGGCGTACTTCGTCGCGTGGTCCAGCGCCGCGTAGAGCGAGTCGTCCTGGTCGCACGTCACCAGCCCGACCGACACGTGCTTCGAGAGATCCAACCCGAGCGCCCTGGCCAACGCAGGCTCGAGCTGCTCGACCTGCCGCACCGACAACAACTTCGGCCGCACCGGCACCAGCGTCTTCATGCGCCACCCGTCAGCTTCACGCCGCCACCGCCAGCCGCGAACGTGGCCTTCATCAAGTCGGCGCACTTCGCCGCCGCGCGCTCGGGCGGGAAGCCCACCTCGCGCACGTTCGAGATGCAGTCCTTCTCTGAATTGTCCTGGCCCAGCTTCGGCCCGTACGCCGTGTAGATGGACAGCGAGTCACCGGTGCCGAGGCCCGGGCGCTCACCCACCACGATGATGGTGCTCTTCGCCTTGGTGATGACGCCGATCTCGTCCTGCACGCCGATGCGCGCGAACTTCACGAACAACGTCTTGCCGACCGAGAAGCCCTTCGCCGTCAACGCCGTGTGCAGCGCCTTCATCACCGCCGGACCGTTCAGCTGCAGCGCCGACGCGGCAAGTCCGTCGCCGGCGATCAACTGAATGTCGACACCCGGCGTCGCTTCTTTCGCGCAGCGCTCGCGGCTCGCGTCGTCGAGACGGCGGCCGGTGTCGGGGTGCAACAGGAACTCTGCGTGGTCCTTCGAGCGGCTGCGCAGCGGCACCCAGCCCTGCTGCGTGGCCCACGCGTCGTCGACCTGCGATTCCACAGCGTCGAGCGCGATGGCGTGGTCGGCGCGCAGACCCAGGTACGACGACGTGAGGTACCGCGTACCGGTGCGGCCCGTCACGATGCGCGCGGGCGTGGTGTCGACCAACGCAGACAGCGCGCGCTCGCTGCGCGCCGGCGGCAACGGGCGGTGCTTCGGGCCACGGCTCCACGCGGGGCGGTCGTCTTCTTCCACCACAGGCGCGGCGGCCGGGGCGGCGTCCTTCACCACCTCGGTGACGATGGACTTCACGAGTGCGCGGAGCTCGTCCTCGGTCACGGGGAGCCCGTCTTAGACGAACTCTTGCGCACCACGAAGCGCGGCTGAACTACACGGCCCCTCGTGTTCGAGGCGTGGCTCCAGCGCTGGTGGCGGCCGTTGCTGGGCGTCAGCGTCGCGCTGCACGTCACGCAGCTCTTCGGCGCGCTGCTCGAGCCCGACGCCGCGCTCTACGCCACCGTCGCGCGGCACATGGCGGAGTCGAACGACTTCGTGAACCTCGTCGCCTACCAACAGGACTGGCTCGACAAGCCGCACCTGCCATTCTGGCTCACCGCGCTCTCGTTCAAGCTCTTCGGCGTCAACGAGGTCGCCTACCGGTTGCCGGGCGTCGCGGTCTTCTTTGTCGGCGTCGCGTACACGTGGCGGCTCGGGCGGCTGCTGTTCGACGACACCGTCGCGAAGCTCGCCGTGCTGGTGCTGCTCACTTCGCAGCACGTCGTCATGTCGAACGCCGACGTGCGCGCCGAGCCGTACCTCGTGGGCTTCATCACCGCGGCGCTCTTCCACGCGCTGCGCGGTCGAGAGTCACGGCGTGACCTCCTGGTTGGCGCCTTCTTCACCGCGCTGGCGATGATGACCAAAGGCCCGTTCGTCGTCGTGCCCATCGCCGCGGGGCTGCTGTCCTTCGAATGGCGGCGCGTGGTGACGTGGCGACTTCCGGTCTTCGCAGCGCTGACGCTGCTCTTCATCACGCCCGAGCTCTTCTGTTTGTGGGCGCAGTTCGACGCGCACCCCGAGAAGGTGATGTTCGGCCGCACCGGCGTGTCGGGCGTGCGCTTCTTCTTCTGGGACAGCCAGTTCGGCCGCTTCACCAACACGGGGCCCATTCGCGGCGCGGGCGACCCGACGTTCTTCTTTCACACGGTGCTCTGGGCGTTCCTGCCGTGGTCGCTGTGGCTGTACGCCGCCGTCATCGCGCGCGTCCGCAAGCAGTGGAGCTGGCGCGGCGGCGAGCGTCATCTCCTCGGCGCGGCGCTCACCACGACGCTGCTCTTCTC
>CAYWON010000051.1:0-40146 GCA_964459885.1 uncultured Archangium sp.
CAGGCGCCGCCGGAATCAGCGGACGACCTCTCGGTGGAATGGACGGTGGATGGTGAGCTGCTGCTGGCCGACGTGCACCTGCGCGGCGTCTTGCTGGCGCGCGTGTCACCGGGCGCAGCGCCGGGCTGGAACGTGTTGGCGACGCAGCGTGGGCCGTGCGCGTTGCCGCTCGATGACTGACGGGCTCAAAGGTGCGCAGACGAGAGCGTGGCGTGCGTGTTGCCCACCACGCACGGGCCCGCAGCCCACACGAAGTGATTGAGAGCGCCGCAGGTCTTTTGGGGCGTCCCGCGGTCGTTCCCACGTTCCCACGACCTCAGGTTTCCCCAAAAGCCGTGTCGTGCCGCGAGGCCAGCCCGGCGCGTGCTCCGCGCGTCGTCACCCCCCGCCCCACCGCCGTCGAGGCCAGCGTCGAGCCGACTCAGCTCACTACCCGCCGTCGGGTGGCACACAGAACGCCGCGCACTCGAGCTGTGAATCAAACACGCCGGGCTCACCGGCCTGCCGCGACGGCGCACACACGCTGCGGCAGCTGACCCCGTCGAACACCACGTGCGTCACCGCCGCACACAGCGCTGCGCCACCATCCCAATCGCAGCGGCCCGGCGGTTCGCCCGGCATCACCGCCGACGTACCCGCGTCGACCACCGCGCCCGCATCGCTCAGGTCTTCGACCGGCTGCAGACAGGCCGTCAGCAGCAGCGCGCTCGTCATCAAGGCCACACGCATCGCGGCGCGCACCCTACTCGCCGCCAATGCACTGCACGCTGAGAACGTTCGCGGCGAGCGTCGCACGGCACACCTCCGCGATGGATGCGCGCGTTTGATAGATCGTGTCCTTGACCTGCCAGAACTGGTCCCGCTCGACGTCGTGCCAGCTGGGCACCGGCGGCACCGTGCCACGCTCGACGAGGTACCGCGCGCTACAGAACGGGAAGTACACCTCGACGAGCTTCTCGGTGCGACACGGGCAGAACAGCTCGCACTCATCGTGCGTCGCGAACACGCCCGGCCTCCCGGGAGCGACGCCACGCACCGGCACACACGTCGGCCCGTCGAACGCCCACGCGGTCTCGGCGCCAGCGTCGACCACCTCACCCGCACCGTCCCAGTCGCACGAGGGCTGCGGCACACAGAAGCGCTGACACTGGCCCAGCGCGAACACGCCGGGCTCCCCTGCGCTGCGCCCCGTCGCGCAGACGCCGCGGCACGAGACGCCGTCGAAGACCCCCACGGTGTCCACCTGACAGAGGCCTTCGCCGCCGCCGTCCCACGCGCACGGGTCGACGCGCACCGGTGGTCGACCCGCGTCGAACGGCGGCCGCCCGGCGTCGACCACACGCCCTGCGTCCACCGCCACCGGCAACACGCCGTCAGCGACGGGTTGGAAACAGCCGCTCGCCATCACCACCAACGTCGTCGCCCAGATTCGCATGGGAAGCGACGCTACTGCCGTCAGGTCGCATGTGTGAAAGTGGACGCGACTGTCCACACCGACACGCGCCGACCCGCGTGGCATGCTGGTGACATTGCTCGACCTGCTGACACAGCTGATCCGCCACGCGCCCATCATCGCGTTCGTGAAAGACCTCGAGGGCCGGTACCGCCTCGTGAGTCAGGCCTGGCTGGAAGCCTTCCACACGTCACACGAAGCGGTCGTCGGCAAGACGGACCACGAGCTGTTCGACGCCGCCAAGGCCGACGACTTCGTGCGCAACGACCGCGAGGTGCTCGCGACGCGCACCCCCAGCCGCCGCTACGAAGAGGTGCTCGTGCCACCCGAAGTGCGCACGTTCTTCTCGACGAAGTTCCCCGTCTTCGACGCCGCCGGCGCGCTGATGGGCATCGCGGGCTTCTCGGTCGACGTCACCGACCAACGCGCGCTGCTCAAAGAGCTCGAACAACAGAAGCGCTTCCTCGAGCGCACGCAGGCCGTCACCGACGTCGGCGGGTGGGAATACGACGACACCACGCGCACGCTGGTGTGGACCGCCGAGACCTTCCGCATCTTCGGCGTCTCGCCGGCTGAGTTCACGCCGACGCTCGACGCAGCCCTCGACTTCCTCGCGCCCGAGCACCGTGAGGCCGTGCGCCGCGTGTTCCAGCGCAGCCTCGACCACGGCACGCCCTTCCGCATGGAGGTCGAGCTCATGGTGAAGGGCCGCAAGCCGCGGCTGGTGCGCGTGCACGGCCTCCCGGAGCGCGGCGTGCGACGCATCTCCGGCGCCATCCGCGACGTCACCGACGAGCAAGAGGTCGAAGCGCAGCTCCGCCACACCAACCGCATGGACGCCGTGGGTCAGCTCGCCGCGGGCGTCGCGCATGACTTCAACAACATGCTGGGCGCCATCACCGCTGCCGCCGAGCTGGTGAAGCTCGAGCAAGGCGCGCACGAGGGCCTCGAGGTCATCTTGTCGGCCAGCTCGCAAGCGGCGGGGCTCGTGCGGCAGCTGCTGGAGTTCGGTCGCAAGGCGACAAACCAGCGCGAAGCCCTCGACCTCCACGCCGTGCTGGACGACGTCGTCAGCATGCTGCAGCGCACGGTCGACCGGCGCATTCGCCTCGTCGTCGAAAAGAAGGCGACGCGCACGCGGCTGCTGGGCGACGCGCAGCAGCTCGCGCAGGCCTTCATCAACCTCGCGCTCAACGCCCGCGACGCCATGCCTCAAGGCGGCACGCTGCGTTTCCGCACGCGTGACGAGACCGCAGAGCTCATCAGCATCGAGGTCGAGGACACCGGCGTCGGCATTCCACCCGACGTGCTCGCGCGCATCTTCGACCCGTTCTTCACCACCAAGGACCGCGGCCGCGGCACCGGGCTCGGCCTGGCGGCGGTCGACGCGTCGGTGCGCGGGCACGACGGCAGCGTGACCGTGCGCAGCGAGGTCGGCGTCGGCACCACGTTCGAGCTGCGCTTCCCCGTGCAGGCGAAGCTGTCACTGCCCGCCGAGAAGCGGCCCGCAACTGCTGCCGCGCCGGCGAAAGCCGACCCGCCCCTCGTGCTGCTCGTGGACGACGAAGACCTCGTGCGGCGCTCGACAGAGCGGCTGGTGCGACGCCTCGGCTACCGGACGCTCGAGGCCCGCGACGGCGCGACCGCGCTGCGCGTCATCACCGAGGTCACCAGCAAGCCCGCGCTGGTGATGCTCGACCTGATGATGCCGGGGCTCTCGGCGCGCGACACGTTCCTCGGCGTGCGCCAACTGCTCCCCGACGTACCGGTGCTCTTTTGCTCTGGCTACGCGCCCGAGACGTTGCTGGGCGACCTGCTCGCACAGCCGCGCACGCACCGCCTCGCCAAGCCGTGGGGCGTCGACGACCTGAAGGCCGCGCTGGCGCAGCTCCTCGCGTAGCCACACCCACCTCCTCACACGTGCGCGCACGCCCTCGGTGATTTCGTTGGCGCGTTCTTCATGCGCCGTTAGTGGACAGTTGTGTCCGCTTCAAGAGAACATCGGTCCATGGCCGAAGTGATGTCGCTGCCGCCCGAGTTGCCGCGTGAGAGTTCGTTCCTGCGGCGGTTGTTCCTGTCGTTCAAGACGCTCCTCTTTCTCAAGGACAACGCGGCGAACCCCGAGAAGGCGTGGCTGCTGCACACCGCGATGGACGACCGCACCTACGAGTCGCTCGCGAGCGACTTGAAGCAGAACGACCCGGCGATGTTCACCGAGCGGCTGACAGTGCCCGCGCCAGAGCTGACGCTCGAGAAGCTGGGCGAGTGCCCCGAGGGCTCCCTTGGGAAGGTGTTCTCGGGCTACTTCCAGGCGAACAACATCTTCCCGTTCACCTACGAGTTCCCGCTGAAGAGCGACGCCGACTTTCTCTACAAGCGGTACCGCGAGACGCACGACATCCACCACATGATGACGGGCTACAAAATCGACGACTTCGGGGAGATCGAGATCCAGGCGTTCTACATCGCCAACCTCGGCCTCCGGCACGCGAAGCTCATCGTGTTCGGCGGCCTGCCGTACCTGTGCTTCCAGCAGCGCTCCATCAGCAAGGTCATCAAGCGCCTCATCGCCGCGTACAAGCACGGCCAGCAGTCGGTGAACCTGCTCACGCTGCCCTACGAGAAGCTGTGGAACGAGCCGCTCACCGCGCTCACGCAGCGCTACTGCCCGCTGCCGGCCGCGGCGTAGTCAGAGCAGCGCGACCAGCCGCCCTGCGAAGCCCAGGTCACGCAGCGCCCACAGCCGCGCGGGCACGTCGTCGAGCGCGATGGTCTCGACCTTCGGCGTCACCTTGCCGGTCAGCACCAGCGCGAGGCCTTCTTCGAGGTCTTCGCGCGTACCCAGCAGGCCGCACGTCAACGTGATGCCGCGCCACACGAGGTCGGCCACCGCGAGGTCGATGCGCCCCGTGGGGCTCGAGCCCGACAACGCGAGGCGACCTCCACCGCGCAGCGAGCGCACCGCCGTCTGCAGCGCCTGCGTCGACGGCGTACACACCACCGCCGCGTCGACGGCGCCGTCGGGCTTGAGCGCGCCCAGCGACGCGGCGAGCGCGAGGCGGTCTGGGTCGACGTCGTGCGCGAACACCGTGTGGCCGAGCGCGCGCGCCACCTGAATCACGAGGTGCCCGACGCCGCCCACGCCGAACACCGCGACGCGCGAGGGCTGCAGCAGCTTGAGGCTCCGCACCGCGCCGACCGCCGTCCACAGCGAGCCGCCGCACACCGCGAGCGACGCCGCCAGCGACGGCGGCAGCTGCTGCGGCAACGGCGCCAGGCCCATCGGCACCTCGAGCGGAATCACCGAAGCCGCGCGCGCCAGCACGTGCGTGCCCAGCGCTCCGTCGACGTGCATGCCGCGCCAGCGCACGTGTGGACAGTGGCGCGCGTCGCGGCTGCGGCAGGCGTCACACTCGGCGCAGCTGGCGGCCAATGGCGTCAGCAAGACGCGCTCGCCGGAGACCAACGAGACGTTGGGGCCGACGGCGTCGACCACGCCCACCGCTTCGTGGCCCGGCACCAGCGGCAGGCGCGGTGGCGCGTCGAGCGTCAGCAGGTTCCAGTCGAGCTGACCGAGCGCGCAGGCCTCGATGCGCACGCGCACGTCGCCGTCGCCGGGGCTCGGGAGGGCAACGGTGACGACCTCGACCGGCTCCTTCGGCTTCTCGAGCTGCACGACGCGGGGCATGCGTGTGCTGTCTCATGAAACGGTGAGGAACGCGACGGCCCCTCTCCCCGCTGCGTCTGGTTACTGCGGCGTGCCTTCGGCGGGCTTCGACTCTTCAGCGGGCGCCGCGGCAGGCTGCGTCGCCGCCGGCGCCGGCTGCGCGGCCGCCTTGTCCTTCGCGCCCGCGTCTTCCGCCGAGTGGTACCGCGAGATGATGGCGTCGAACGCGCTGTTGGCCGCTTCGTTCAACACCTCGGTCTCGTTCTCGACGAGGTCGGCGCCCATGGTGTTGCGCAGGCCCTGCGACGCGACCTCGCCGCGCGCGACCCAGTCTTCCCAGATGACCTCGCCGGCCTTGTCGGTCACCTTGAAGTGCGCCGTCGCCACCGGGAACTTCGTCGTCGACCCCATGCCACCGATGGAAACGCCGCCGCGCTTGCCCACCGTGTACTTGAGCTCCACCGTCGCCAGCGCATCGACGCCCATCTGCTGCGCGAGGTCGGCCAGCTGCGCCTTCTTCAGCGCGTTGACCTCGTACTGCGTCAGCACGCCCTGCACCGCCTGGCTGCCCGTGCGCATGAAGCTCGACGATTTCGCAACGCGCTCCTGGTACGGCGCGACCGGCGCGAACGCCTCGCGGCCCACGACCTCCCACCCGAAGGTCGAGTTGAGGCGCTTGGCCAGCTCCGCGTAGCCGCTCTCGGCCTGCTCGCCGCGCCGCGCGCCCATCTTGCCGCTCGTCATGTCGGCCATGCCCTTCGCCGCGCCGATGGCCCCGGTGATGCTGTTTTTTCGCGACGACTCGTTCTTGTCTTCGAGCTGCAACACGCCCTGGTAACCGACGATGGCCACGCGGTGCGCCGCGGTGACCTGGTCCTTCTTGACGGTGATGCCTGCACAACCAGAGACGACGACGCAGAGGCTGGAAAAGACGAGCAAACGGGTCATGAGGGGTCCTTGTGTGAGGTGAACGACCCGTCTGTCGTCGCACCCGTGAGGAATGGGTAGGCGCTGTGTCTTTTTCTGCCGTGGGCCTGACGCCCCCGCTATGAGCGCCGGGCCATGAGTGACAAGTCAGCCTTCATCACGCGGTGGCTCACCGCGTACGCCAACCTCATCGTCCGCGCGCCGGGCAAGGTGCTGTTGGTGCTGCTCGGTCTCGGCGTCGGCTCGACCCTGCTCGCGCTCAACCTGCGCCTCGAGTCAGACCAGCTCTCGTTGATCAGCCAGGAGCTGCCCGAGGTGGTGGCGGTCAAGCGCGTCATCGACATGGTCGGCGGCGCCGGGTACCTGCAGATCGCGTTTCGCAGCGAAGACGAGAAGGCGCTCAAGAAACTGGCCGACGAGGTCAACGCGGGCCTCAAGGCCGGCACGCAGCCCGACGGCACGCCGTGGGTGCGCTTCATCACCTACCGGGTGCCCGTCGAGTTCGTGCAGGAGAACATGGTGCTCTTCATTCGCACCGAGGACCTGCTCGAGGGCAAGAAGCGCATCAACGCGTACCTGAAAGATCAGCTGCGCCGGAACAACCCGTTCTACATCGAGCTGCGCAAGACCGAGCCGGTGAAGCTCGAGCTCGAAGACCTGGTGAAGAAGTACTCGTCGGTCGGCAAGAAGAGCATCCGCGACGACTACTACATCAGCGACGACAAGAAGATGATGCTGCTGCTCGTCAAGCCGATGTGGAACTCCACGCAGCTCGGCAGCACGCAGGACTTCATCGCCGCGATGACCGGCGGTGAGAAGGCGGGCACGGTGCTGACGAAGGGCCTGCTCTTCGACGCCGCCAGGCGCGCGGGCGTGGAGCTCGTCGAGGACTACGACCTGATGGGCGACAGCAAGAAGGTCGCCTTCGGCTTCACCGGCTCGTACAAGACCAACGTCGACGACAGCGTGGCCATCATGTCTTCGGTCGACGACGTCACCATCGTGGCGCTGGTGTCCATCGCGGCCATCATCTTCATCTTCTTCCGCAAGCTGTGGCCCACGGTCATCGTGCTCTCGGGCACGGTGCTGGGCACCGTCTACACGCTGGGCTTCGCGAAGCTGACGCTGGGCGAGCTCAACATGGTGACCAGCATCATCGCGGCCATCTTGCTGGGCTTCGGCATCGACTACGGCATCCACTTCACCTACCGCACGCGCATCGAGCTGGGCCTCGGCAAGAAGTGGGACGAGGCCATCCGCGACGCGATGATCAACTCGGGCCGCCCGGCGGTCATCTCGGCCATCGTTACTGCAGGCAGCTTCTTCGTCTTGCTCGTCTCGGAGTTCCGCGGCTTCTCGCAGTTCGGCTTCCTCGCGGGCTTCGGCACCATGCTGACGGCGTTCGCGCTCTTCACGTGGGCGCCGGCCATTCTCGCGGTGCTGGGCCACCGGCACCCCGACTGGCCCGCGCGCATCGTCGGCACCATGAAGCCGCCGTCAGAGGCGCTCACCTCGGGCAAGACGCGCATTCACCGGCCGGGCCTGGTGCTCGCCGCCTCGCTGCTGGTCGTCGCCGTGGTCTGCGCGTTCGCCATTCCGTGGGTCGAGTTCCCCATCCCCAAGGACCGCGAGATGACGATGCTCGAGCGGCTCAAGGGCGGCGTGCGCTTCAACTACAACACGCGCGCGCTCATGCCCGTCGATCAACCGAGCGTGAAGCTGCAGGACGAGATCAACGCCCGCTTCCAGATCAGCTCCGACCCCATCGCCGTCTACACAAAGGACATCGAGGGCGCGAAGGACATCTGGTACGCGATGACCAACGACCCCGACCACGACTTCAACGTCGACGCGTCGAAGTTCAAGACGGTCGACCAGGTCGTCAGCGTGTTCACCTTCGTGCCGCCGCCCGAGACCGCCAAGGCCAACGCCAAGGTGCTCGAAGCGTGGCGTGAAGAGCTCAAGGACATCGAGGTGTCGTCACTGCCGCCCGACGTGCAGGAGAAGGCCGAGTTCTTCTTCAAGGTGCTGGCGAAGAAGCCGTTCGACGTGAACGGCGTGCCCGACATCTACGCGAGCCAGTTCGTGCACCTGCCGACCACGAAGCCCGAGAACCACGGCTACCTCACGTTCCTGTACCCGAAGGTCGACCTCTGGGACGGCAAGAACATGCTGGCCTTCGCCGACGAGACGCGAATCATCACCGGCAAGAGCGGCACGCAGTACCAGTCGGCCGGCCTCGCGCTGCTGTACGCCAAGCTGGCGCGCATCGTGTTGTGGGACGGCAAGGTGACGGTGCTGCTCGCCGCCTTGTGGATCCTCATCATGCACTACCTCGACTTCCGCTCGGTGAAGCTGGCGTTGGCCTCGGTGCTGCCGCTGGGCATCGGGTTGTTGATGATGTTGGGCTTGTTGAGCATCACCAACCACCGGCTCAACTTCATGAACCTGGTGATTCTGCCCATCCTCCTCGGGTTCGGCGTGAGCCACGGCCTGTACCTGCTGCACCGCTACCTCGAGGGTGTGCCGCCGCTCGTCGCGCTGCGCTCCGTCGGCAGCGCCGTCGCCAGCAGTACGTTGACCACCATCGCCGGCTTCGGCTCGCTGTTCTTCGCCGAGCACCTCGGCCTGCGCAGCATCGGCTACGTCGCGTGCCTGGGCCTGGGCACCACGCTGCTGATCAGCTTCACCGTGCTCGCCGCGGTGCTGCAGCTCATGTACGACCGCAAGGGCGCAGAGCACCTCGGCGACGAGGTCTGAGCCCCGTCCGTTAAAACAGAGGTCATCTTGCATGGCGGATGGCCGTCCGTTACGGTGGACGGCATGTCTGCTACCGCCACTGCTTCGTTCACCCGTCAGGCGCACCCGTACAACGACCTCCTGGTCATCGACTCGCGGGCGCCGCGCTTCAATCAGCTGGTGGTGTCGCTGGGCGCAGCGACGGCGGTGCTGACGGGCTTCTGGCCGTTGCTGGCGCTCCTGGGCACGCAGCTGGCGGTCGCGGTGGTGTTCGGCCGCAAGTACTGCCTGCCGTGCGTCTTCTATTTCGAGGTGGTGCAGCCGAAGGTGGGCGAAGGCGAGCTGGAAGACAGCCGCGCGCCGCGCTTCGCCAACATCATCGGCGCGGTGTTCCTGCTCTCGGCGTCGGCGCTCTACGTCGCGGGGCTGCCGACGGTGGGCGCGGTGCTGGGTGGCATCGTGGCGGCGCTGGCGGGGCTCGCCACCACCACGGGCCTGTGCGTGGGCTGTGAGATGTACAAGATGCTGGCGAAGCTGCGCGGCGTGAAGGGCGGCGCGCTGGAGCGGGTCGACCTCGAGCAGCTCGGCGTCGCTGACACCTCGGGCGACCTGGCCGTCGTCTTCACCCACCCGCTCTGCAGCGAGTGCCACGAAGTGAAGCCGAAGCTCGAAGGCCAGGGCCGCCGCGTGGTGGAGGTCGACGTGTCGAAGCACAGGGGCCTCGCGAAGAAGTACGGCGTGACGCTGGTGCCGCTGGCGGTGTCCGTCGGAGCGGACGGCCGCGTGCTGGGCCGGCTGTAGGTCGACGGTCGCCGGCGTACGCGGCATCTTGCCCGGCGCATGGCGTTCTCGTTGTCGAAGGCTGCGCGGTACCGGCTCGAAGCAGACCCCGTCGAGCGCAGCGACGGGTTTCAGGAAGCCCCGGGCGTGCGCTTCGCCGTCGCCGCGGTGGCCTCGCTGCTGCGACGCGCAGCGCTCGGTGATCTGCAGGAAGAACTCGTCTCCCGCGCGCTCCTCCACACGCTGGTCTCTGTCGACGCGCCGCGCGCGGACCGCGTGCACCTGCAGCTGCGCTGGCGTGGCGAAGTGCGACCGTTTCGCGACGTGGTGCCGCTGCTGGCGCGCTGGCCGAAGCAGGGCATCGGCGGCGCCATCGAGCGCGTCGAGACCGGCGCGCGCTGGTTCGACGTCGACGCGAAGGAAGCCTTTTCGCGCGTCGTCTCGACCTACACCATCAGCTATTCGAACTTCATGCCGTACGCGCCGACGGTGCGGGCGCGCTTCTTCAACGATTCGCCCGAAACGCAGCAGGGCTTCTTGCGCGCGTTCCTCGACCTCTACGACGAAGACACCGACGTCACGCACCTGAAGGGCGCCGACGCCGCGGCGGCGTGGCTGCGAGAACATCGCGTGTGCCGCGCGCAGCAGACGCTCGTGCTCCGCGACGACGTCGACGACGTGGTGCGCCCGGTCGACGTGTCGGCCCTTGAGCTGGAGCTGCGCGAGGCCCTCGCGGCGTTCGCTGGGCTCGTCGACGGGCTGCAGCGAGTCGTGGTCGCGGAGTTCCGCACCTCGCCGCGCTACCACCCGGCGATGGCGCGCCTCACCGACGCGCAGCTGCCGACCGACCTGCAGCCCTTCGTTCGCCTGACGCAGACGCTCGTCACGGGCGCGCCGGGCGAGCTCAGCGCCGGCCTCGTGGAGCTGCTCACCGAGCTCCAGGTGCCGCCCGGGCTGCGCGCGCTGTCAGCCCTGGCGGTGGCGTGCGTGCCGCTCACCGAAGAGCCCATGCCGTACGAGCCATCGCCCACCACGCAGGCCGCGCTGCCGTCGTTGCTGGCAGCGCAGGAACGGCTCAAGCGCGCGACGGCCGCGGCGCTGGCGAACGCGTGTTGACCGTCACCACGGCACGGTCGCGCCCGGCATGGTGAACGTGCCGCTCGGCACCTCGTCACCAGCGATGGCCACGCGCACCGCCTCGGCCGCGCCCTGCTCGAGCGTCTCGGGGCCCTCGAAGTTGTTGAGCGCCGTCTTCGTGAAGCCGGGCGTCACCGCGTTCACCTTGATGCCGTCGTTCTCGAGCTCGAGCGCCATCGCCACGGTGATGGCGTTCATCGCCGCTTTCGACGCGCCGTAGACCGGCCCGTAGCCCGCGCGGTACGGGAAGTTCTTGTCGAGCAACGAGGTGAGCGAGCCCATGCCGCTCGACACCGCGACGATGCGCGCCGCCTTCGACTTGCGCAGCAGCGGCAGCACGGCCTGGTACACGATGAGCGGGCCGAACACGTTCGTCTCCCACACCGCGCGCACCTCTTCGAGCGACGCGTGGCTCGCGCGCGTGGAGTGCATGTACTCGGCGAGCGTCTGCCCGGGCTTGAAGCTGGTGTTCGAGATGCCGGCGTTGTTGATGAGCACGTCGAGGTGGCCGACCTCGGAGGCGATGCGCTGCGCCGCGGCGGTGGCTGAGTTCACGTCGGTCACGTCGAGCTGAATGGGGCGCACGTCGCCGGTTAGCGACTTCGCGGCGAGCCTTCCCTTCTCGAGGTCTCGCGACCCGAGGAACACGGTGAAGCCACGAGCGGCGAGCTCTTTGACGATTTGATGTCCGATGCCCTGGTTGGCACCGGTGACGAGGGCGATGCGTGGGTGCGACATGGTGACTCCCGTTGGTTGAGGTGAGGGCCATGTCTGCGCGGCGCGACGGTGCGCGACTTGGAAGGAACGGACATTTCAGGCGGCTCGCTGGAAAGCCCGGTTGCGCGGCGTGAGGGCGCTCCACATGAAGCACCATGCTCGCTTCGCGCTTCTTCGAAGACTCGGTGACGGTGACGGCCGACGCCAACGGCTCGCTGCGGTTGGACGCGTTCCCCGACGGGCGCACGCGCATCGCGCTGATGATGACGAAGAACCGGGCGTGCACCGGGTTGTGGGTGATGGGCCCGCGCACGTCGGCGATGTTCAAGACGTCGCACGGCGTCGAGGCGGCGGTGGTGTCGACCATCAAGCCGGGCTGGGCGACCGCGCTGCTCGACGTGCCGGCGTCCGAGCTCACCGACCAGACGGTGCGGCTGCAGGCGCTGTGGGGCGACGACGCGCTGCCGCTGACGTGCGCGGTGTCGAGGTCACCCGAGGCGTTGTCGGAGCAGTTCGTCGCGACGGCGCTGTCGAGGCGGCGCACCCGCGAAGAGTCGTCGTCTGCGCGGCTCGCACGGCACGCGGTGCGGCTGCTGGACGCAGAGGCGTTGCCGGTGGAGCGCGTCGCCGAGAAGCTGGGCGTCACGTCGAGGCACCTGCGACGGTCGTTCGTCGCGAACGTCGGCGTCGGCCCCAAGGAGTTCGCCCGCGCCACGCGGCTGCAGCGGGCGCTCAAGTTGTCGGCGCACCATGAAGACTGGGGCGATGTGGCGACGAACGCCGGGTACTTCGACCAGTCGCACTTCACCGCCGACTTCAAGGCGTTGATGGGCGTGACGCCGACCCGCTTTGCGGACCACGCGGTCGTCGACGCGTCGTGTGGACTCTGAGCGGGGCGGGTCAGAAGCCTTGAGGGAGGTGGACGCGAAGAATCGCGGCACAGCCAGCGCCGACGCAGGCCCGCGGCACGCCACCAGGTCCCGTTCGTGAACCGACGGTCGAAAGTGACCGCTTTCGCTCTACAGATGACCGTCGATTGCGCGACCCACCTGCTCGACATGCCCGACGAACCCGAGCGCGCGCCCGATGTCTGAGCCACAGCTGCGTGAACATCGCGGCGAGATCGCGGGGCTCGCTGGAATCGTGCTCTGCAGCCCGTGCCCTGCCACGACCGCCGCCATGAAGGCGCGTTGTCGTGACAACAACGCAGCGCGCGACGAGTCGGCGAGCATCACGCGAACCGAACGCCGTTGGAGCCGGTGCCCGCCACGCAGGCCGCGCTCCTGTCGTTGAGCGTCACTACCGCACGGTCGCACCACTCCCGGCGTCAGCGACGGTGGCGAATCAGCACGACAGGCATCAGTGCGTCCGTCCTGGTTCGCTGGGCTTCGTAGTCAGCGAAGTGAATGCGCACCATGCGGAGACAGTGAGGACACCGCGCGTGGCGATGAAGGAACTCTTGAGGAGTCACAAGTGCGTTGCGGTTTGGGCAATCGAGCATTGCAGAACGCTGCGCTGAGGCGTGCACACGCAACAACGCCGACGCGGCCGTTGAGAACCGCACGGCGTTCCACGGTGCTTGCGGTTGAACTTCGGACTCCGCGCGCGTACTCGAACCAGGTGCTCGTGCAGATCATCGGCGTGCCCACCGAAGGCACCACGGCTCGGGTGGGCGAGCGCTTCCGACTTCGGCCCGGCACACCGCTGCGCATCGGCACTTCGTTCGACGACCGCGTCCGCCTGACGCGCGGCGCACACACCGAAGTGCGCGTCGTCAGCAGCGAGACCTCGACCGGTCTCGAACTCGAAGAACTCGGCGTGCGGCTCACGTTGAACGGCGTGACACTCACCGCCGGGAGCAGCGTGCCTGTCGTCTCCGGCGACTGTCTCTTCATCGACGAGTCGCTCGTGCTGCGCTTCCTCGACGAGGTCGAGAAGGCGCCGCCGCGACAGGTCGACCTCGAGCGAAGCGTCGCAGGCGCCGACGACACGGCGGACGTGTGGAACGTGTACCTCGATCACCTCGAGGAGCAGAACGACCCGGTGCTCACGTGGGTGCGCGCGCCGCACGACGACGCGGGTCGACGCCGTCAACTGCGCGGGCTCGCTGAAGCCCACGCCGCAGGAGACGTCGACGTCACCTGGAGCACGCACGGCTTCATCACCTCGCTGGTCATCAAGCGCGCGGCGACGCAGCGCGCCGGCCGCGTGGCGTGGTTGCTCGAGCAGCTCGGCGCGCTGCCCGTCGCGCGCGTCTTGTCGAAGGTGTCGGTCGAGCTCTTCAACGGCGGCTCCGTCGACGACGCCGAAGCGGTGCGCGTGCTCGACGCGCTGACGCGGGCCGACTTCGCGTCGTCGCTGCGCGCGGTGACGCTGGGCTTCGTCGGCGCTGGCACCGCGTGGCCCGCCACCGACGAAGCGTGGGTGCAGCTGCAGCGCGTGGCGCCGCTCCTTCAGGGTCATTGGGCGGAGGTCGTGCCCGCAGGGCTGCGCGCGCGGCTGCGGCTGGAGTCGTGGACCCAGACGGCTTCGGCGGCGTGGACCGACGTGGTGTTGAACCCGCAGCGCACCGACGTCGGCGGCGCGCCCGAGTGTCTGCTGCGACTCATCGGCAACGTGCCCCGCATCGCGTGCACGCTGCACCGCACCGTCGAGGGCGAGTGGGTGGTGTACGACGAGCGCGCCGACCTCTCTCGCGTGGGCAGCGTGGCGCACGCGCTGCGCGTCAACGGCGCACCGGTGCCGCGCGCAGTGCTGAAGCCCGGCGACGTCATCGAGCCGGTCGACGGCGTGCGCCTGCGCTTCGAGCTGGTGCCTGACACCAACTGACGCGGCTACAAGCACGCGGGTCATGTACGTCATCAACGGGAAGCGGCTCACGTTCCGCGGCAAGCCGATGCGCGGCGTCGACGTCGCCAGCTTCGAGGTGCTCGGCGACGTGTGGGCCCGCGACGCGGCGCACGTGTACTGGTGCGGCCGGAAGCTCGCGAAGGCAGACCGCGACAGCTTCCGCGTCATCAGCCACAGCTGCGCCTTCGACGCGAAGCGCTTCTATTGCTACGGCCTGGGCCTGCACGCCGACGTCAAGCGGCCGCCCGGCTTCGAGGGCCGCGGCGTGCGCGCGCTCGACGACGGCTATTTCCTGGCAGACGAGCGCGTCTGGTGGAACGCCCCGTTGCGCGCCGTCGACGCGGCGCCCGCAACGTTCGAGGCGCTCGGCGCCGGCTACGGCCGCGACGGCGCGCGCGTCTTGTACAAGGGCGAGCCGCTCGCGGGCGCTGACGCCGCCAGCTTCACCGTCGACGGGCAGCTCGGCCGCGACGGCGACGCCGTCTATTTCCGCGGCGCCCGCGACGCGACGCCGCTGCCGCCGCTGGGCGCGCTGCCAGAGCGGGCCATCGCGCTGTGGCGCGAGCTGGCCCGCCGGGCCTTCGAGGTCTTCGAGCTGCAGCTCCCCAACGACGCGTCGAGCGCGCGCGCCGCGCCGCCGCCGCCCGACGCCCTGCCCCCGCACGTCGCCAGCCTCGAGGGTGACAGCGTCGTGGTGCGCTTCGACGGCGGCGTGCTGCGCGGCAAGCTGTCGGGCTTCGAGCTGCTCGCTGGCGAGCTCTGGGCGCGGTCGCGCGGGAAGCTGGCCGACGACACCCCGTGCCTGCGCGTGCTGCCGACGCGGGCTGTCGGCGTGCCGGCCAGTGAGTTGGTCGACGTCGCGGCGCTGCTGCACGCGGCCGGGCACACCGACGAGGCGCGCGCGCTGCTGCGGCTGGCCCTCGACAACGGCGAGCGCTCCGGGCCTGCGCAGGCGCCGCGGCGTGGCGCCAGCGCCAACCTCGACGCCGCCCGCGACGCGGGCTACCGGGCCGCGCGGCGGCTGGGCGCCGCGGCGGAGCTCCCGCGCACGCCGACGCCCGATGGGTCGACCACCCAGGCCGCGATGAAGTGGCTCGTGGCCCAGGGCTGGCACACCTCGCCTGACCTGCTGCTGCGGCGCGCGGTCGGCGAGTGGGTCTACGACCTGGCCAACAACACCTCGGGGGACGTCGCGCGGCTGTACGACGAGGCCGAGGCGCTGGACGTGCTGTTGGACGACGCCGAGCCCTTCGTGCGCTACGCCGCGGCGAGCGGCTTCGAGCTCATCGCCTCGAAGCTGGCGTACAAGCAGGACGAGGCCACGGCGTCGCTGGCGCGCGCCCTCGTGCAGCGCGGCTTCAACCTCGACCTCAACGCCGCGCGCCTGTGGGAGGCGCTGGCGCTGCAAGGCGACGACGCTGGCGCGGTCGCCGCGTGGGACGTGGTGCGTCGGTCGACCTCGCGCTTCGAGCGCGCGCCGCGGAGACACGCCGGCCTGCACACCGACTACCCCGACTACGAGTACTGGCGGCTCTTCGCCCACCTGCGCATCGCCGGCGCGCTCCGAGCCCGCGGTGACGCGGCGTCGACGTCACGCGCGCGCGTGCACCTCGATGCGGTCGCGCAGCAGCTCCCTCGTCACATCGAGGAGGACTCCACGTGGCGCACCGGCGGCATCATGGCCGAGCTGCTCGAGGCGCGGGCGCGCGTCACTGACGAAGACCGCATCATCGAGCCGCGCTTCGTCATGCACCGCCAGTACGTCGAGCGGCGCCTCGCGCGCACCCCCTTCGAGGTGGGCGCGCTGGTGATTGAAGCGGCGGGCACGTTCACCCGACGCGGCGCCCGGGAGCTGGCCTTCGCCCACGCGAAGACGCCCGTCGTGGCGGCGCGCGGCGTGTCGTTCGGGCTCGAGTACCGCGTGACGGGCGCGCCGTTGGCCCGGCAGCTGCCCACGCGCGTCACCGTCGAGCGCCCCGGCGGTCGCGCCACGTACACCGTCAACTCGTACCTCGGCCTCAAGAACAGCTTCACGTGGCGCTTCGACGCCGACGACGAGCTCGAGCCCGGCGCGTGGCGCTTCACACTCGAGGTGTTCGAGGGCGAGCCAGCGGCGCCGACGAGCGAGGCGCTGCGCCTGGGCGGGCGCCTGTTGGTCAGCACCGCCCACGTCTTCGATGTCGTGCTCGACGCGCGTCGTTGACCGGCGTCACAGCCAGTTGGCGGTGCAGCTCAGCCCTTCACGCGCGCAGCGCTTGTCGCGCTGGTCGAGATAGAGCGACGCCGGGTACAGCGTGACGCCAGCGTCGGCGCCTTCGACCCAGTCGGTCGGCGCGCCCTGGTCGCCCGCGGCCCAGTACGAGTTGGTCACGCACGTGGTGCAGACGCGGCCCGGCCCGCTGGTGCCGATGACGTAGCCGTGGCCGAACTGCGCGGTCTCGACGACGCACTGCTGCGCGCTCGGGTGCAGCGTGACGGTGCGCACGCGCCAGAACACGTGCTGCGTCGACGTGAAGCCGGCGCCAGTGCTCGTGTTGCGACGATTCACCGCCTGGAGCCACGCCGACGTCAGCACGGGACTGTCGAAGAGGTTCTGGTGCGCGAGGAAGCGATGCGAGTCGTCCGCCAGCCGCGAGCTGACGCTCTGCGCACGCAGGAAGACGTTCCCGGAGGCCGTGGCGTCGTTGAACGTGAAGTTGTGCCGGCCCCCTTCGGCGCGCACGTCGGCGAGCAACACGTCTTGTCCGTTGATCTGGAAGGGGTAGCCGTTGCCGCCGCCTCCGCGGTAGCCGGCAGGCCCGATCCGGCAGTCGTCGATGGTGACGCGCGCGGCGCCGCGGGTGACGGTGACGCCGTGCGAGAGCACGTGCAGCAGCGCGTTCGCGTGGTGCTGGTGTTGTCGAGCGCCGAGCCCGAGCCGCTGATGCGCACCACCGACTTGCCGCGCGCGCGCGTCGCGTCGTCGAAGAGAATGAACGTCTGTGTCCGCCCGGCGCCGCGCAGCACGACGTTGGAGCAGTTGAGGTGTAGCGCTGCGGGTGAGCTCGCCATCGGCAACGTGACGCGGAAGGTGCCTGCGGGGAGCGACACAGCTCCGCCGCCGGAGGTCGCGCAGGCCGTGGTGATGGCCGCCTGAATCGCGCTCGTGGCGTCGGTGGTCCCGTTGCCGAGCGACGCGTTCACCGTCGCGACGACGGGGACCGTTCCGTACGGCGGTCGGGTCACGCCGTTGCGGTACCCGGCCCACGAGAAGTCGGGGATGAAGCGGCCCTGCGCGTCGGTGGTGCTGAGCGGATCTTCCGGCGGTCGCCAGTCCGCTGGGTAGAGCGCGCTGCGCCAGCCACCGTCTGGGACTCCGGCGTCGGGGCGTCCCGCATCCGGCACACCCGAATCGACGACGCCCGCATCGACGACGCCAGCATCGACTTCACCGGCATCGACTTCGCCTGCATCGACTTCGCCGGCATCGACTTCACCGGCATCGACTTCGCCAGCATCGACTCGCCAGCATCGACTTCGCCTGCATCGACTTCGCCAGCATCGACCAAACCCGCATCATCGCGCGGGACCTCGCCGACAACGCCCTCGCACGCCGCCAACCCGATCAGCATGAGCACCGCCGCGCGCATCCTCATTCCCGCAGCGTAGAGCGTCACCGACTCATCCGCGCAGCGCGACGACCCACCGTCACCTTCACGTACCGCCGCCGCCGCGATGCACGGAAGTAAGGTCGTCGCCGATGAGACTCCTCTTCGCCTGCATCGTGCTCTCCGCCTTCACGAGCTACGCCGAAGACTGCGCGTTCGACGCGAAGGACCTCGTGCCGCAGTTCCGCAAGAAGCTCCCTCCCGGCTTCAAGCTGCTCTCGACGAAGAAAGAGAAGCAGCACCTCACCCAGGTGCTCACCACGCCCGAAGGCCACGAAGTGACGCTGCGCCTCGGCGGCTGCGCGCACGTCGCCTACAGCTTCTCCATCAAGGGCGGCACGCTGACTCCGAAGACCGTCGGCTCCGAGCTGGTGGCCGTCAGCAAGCGCGTGTTGCCAGCGTTGCCCATGGCGAAAGACGTCACCGCCGACCCGAGCGTGCTGCTGCGCGCCATCGACGAAGCGAGCATCGTCACCCTGCCCGCGCAGCTGCCGTGCGGCGACGCGACGTGCCAGCTCGCGCTCGAGACCGAAGTGCCCGCGCCCGAGAAGAAGTCGAAGAAAAGCAAGAAGCCCGCGCCGCCCGCCGAGCCTGTGGGCGTCCTCGTTTTGTCGTACGACTTCGCGCTGTGAAGAAAGAGGCGCTCAAGAAGGAGCTGCTCGCGCAGCTGCAACGCACGCTCGACACGCTGCTGGCGGCGCACGCCGACACGCGCGAAGCGGCCACGCACGCGGAGGCCAAGCCCGAGAACGACAAGGACACCCGCGCCCTTGAGCAGAGCTACCTCGCGCGCGGTCAGGCGATGCGCATCGAGGCGCTCAAGGCCGGCATCGCGGCGACCGGCGTGATGTCCATCGCGAAGACCGCCGTCGCGCGTGCGGGCGCGTTGCTCACGCTCGAAGACGAAGACGGCGAGCCGGTGCACTACTTCGTCGCCCCGGAAGGCGGCGGCACCAAGCTGAAGGGCGGCGTGCATGTGGTGACGCCCGCCTCGCCGCTCGGCGCGGCGCTCATCGGCAAGAAGGCCGGCGACGACGTCGAGCTCAAGCTCGCCGGCATGTCGCGGCAGTGGTCCGTCGTCGAGGTCGCGTAGGAGCGCGACGTCACGCCAGCCGCACCACGGCGAGCGCCTGCGACACCGACAGCGCACCGTACAGGTGCGGGAACAGCTGCCCGCCGCGCGACGGCTCCCACTTCAGGCCGTCGCCCAGCGAGTCGCCCTCGACGATGACCAGCAGCAGGTCTCGCTGACCGGCGAAGTGCTTCTCGAGCGTGCAGCTCAGCTGCTCCGCCTTCGAGAAGTGGATGTAGCCGTCGCGCACGTCGACGGGCGCGCCGTGGAACACGCCTCGTTCCACGGCCTCGCGCCACTGCGTCGCGGTGACGACCTTGTAGAGGTGCGTCACGGTTCCTGGAACCCGCCCTGGGCCCACGCGTTGGCGCGGTCGCGGGTGAACTTGAAGTTCGGCGGCACGCGGAAGCTGGCGACGGTCTGCTTCTGGTCGTCGGTCGCCGAGAGAATGGCGTGCGGCTCGTACTCGTCGGCGACCTGCTCGAGGAACACCGCGTACCAGCGGCCGTCCCACGCCACGTCGACGCGCTTCTTCATCGCGGCGTCGCGTTGGCGCGCGGAGCGGTCGAGCACCTCTGACGCGGTCTTCACGAACGTGGCGAAGGCCGGCTCGTCGAAGGGCTTGGGGTTCTTCTTGTCGCGCCCCATCACCCACGGGCTGATGAGCACGGGCTCCGGCAAGCCCGCCTTGCGGATCTCCACGGCCCAGCCGTCGTCGTCTTCGTTCTTGATGACGCGCGCGGTCCAGCCGTTCTTCCGCCACAGCGTCGGTTCCATGATGTCGGGCTCGGTGCTCATGACGCAGCCATAGCAGGCACCACTGACAAGTCGGCCGATACGCGCGCGCGGCGCGACGTATTCACGGGTCGTGTCGCTTTGACGACTTTTCCTGTGCGCGGTTCATCAAGTCGTCACGGTGGCAGTTCGCGCGCGTGCACGAACGCCGTGTCCCGAGAGAACGAGCGTTGGCATCGGCCGTGCTCAGGCGGCGCTGACCATGATCACAACCCTCCTGATGACGTGTCTCGCAGCGACTGAAGTGAACTCTGTCGACGCCGCCGCGCAGCCGGCTGCGGTTGAGCAGTCGGGGTGGAGCGTGCAGCTCGCGATCGCCACGCCGTCGGTGATTGGGGTCGCGATCGGCCTCGACCCGACGGGCGGAACGCTCACGGGCCTCGGAGGTCTTCCCGTCATCGTGCGGTCGTCGTTCGCGAACGCGCTGACGGTAGAGCGCGCGGTAGGAAGTCACTGGTCGGGGACTGCGTCGCTGTCGTTCGGCAGCAGCATCACGCCGGTGTTCAACGCCTTCACCGGCAGCGGCGTGGTGGGAGCGCGGTGGTACCCGGCGCGAACGTTTCAGGGCTTCTTCATCGGGCCAGAGCTGAGTGCGTCGATTCAGCAGTTCGACCTGAAGATCAGCGGGCTCACCATCACGCCGCTCTACGGAGCGGGTGCAGGCGCTCGCGCCGGCTGGGTCCAGCGCTTCGGAGCGAACTTCGTGGCTTCAGCGTCGGCCGGTCTGAACGGCAGCGTCGTGTGGCGGCCGCGGACCAACACGATGGAGGCATCGCAGACGCTGAACCTCGGGCTCGACGTCATGCTCTCGGCGGGCCTCGTGTTCTGACGCGCGCGTCGGGTACCGTCGCCGCATGCTCACGGTTCTCCTGGCGGCGGTGTTGACGACGCGCGCGACGTGGTCGTGCGAAGACGAAGATGCGCGCGTCACCCAGCACCTCGAAGACGCGCTCGTGCAGCTGCAGACGGCGACGCCGCCGGGCCTCTCGAACGAGCAACGCGAAGCCCGCGCTGGCCTGCTGCGAGACCTCCGGCGCTACATCGACGCGCACGAGTTTCCCCGCAACGACGGGCCCGTCACGCCCGTCTTCGTCGACGACGACGAGCACCACTGCGCGATGGGCGCGCTGCTGGCGTGGAACGGCGGCGAGCACCTGGTGCGGAGCATTCGAGAGAAAAGAAACCTCGCGACGGTGCCGACGCTGGTCGACGAGCCCGGCCTTGGCGAGTGGCTCACCGCGCACGGCATGACGGTGGAAGAAGCCGCGCTCGTGCAGCCCGGCTACTACTCGTGCACGCCGACGCTCGAGGTGTGCTTCCGCGCGCGCGAGCCGCAGCTCTGGGTCGCCAACGGCAGCGAAACGCCCAACAGCATCACCTACTCGACGTCCGCGACACGCGACGGCGTCTGCGCGGCACCGACGGGGCGCTGGCCCGTGCGCGACCTGCCGCCGGGCACGATTCACGCGCTGCAGTCAGGCCTCGTGCCCATCGATGACGACACCTACGTGCACGCGAGCTGGGCGAAGTGCCGCAACCCACTGCGCATCAAGCAGTCGGCGCTGAACGAAGCGACCCCCGAGGGCTGCATGCGCGCGCTGGTGGCAAACGACGAGCGCGCGGTGCTGCCGAGCTGCGGCGACGGCTTCAACACCGTGCAGTTCGAACGGTGTGGCGCTGACGGTCGCTTCCTCGCCGAAGCGCTGCCTGCGTACGGTGTCCAGCAGTCGCTCGAGCGCATGTTCCTCGAGCCCAACCAAATCGACGCCGGGCTTCCGCCCATCGACTTCGCGGCGCTCGAGGCGGCGGCGTGGGCCCACTCCACCGACGGCGGCACGGTGCCCGCGGGTGACGTCGCGCAGCTCCTTACTTGGGACGGCACCAACCCGGCCGGCTGCGTGCTGCTGGATGACGGCGGCGTGGTGAACACGGCTGCGGACGCAGGCACCGGGGCCGTTCAGAAGCCCGCGCTCCCCGACCCTGTCGAGTTCCCGCTGCAGCCGCGCGGCTGCTCCACTGTCGCCGGGCTCGGCCTCGCGCTCGCCGCGCTGCTGCTGCGTCGTCGTCGCTAGAGCTCGCGGAGCAACAGACTCCGCCCTTCTTCATCCAGCTCCGGTCCGTTTCCGGCGCGGAGGAACTCGCGCAGGTGCGAGACCTTCGCCGTCGCTGGCAGCACGCACGTGACCTCAGGCCGCGCGAGGATGAAGGCGAGGAACAGCTCGGCCCAGCTCTCGAAGCCGCGCGCCGTGGCCCACGCGGGCAGCACGCGCCCACGCATCGGCGACAGCAGCCGCCCCTCTTCGAAAGGCCGCATCACCAGCACCGCTGTGCCCGTCTCTCGCGCGCACGGCAACAGCCGCTGCTCGGCCTCACGCACGCCCGCCGAGTACGGCAGCTGCACGAAATCGAGCGCCTCGGTGCGCATGAGTCGCTCCAACGCGTCGAAGGCGCTCAGCGCGTAGTGCGTCACGCCGACGTAGCGCACGACGCCTTGTGCCTTCAGCGCGCGCAGCGTCTCGAGGTGCACGTCGACGTCGACGAGGTTGTGCACCTGCATGAGGTCGAAGCCCTGCGTGCGCCCCATCAACTGCATCGAGCGCTTGAGCTGCGCTTCGCCTTCACGTTTCCCCTGCGTCCACACCTTGCTCGCGAGGAACGCGTGCGGCTGCGTCACCAGCTTGCCGACGGTCTCTTCGGCGCGGCCGTACATGGGCGACGAATCGATGACGCGACAGCCGGCGTCAAAGAAGCCGCTCGTCACCTCGCGCAGCGGCAACAGCTCGCGCGTGTCGAACGTCTGCCACGTGCCCAGCCCGATGACGGGCAGCAGCTCGCCGCTCTTTGGAATCTCGCGGGTGCGCATCAGGGCGTGCAGTTGCCTCCGGTGCAGGTGCACTGCGCGCCGCCGGAGCACGTCAGCGTGCACGACGTACAGGTGACGGTGCAGCGCGCGCCTTCGCTGCAGGTGATGGCGCCACGCTCGCCGACGGTGATGGTGCAGGTGGTGCCGCCCGAGCAGCTCACGGTGGCGTCGTGCCCGCCGGAGAAGGTGCAGGCCGCGCCGTTCTGGCAGTTGAGGTTCGCCCGGTCGCCGCCCGACACGCCGCACGTGGCGTCGCCGCGGCACACCGCGGTGGAGTCATGCCCGACGTTCAGCTGACACGACGCGCTGTTGTCGCAGGTGACGGCCGCGCGGTCGCCCAGCTCGCCGGTGCAGGTGCCGGTGTCACGACAGACGTTGACCGTGTCGTGCCCGCCGTTGAAGTCGCACTGCGAGCCCTGCGTGCATTCGGTGGTGCACCCGTCACACGGCGCCAGCGGGCACTGCATGCCGTCGCGACACGCGCACAGCGGCCCGTTGCAGAAGACCGGCACACACGCCGACGACGAAACCACCAACACCAGGGAGAGCGCTCGCATCGTCGCCAGTACGTACCGACGAGTCGTGTGGGTGCAACTTCGTTTGTGACGCGCCGCCGTCTACCACCGCCGCACGTTGAGCCGCCGCCTGCCGTCACCCGACGGGAGTTCATCCTGGGTCCACAAGGTGAAGAAGCCAGCGGGCGTGGCGCCAGCGGCCACGTCCCACACCTCACCCGTCATGCCCTCGACGATGCCCAGCGATGACATGACGCCTGCCGCAGAACGGAAGGCGACCAGGTTCTGCACGTAGCTGGCGTCTTGTCTCGCACCGACGCCGAAGTACTCGGTGCCATCGCACGCCAGCGCGTCGGCCCCGCTCGCGCCGAGCGCCACCGAGCTCGACCAGGCGCCGCTCGTGAAGGTCGCGGTGCGGTCGCCGAACATCACCCGAAAGCTACCGCCCGGGCCCGCCGCGACGGCGTGGTGACCGCTGGAGACCTGACCCATCGAGGCCGTCGACCACGTCGCCAGGTTCCACGCGGCGACCTGCACGTTGTAGTTGAGGTCGCGACACACGGCGGCCGCGCCGTCGGGGCCACCCGCCACCTTGCACTCACCGTTGCGTGCAGTGGCGGCGCTCCACGTCGCGCCATTCCACACGCGCAGGTTGCTCACGTAGGGCGAGGCGCTCCAGTCGGTCGACGTGATGACAAAGCCGTTCCCCGCGCGCGCCACCTCGACCACGGCGCGCGGCGCGGTCTCGACAGTCACCGGTGCTGTCCACGCGACGCCGTCCGCGCTGGTGGCCGACTGCACAGCGCTGACCGGCGCCTGCGCGCTCCACGCGAGGAGGAAACCCGAAGGTCCGCTCGCCAACCCGAGCTGCGCTGAGTCTGACGAGGACACGGAGACAGGCGCCGTGAGCCCGCCTGCCAGCGTGTAGGTCGCCGCCGTGGGCCGCCCCATGCGGTACGCGTTGGCAGGGCCGGCGAGCCAGCCGACGACGAAGCGCCCCGCGCCCCACGTGACGCGAGGCTGGTAGGCGTTGGCCGCCACGCGGAACGCAGCGCTCCAGGCCGCGCCGTCGAAGTGCGCGGCGAACACGCTCGGGCGGCCGCCGTCGTTCTGGTGCCACACGGCGAGGCCAGCGCCGCTGTCGTTGAAGGTCACCTTCGGTTCCGACGGCGGAGGGCTCAACGCCGTCGTGGCGACAGTGCTCGACGCCGTAAAGCCACCGCCCTGCCAGCGCCGCACCTCGACCTCGGGGCCTGACGGCCAGAACACAGCGGGGGCACCCGCGAGCGCGCCCACCACCGGGTCGCCAGCCCGCTCAGTCGTGTTGAGGGTGCTGACGGTCGACCAGCTCGCGCCATCCCACGCGCGGGCGAACACGTTGAAGTCCGACACCCACGTCACCAGCGTGGTGGCGCCGATGGTCTTCGCCGACGTCAGCCGCAGCGGCGCGGCCGTGGTGCCCGACGCCAGCGTGAGCGCGCTCGTCCAGCTCGTGCCGTCAAACGTGCTGGCGCGCAGCGCGTCGCCGTCGCGCCACAGCGCCACGAAGCCGCCGGGGCGGGCCACCACCTGCGGCGGCGCGGTCGCGGTGACGCTCAGGCCTCCCGGTTGCCAGGTGCCGCCCGACGACGTCTCGACGGTGGCCGTCGGCGCCACGTAGCTGGCCAGCGCGAAGCCGTCGCCGTTGCCGGTGACCGAGTCGAGCCCTGCAGGGCGGGCGCGCGCGTCCCACGCGCCGGTCGCGGGGTTGAGCGTGTTGCAGCCGCTGGCCACCGAGCCCGAGCGCCAACATGCGACGAAGCGGTCGCCGCTGCCCGCCACGAGCAGGCCGCCTGGAAAGCCCGAGCCTCCGCCGAGCGTCGCGCTGCGCCAGGCGGCGCCGTCGAAGTGCCTGACCTGCGCCGCATAGTTGCCGACGCCCAACAACCGGCCGTGGACCACCGCGAAGCCCGCGTCGTTCGAATCGAACGCCACCGGCGAGACGGTGATGTCGCTGACGCCGCCGTCGGTGGGCACCCACGCGCCGCCATCGAGCACCGAGACGCGGAACGAGTACGGGTAGCTCTGCGAGATGTCGGACACCTGCGTAATGCCCAGCGGCGACGCGGTGAAGCGACCCGGCAACGCGTAGTCGGTCTGGCGGACCTGACCTCCAGAGAACACGGTCGCCGCGCCGCCGCCCGACCAGCCAACGACGAGCGTGTCACCTTGCGCGACGGCCTGCGCTGCGCCCTCACCCACGACGCGCTCTGACCAGGCGCCGTCCCACAGCGCGGCGCGCGTCTCGGTCTCGGTGACGGCGTCGTGGCGCGACACCACCAGCGTGTTGGTGGAGCCGGTGGCGACGGCGAGCGTCGTCTCGGGGGGCGTCAGCGCGGACAGCGCGCCGAAGTCACCGGTCGTGAAGGTACTGGTGCTGGTGCCCGCCAGGACGTTGCCCGCGCGGTCGCGCACGCCCGTGACCGTCACGGTGTACGCCGTGTTGGCAGCCAGCGGCGCGGCGGGGCTCAGCATGACGCCGCGCTGTCCGCCCGTGTCGCCCACGGGGAACGCGGTCGTCACCACGCCATTGAGCGAGACGGTCGCACCGCTGATGCTGGTCGCGTCGATGACCTCGCTGAACATCACGACCGGGCGCACCGACCGCGTGACGCCGCTGCTGCCGTGGCTGGGCGAGATGGACACGACCGTCGGCGCGGTGGCGTCGTAGCTCAGCGTGTAGATGGTGGGCGTGGCGCTCCTGTTGCCTGCGGCGTCACGCAGCCACACGCAGATCTTCCGGCCCCCCGGGTTGGTGCCGACGTACACCGACGTGGGCGACGCGAAGTTGTTGAACGCGCCTGGGAAGTTGGGCGTCGCCACGCTGCTGTGCACGACGGTGATGGCCTGCTGCACCGGCTGCTCAGACGGAATGATGGTGAGGTTGACGGTGGACTGGTTGGTCGCCACGCGGCCGTTGTCGACGTCGAGCGTCGCCACGGGCGCGATGGTGTCGACGGTGATGGCGTCAGAGGCCTGCACCACCGCGCCGCTCCCGTCGCGGAACTCAGCGAAGACAGTGCGAACGCCTTCGCCCGCGGTGAACGTGAAGCTGAGCGTCGCGCTCGAGTTGAACGGCGACCAGGAAGACCACGTGCTGCCGTCGCCGGAGAGGCGCACCTCGGTGGCGGCGGAGGACTGCAGCGCGACGCTGACGCTGCGGCTCGTGGCGTAGGTCGCACCGCCGTTGATGCTCACCGAGCCCGCCAGCGTCGCCACGTTGATGTTCACCAGCCGGTACCCGGTCAGCGGCGGTGTGCCGTTGTCCTGCGCACGGAGCTCCACGCTCGCGGTGGTGGGCGCGGCGGGCGCGGTGATGGTCAACGTCGCGCCGCTCAGGGTGACCCACGTGGGTGTTCCGGGCGCCAGCGAGAGCGAGACGGCGTCACCGTCGGGGTCGGTCGCCACCAACGTCACGGTGCGCGTGTCGCCCGGGGTCACGACGATGGGCGGCACGTAGGCGATCTCCGGCTCGCGGTTCACGTTGGTGACCGCCACCGACAGCGTCGCGTCGGCGCTCGCCTGCCCGTCGGACACGCGCACCGTCAACGTCCAGCTGCCGGCAGAGGCGTAGTCGGGCGACAACGTCAGCGTCGCCCCCGACACGGTCGCGAACGAAGGCGGCGTCACCAGGGAGTAGGTCAGCGTGTCGCCGTCGGGGTCGGTCGCCATCAGCGACACCGTCTGGGTTGCACCTTCCGCGAGCTGCACGGGGCTCAACATGGGCGACGCCCACTGCGGCGGGCGATTGACGCTGCCGTCCATCGCTGCGCCACCACCCGTCGCGCCGCCACCACCACCGAGCGCCGTGCCGCCACCAGTCGCCGTGCCGCCACCAGTGGCCGTGCCACCACCCGTCACGCCGTCACCGCCACCCGTCGCGCCGTCGCCACCACCCGTCGCCGTGCCACCACCCGTCGCCGTGCCACCACCCGTCGCCGTGCCGCCACCCGTCGCCGCGCCGCCACCTGTCGCGCCGTCGCCGCCACCCGTCCCTGAGCCACCACCGGTCGCTGAGCCGCCACCTGTTGCCGCACCGCCGCCGGTCACGCCGTCGCCACCCCCGGTCGCCGCCGAGCCACCACCCGTCTCAGGCCCGGGGCCGGGCGTCGGTCCGCACGCCACCAGGACGCCAAGCGCCAACGTTGCAAACAGACGACGCCACGGAAGGGCTGCAGAGCTCGAACGCATCGGCTGACAACGTAGCGCGCCCTGCACGACGACCAACTCGGTGCAGGCACGGCGTCGCGCTGGCGATGCGCAGCTCATGTGCGGGGCGTTCACACACGCCACCCGCCCGCACACGCGCGTGCGCCGGTTACAGCTGCGCGAAGGGTGGCGTCAGCGCGTGGGCAGCGAGCACCTTCACCCACTGCGCGGCCGTGAGGTCGTCGAGCTCGCTGCGCTGCACGAGGCCGATGGGCGCGTCGTCAGGCAGCTCGTACTCGAAGCCCGCACCGACGCTGAGCGCACCGTCAGCGCCCACGCGGAACGTGTCGAGGATGAAGCCGTCTTCGTACGTCGCCCACACCAGGCGCCTGGCCACTTCTCGCACCGTGGCGTTGTGGAGGATCTCCGCCGTGAACGCGTCACGCGTCCACCGACGCTGGGTGCGCAGCGCGGCTTCGAGCTCCGCCGACGGGTCGGCCATGGCCGGTGCGCTGGGCACTTCGGCGCGCGGCTTCCCGTACGACTCGGCGAGGTCGCGCGTGCCGGTCAGCTGCAGCTCGGCCTGCATGTGCTGCGCGACCTCGGGCGACTCGACGAGCGCGAGCGCTGTCACGAACTCGCGCTGCAGCTCGACGCCCATGCCGTGCTCGCGGCCGTGCCCCAGCGCGTCGATGAGCAGCGTGGCCGCGTCAGCGCCGATGCTGGCGAGCAGGTCGAAGCGAAGCTCGTGCACCTGCTGCACCTTCGCCCAGTCGAGGTCACCGAGCCGCGCGCCGGCGTCCTCGAGCGTCGGCGCCGTGAGCAGCGACGTGGGGCTCTCTTCGAGCATCAGCAGCAGCGGCTCGTGGCTCCGCTCGTAGATGTCAGACGCGAGGATTTCGCGCAGGCGCGGCGTCGCTTCGGCGCGCGCGGCTTCATCTGACGCCAGCCACACGCAGCGCATCGCGCGCCACGCGTCGTTGGTGAGCGGCGTGGCCGGCGCGCCGAAGTGCCTGTCGCCGTGCGTCACCTGCACCGGCGGCCCGCCGACGAAGGCCTCGAGGGCCCAGCGGAGACCGAACGCGCGGGTGATGAACGCGGCGAACTGCTTCTCGCCCGACGCGCTGCCGAAGCCCTGCCCCAGCAGCCGCCACGCCGACGCGGTCGAGATGATGTCGAACGTCGACGGCGGCGCTTCACCACCCCAGCGGCTGCAGACCGCGACCGCGAGCCGCGGGTCGATGCCGGCGGTGACGTGGGGCGCGATGGAGAGGATCCACTTCCGCAGCTCGTTCCACGCGACGGCGGCGGTGGGCAGCTCGGCCTTCACCAGGTCGTGGCGACGGCTGGGCGTGACGTGGCGAAGCGCTTCGGCGGTCCAGGTGATGCGAGCCGTCATGGGTCACTTCACGGTGCGCACGGGCCGGAAGCCGTAGGCGTCACCGCCCGCGCTCGCCGGCTCCTGGAAACGCACGGACGCACGAATGTTGTACGCGCGCTCGCCGTAGCTGCCGCCACGACAGATGCGGTCCTGGCCGAGCGTCTCGAGCGAATCGCCGCCGATGATGGGGTCGCTCACGTCTTCGGGGTACGGCTTCCACTTCTCGGCGTCCCACACGTACTCCCACGCGTTGCCGAGCATGTCGTACAGGCCGTACGCGTTCGGCTTCTTCTTGCCGACGACGTGCGGCTTGCCGTCGCTGTTGTCGTAGTGCCACGCGATGTCGTCGAGCGGCCCGTAGACCGGCTCCTCGAGGCCGCCGCGCGCGGCGAACTCCCACTCGGCGTCGGTGGGCAGGCGGTAGCCCTTGCAGTCGAGGCCGTTCACCCACTTCACGCCCTCGCCCTTCAGCTCGTAGCAGGGCTCGAGGCCCTCCTTCTTCGAGAGCGCGTTGAGGTAGCGGACGGCGTCAACCCACGACACGGCGTTGACGGGGCAGTCCATGCCGCAGGCCTTGTCGTACGACGTCGAGGGCGTGCCGGTGACGAAGTAGTACTCGCCGTGCGTCACCTCGGTGGTCTTCATCAAGAAGGGCCGCGTGATGGTGACCTTCACGCCCTCGAACATGTCCTTCATCGAGTCCTTGAACTCGTCTTCAGGCCGCGCGCCGATGGCGAACGTGCCGGGCTTGATGGTGGCGTAGTCCTTCTGCCACTTCGGCATCTCGGTCGGCTTCGGAGGCGGCTTCGTCTTGGCGACCGCCTTCGACTTGTGCATGCCGGCCACCATTCCGCAGCCCTGACCCGGCTGGTAGAAATTGCCGCCGCCGACGCACGCCTCGCACGCGCCGCGCTCGCCCTTGAGTGAGCGACAGCCGCTGTAGCTGCCGATGCTGCCGGCGAACGCGGTCGTGGCCGCGAGAATGAAGACGACGGGTACGGCTCTGAACAAGGCGTGCTCCTGTGGGTGACGGCTCAACAGTCTGACACCGCCCACCGGAAACCGTCCCATTTCAGAGCGTGAATCCGAGGTGCTCGGCGATGGCGGCGGCGGCGTCCATCTCGATGCGCGTCTCTTTCACCTTGTTGTGTGACGGGTCGATGAAGACGGCGGTCGCGCGACGGAAATCAGTGCGCGTCAGCGTGCAGCCGCGAACGTTGGCGCCCGTGAGGTCGCTGCCCGAGAACTCGGCGTCGGTGAGGTCGCAGTCGTAGAGGTTCACCTCGCGCAGCTGGCTGCGGAGGAACTTCGCGCGGCGCAGCGACAGCTTGCTGAACGACGCGTAGCGCAGGTGGCATTCCTCGAAGTGCACGTCTGGGTTGGCGCTGACGCCCGAGAAGTCGACGCCCATCACCTTGCTGGCGGTGAACTTCACGCCGCGCAGGCCCAGCTGCGCCACGTTCGCGCGGGTGAGGTCGCACTGATGGAACTCACAGTCTTCGAGCAGCGCGCGCTTCCACCGGCTCTCGGGCAGCGCGCAGTTCTCGAAGCGGCAGCGGAAGAAGTGTTTGCCGCTCAGGTCTTCGGCGGTGAGCGAAAGGCCGGTGAAGGTCTGTTGCTCGAAAGAATCAGCGGCGGAGAACGGTGACGTCACGCGGGCCACTTCGCGCTGCGGGCGCGCCGAAACAAGCTTGTGCTTCTTCAGCGCGTGTGGACCGACGCAAAGCGCTCGAGCAGCAGCAGGTCGCACAGCACGCCCAGCGCCTTCTGCGCGCCGTCGAGGTCGTCGGTCGCCTCACCCAGCCAGCGCCGCGACAGGCGCAACCGGCGGATCAACCTCCGCAGCGCGTGCAGCGACTCCGCGTCGAGCTGCGCCTCGAAGCTCTCCACGCGGCGCTCCAGCCGCATCAACCGACGCCGCGCGCGCTTGCGCTTCGGTGGCTTCGCGTCGCTCAACGCCAGCCTCAGCTGCAACCAGCGCGGTGAGCGGAGCGCGTCGTACGCCCGCGCCTCAGCAGCTGGCCGGAGGCGCTCTCTCGCCGTCACCGTCAGCGTCTTGTTCAGCACGTCGAGATCGCGCAGCGGGCTGAGCTCGCCGGTCAGCCACCGCAGCTCGGCGTCGAGCGCACGGTGCTTCCCCAGCCGCAGCCACGCGCGCACCTCACGCACGGTGCGCCGCAGCGCGTGCAGGCCACGTGCGTCGCCGGCGAGCGCTTCACGCCGGTGCGCGTCCAACTCCAGCAACGTGGGCGAGAGCGCCGGCCCGCGCATCGCTCACGCCAGCCGCAGCAACTTCGGGGTCCACAGCGCCGTCAGCTGCATGCCGCCTGGCTCGACGTGCCCCTCGAGCCGCGCCACCGCGCCCTTCTTGAGCTCGAAGCGCGCGCCCTTCTTCGCGTCGCCGGTCACCAGCCACGCCAACAAAGAAGAGAGGTGCGGCTCGTGGCCCACCACCGCGAGGCCGTCGTGCGCGAGCAGCTGCAGCAGCGCGCGCGTGGGCGGCTTCATCAGCAGGTCGCTCTTCGTGAACTCGCCGTCGACCACCGGCGTGAGCAACGCGGCGGTCTGCGTGGTGCGCAGCTTTGGCGAGTGCAGCACCGAGCCGAAGCGCACGCGCAGCCGCTTGAGCGTCTTCACCGTGGTGATGAAGCGCGCACGACCTTCCCGCGTCAGCGGCCGAGCGAAATCGTCGGCGCCGTCTGCGGCGATGGCGTGGCGAATGAGCGTGAGCTGCATGTCGGGTGTGTAACCACGAACGACAACGGGAGCGCCGTTTCCGGCACTCCCGTTCACTTCAGGCGCTGCGCTGCGTTCCTCAGAACTGGTTCCAGAGGTACTGGTTCTGCACCTCGTGGTGGAACTGGATCTCCGCCGTCTTGACGAGCGTGCCCAGCGCCTTGGGGCAGCGGTCGGCCTGCGCCTGCTTCACCTCGGCGAACTTCGAGACCACGCTCTCACCGAGCAGCTCAGCCATGTACTTGCTGCCCTTGAAGAGGCGGATGCCGTCATAGATGTTGTCCGGCAGGAAGCGCGTGCGGCTGCGCTTGCTCTCGTCGGCCGCTTCCGGCGCGGGCCCTTCGAGCGCGGTGCGCGCGAGCGCGTAGAACACCAGGTACGGGTTGGCGTCGGGGCCGACGCTGCGCACTTCGATGCGCGCCGACTTCTCGTTGCCCGTGGGGATGCGCACCATCGAGCCGCGGTCGTTGGCCGACGACTTGATCTGGTTCGGCGCTTCGAAGTGCGGGTCGAGGCGGCGGTACGCGTTGACCGACGAGTTGAGGATCAAGCAGAGGTCGTCAGCGTTGTTGAGGATGCGACCGATGGCGTCCCAGCCCGCCTTCGACAGGTTCTCCTGGCCCTTGGCGTCCCAGAACAGGTTCTTGCCGGCCTTGTTGAACGACATGTTGGTGTGCATGCCGTTGCCGTTCACGCCCATGACGGGCTTCGGCAGGAACGACGCGGTGCAGTCGTACTTCGCGGCCACCTGGCGCGAGAGCAGCTTGTAGAGCTGCACCTGATCAGCCGTGATGAGCGCGTCGCTGTACGTGAAGTTCATCTCGAACTGCGAAGGCGCCACCTCGGGGTGGTCCTTCTCGTTCTGGAAGCCCATCGCGCGCTGCACTTCGGCGGCGGTGTCGATGAAGGCGCGCAGCTTGTCGCCCGGCAGCGAGTGGTAGTACCCGCCGATGCTCACGTACTCGAACTTGCCGTTCTCGAAGTAGTGGCGCTCCGCGTCGCGGCCGTTGAAGAGGAAGCCTTCAATCTCGGGCGCGACGTGCACCACGAGCTGCTCCTTCTTGTACATCTCCTCGCTCCACTGCTTGAGCCGGCTGCGGAGGTCCGACGCGTACGGCGTGCCGTCGCGGCCCAGCACTTCGGAGAACACCAGCACCTTGCCGGGGCCGAACATGTCCGACGGCAGCCAGTAGAAGGCCGACCAATCGATGTGCAGGCGGAGGTCTGACTCGTGCTGCGCCGAGAACCCGCGCACCGACGAGCCGTCGAACGTGAGGTTGTCCTGGCTCTTGAGGAGGAACTTCTTGTCGTAGTCCAGCATCTGCAGCCGGCCTTCGAGGTCCGTGAAGCACACCGTGACCGCCTTGATGCGCTTCTCGTCGGTCAGGTACTTCATGCGCGCTTCCTTCAGCTTCTCGGGGTTCTCCCGGGCGATGCGCGCCTGCTTCACGGCAAGGTTCTTCTCTTCCAGCTCGTCGTAGGGAATCTCGAGAAAGTCACGAAGGGCAGCGGACATGCGGTTCTCCTGGCTGTGAGGGCAAGCTGTAGGACAGCGGGTGCGAAGGCCGTTTTGCACACCACTTAGTCTTAGCCAAGGCCCACTTAGATTAATCTGATGGTTTTTAAGCCTCTTGGCGACCGCGGCTGGCTTTCCCACCAACCATGCGTATTCCTTCATTCATGAGTCATTTCCTGGCCCCGCCCTACGGACTTCCCGACGCGGGCGACGCGCGGCTGACGGTGCACCTGCAGGACGACGACTGGGCGTCGGCGACGACGTTGCTGCGCGACGTGGTGAGCGAGCAGACGACGAATTGGCGGTGGCTCGTCTTGCTGGCCTACGTGCGGTTCCGCGACGCGAGCGACGTGATGGTCGACGAGCTGACGCCGGCCGCGCGTGAGGCGCTGGGGTTGCTTGAGCGCGCGATGCAGCACGGCGCGCCGCTGGGTGAGGTCGCGCCGTTCCGCGACGCGGTGGAGAGCGCGTTGGATCACCTGACGCGCGACGAAGAAGCGCTGCGCAGCAAGTGGGACACCGCGCGCGAGTCGTTGACGCTGGAAGAGTTGGAGCAGGTGGCGTTTCTGCTGAAGCGCGACGCGCCGAAGAAGGCCGCCGAAGCGTTCGACGCGCTTTCCGCGCAGCGGCCGACACCGGGCATGAAGACGCTCGCGGCGCTGTCGCGCGGCGCCGACGTGGCGAGCCTCGAGGCGCTGCTGGGCGAGGCGTGGACGAAGGACGAGCGCCTGGTGCTGGAAGAGCTTGAGACGGTGCTGCTCGAGCAGGTCAGCGGCGCGGAGTTCGTCGCGCACTGGCAGCTGGCGGAAGCGAAGGGCCGCGAGTTCGATTTCCCGTTTCCGACGGCGTGGCCGCACCAGGAACGGCTGTTCGCGCGGGCGTGGGCGCTGGGTGACTTCGCGCTGGCGCGGCGGCTGGGCGCGCGCATGAAGGAAGAGCGCGCAGAGCTGCCGCGGGCGCTGCGAGAGAAGCTGGAAACGCAGCCGGCGGTGCGCGAGTAGTCAGCGCTGCTGGTGCACCATGAGCTCGCCCAGCACGCGCCGCAGGTCGTCGTACGACACGGGCTTGGGCAGCACCTCGTTCATGCCCGAGGCGCGACACGCCGCGAGGTCGTCGTCGCTCACCGACGCCGTCACCGCGATGATGGGCACCTGCCCGCGCACGCCTTCCAGCGCACGAATGCGCCGCGTCGTCTCGAAGCCGTCCATGCCGGGCATGTGGCAGTCCATCAGCACCGCGAGCCAGTGGCCGCGCGACACCTTCGCGAGCGCTTCTTCACCTGACGCCGCGGTCACCGTCGCGTAGCCCGCGCGCTGCACGAGGCTCGACGCCACGTGCAGGTTGATCGCGTTGTCGTCGACCACCAACACCCGCAGCGCCGTCGCCTCTGCCGGCGTCGGCTCGTGCGGCGGCGGCGGCGCGGTGCCCACCGCCAGCCTCAACGAAAAAAAGAAGCGGCTCCCGACGCCCTTCGTCGACAGCACGTTGAGCGTGCCGCCCATCAACGTCACCAGCTGCCGGCTCAGCGCGAGGCCGAGGCCGCTGCCGCCGTAGCGCCGCGTGGTCGACGCGTCGGCCTGTGTGAAGAGCGTGAAGAGCCGCGGCAACACTTCGGGCGCGATGCCGATGCCGGTGTCTTCGACCGAGAACTCGTACACCCCCGCGCTCGTCGGCTGCACCGACAACGTCACCGCCCCCTTCTCGGTGAACTTGAGCGCGTTGCTGACGAGGTTGAACAGCACCTGCCGCAGGCGCAGCGCGTCGCCCACCACCCAGCGCGGCACGCCGTCGGCCACCTGCACCGTCAACGTCACGCCCTTCTCGCGGCCCTGCGCCGAGAAGATGCGCTCCACGTCGGCGCACACCGTGTGCAGGTCGAAGTCGGACAGCTCGAGCACCAGCTTCTGGGCCTCGAGGCGCGTGACGTCGAGCAGGTCGTTGATGAGCCGCACCAGCGCCTGGCCGCTGCGCTGAATCGACTCGAGCCGCTCGCGCGTCGCGCCGTCGGTCGCGTCCTGCAACATGAGCTGCGTCATGCCCAGCACCCCGTTCATCGGCGTGCGGATCTCGTGGCTGATGCTGGCGAGGAAGAGGCTCTTGGCGCGGTTGGCGGCCTCGGCCCGCTCGAAGGCCGCGCGGCGCACCGAATAGAAGCGCGCGGCGAACGCCGCCACCATGACGAGCGCGCTCGCGACGTTGAGCGACTTCGACAGCAACGGCGTCGGGTCGGTCTGCGGCACGGTGTAGCCGAGGTGCCCGAGCAAGAGGCCCGACACGCCGGCCACGATGGCCAGCGCCGTCCACACCACCGCGCCGCGCACGCCGTAGAGAAAGCCGGCGACGAGCGGAATGACGCACACGAAGAACAGCACCGTCTCGTCGATGGGCGTCTGCGTGAGGATGCCGGGCCCGTACAAGATGAGCGCCGCGCCCATGCTGAGCTCGAACCACGGCGACAACCGCCCCGTGCGCTTGAGCCGCCAGAGCACGATGGGGCCCAGCACCGCCATCATGCCGTTGAGCGACGCCTGCGCGGTGAGGCCCTGCGACAGGCACACCAGCGTCCACAGCACGGCGAACGGCCACGTCACCAGCCACGCCTGAATGCCGAAGCGGTAGCGGGCCTCCATTTCCGGGTCTGCCACCACCGACGGCATCCACCGGTCGGTGAGGCGGGTGACCCAGTTTCGACCGTCGGCGCCCATGACCACCTGACAGTATTGCGGCTTTCCGGGCACGCGGGCTGTTGACGCATACTCTCGTGTCGATGCCTTTGACGGTCGACGAGCTCCTCGCCGCGCACCCGTGGCCCGCCGAGTACGCACAGGCCTCGCGCCTCGAATGGCTGTGGCACTTCGACGTGGCGATGCCGCTCGACGCGGTGTGGCCGCTGGTGGCCGACACCTCGCGCATGAACCGCGCCATGGGCACGACGCGCTTTCATTTCGAAGACCGCGGCAACGAGCGCTGGGGCCGTTCGGTGCAAGGCGGCGTGCAGCACGAGTGGCGCGAGGTGCCGTGGAACTGGGTGGTGGGCCAGCACATCGAGTCGGTGCGCGTGTACGAGCGCGGCTTCATGCGCGTGGTGTACGGCCTGTTCACCTTCGAGCGCCTCGAGGCCGACAAGACGCGGGTGAACGTGTACTTCGGCGTGGTGCCGCGCAGCTGGTGGGGCCGCGCCGCGGTGAAGCTCGGCCTGCCTTCGCTCGAGAAGGACTTCCGGCGCGTGTTCGACGACGTCGCGGCGCAGTACGCGGCCGTGAAGCGCGCGCAGATGCCGGTGCCCCCCGCCGAGCCGCTCGCGCCCGACGCGAAGAGCCGCCTCGACGCGGCTTCCGCGAAGTTGAAGGCCGACGGCTTCGAGCCCGCGTTGGTCGACCAGCTGCTGGGCTGGGTGGCGACGGGCGACGAGCCGGACCTCTACAGAATCCAGATTCGGGAGCGCGCGGCGGTGTGGGGCGTCGACGAGCACCAGTTGCTGCGGTGCGCGCTGCACGCCACGCGCGAAGGCGTGCTGGAGATCTCGTGGGACCTCATCTGCCCGCACTGCCGCGGCGTCGCCGAGGAGTTCGACGCGCTCGGCGGCCTGTCGTCGAAGGGCGCCTGCAAGGTGTGTGAGATCGACTTCGATTCGGCGCAGCGCGAGTCGGTGGAGATCACCTTCCACGTGCATCAGCAGATCCGCGCGGTCGAGAAGCGCACGTTCTGCAGCGCCGAGCCCGCCACCAAGGACCACATTCGTGTGCAGCAGGAAGTGCCCGCCGGCGGCCGCGTCACGGTGACGCCCACGCTGGCGCCCGGCAGCTACCGCCTGCGCGTGCACGGCCACGAGTCGTACGGGTTCCTCGACGTGACCGACGGCGGCGCGGCGGAGGTCGAGTGGGTGGCTGACGCGCAGACGCGAACGGCGGTGACGGTCGCGCCGAAGGTGACGTTGGTGAACCCGTCGAGCGCGCCGCTGCGCTTCGTCATCGAGGCGAGCAGCTGGTCTGACTACGCGCTGCGCCCCGGTCAGCTGCTGTCGCTGCAGGAGTACCGCGACCTCTTCAGCGAGGACTACCTCGCGGCCGACGTGCAGCTGGCCATCGGCGAGCAGACGATTCTCTTCACCGACATCGTGGGCTCCACGGCGATGTACGCGTCGCGTGGCGACCCGGCGGCCTTCGTCGAGGTGCGGCGGCACTTCGGGGAGGTCTTCGCGGTCGTCGCGAAACACCGGGGCGCGGTGGTGAAGACGATTGGTGACGCGGTGATGGCGGCCTTCAACGACCCGCTCGACGCGGTGAAGGCCTCGCACGACATCCACGCGTGCTTCCCGCCGGGCCGCGACGACTCGCCCACGCGCCTGCGCATCTCGCTCAACACCGGCGCGTGCATCGCGGTGCGGCTCAACACCGGCGTCGACTATTTCGGCCACACGGTGAACCTCGCGGCCAAGCTGCAGTCGCTCGCCGAGTCGTGGCAGGTGGCGATGAGCGACGCGACGTTCGCGGGCGCCGGCGTGGCCGCGTGGTTGGAGAAACAACGAGGCGCGGTGGTGCCGTTGCGCTACGAATCGAAGGCGCTGCAGTCGCCGGTGCCGGTCAAGCAGTGGACAGTCTTCACGGAGTGAACGAGCGCCATGCCCATCAACGAAGAGAAGATCGCCGAGGCGAAGCAGCTCCTGACGCAGGTGGCGCGCGAGCTCGACCTCGCCGCAGAAGCGGCCCGGGCTGCGGCGGCCGCGCCCTCGGGCGACGCGTCTGGCTGGGCGCAGGTGCAGCAGCTCTACACGCGCTTCGCGTCGGCCGAGCAGATGCTGCGTGACGTGCGTCGCGCCGCCGACGCCGCTTTCCAGGGATGAAGCCTGCATGCTCCCTCTCCCTGCGAACGCGGGGAGAGGGTTGGGGTGAGGGGCTGTGTCTCGCGCTGTTGCTCTGCAGCTGCGCCACCACCGGCCCCATCACCGCCGCCGACGCCAAGCGCTTCAGCGAGCGCCGCTACGCCGCCGCCACCGACGAGGTCTACGACGCCACCTGGCTCGCGCTCGAAGCCCTGGGCGCGAAGGTCATCGACGGAGATCGCCTCGCGGGCACCTTCATCGCCACGCGCGAGGCCGGCGCCACCATCGACATCGACATCGCCGCGCTGGGCTCAGAGCAACGCCTGTCGCTGACGCCGCGTGAGCCGGTGCCGGGCGCCGAGTGGGCCGCGCTGCTCGACGGCGTCAACGACCGCGTGCGCGCCACCATCAAGCACTGGCACGACCTCCCGGAATGGAAGTTCGACGGCCGCCGCAACTCGCTCACGGTGGCGGGCTATTCGGTGCAGCCGCCGGCCGACTGGGCGTGGCTCGACTACGACGTCAGCCGGCGCCGCGTCACCGTGCAGGAAAAGCGCGCGCGGGGCGTCGTCAACGCCACGCTGGTCATCGACTTCGAGCGGCGCCAGACGAGGCCGTCGTTCGCCGTGTCGCTGCAGCGCGCGACGGGCTTGCTGTTGGCGTCGCGCCTGCCGCTGACGTTCCCCGATGAGCTCGACGCCACGGAAGATGCGCGCGGCACGCACGGCACGCTGCGGGTGTCAGAAGGCGCGGGCGGTCGCGACGTGGTGTGGCACGCGGCGCAGGTGCCGCTGGGCGACGCGCAGGTGACGCTGGTGATGACGTGTGAGCCGCAGCAGGCGCGCGCGTGCGCCGCGCTGTGGGCCGACGTCTTCGCCTCCCAGGTGATGCGATAGAATCATCTGATACTATCACCTGAATGCCGGCTGCCTTCTCCATCACCGCACGAACGCTCCGCGCGACCGGCCACATCGAACGGCTGCTGGGGCGGCTCGAAGGCGTCGCGGTCAAGCAGGCGCAACCCCTGCTGCGAAAGCGCAACCGCGTGCGCAGCGTGCATTCCAGCGCCGCCATCGAGGGCAACCGGCTCTCTGCTGCACAGGTCACGGCCTTGCTCGACGGCAAGCGGGTCGTCGGCGCAGAGCGCGAAGTGCGCGAGATCCTCAACGTCAACGATGCCTATGAGCGGCTGGCGTCGTGGAAGCCCTCGAGCCTCACCAGCCTGCTGCAAGCGCACGGGGTGCTGATGCGAGGTCTCGCGGCCGACGCGGGCCGGCTGCGCACCTCGGGGTTTGGGGTCTTTCGCGGCGACACCGTTCGACACCGTGCGCCGCCAGCCCATCTCGTGCACCACCACGTCACCGACCTGCTCCGCTGGGTCGCGCGCGACAAGACGCCGACGCTCATCAAGGGCTGCGTCGCGCACTACGAGCTGCTCTTCATTCACCCGTTCCTCGACGGCAACGGGCGCCTCTCGCGGCTGTGGCAACAGGTCATTCACCGGCAACACAGCGAGCTGCTTCAGTTCGTGCCGGTGGAGTCCATCATCAGGGCACGTCAGCGCGCGTACTACGAGCGGCTTCACCGCGCGGACCAGGCCGCCGATTGCACGCCGTTCATCGAGTTCACGCTCGAAGCGCTCGGACAGGCACTCGAAGAGTTCTCGCGTGAGGTGCGCCCCGAGCCCCAGACCGCGTCCACGAGACTCGAAGGCGTGGCAGCGGCGTTCAGTCGACGCTGGTTCACCCGCGCCGACTACCTGACGCTCCACCCGAGGCTGTCCACCGCGAGCGCGAGCAGAGACCTCGCTCGCGGCGTCGAAGAAGGGCGACTCGAGAAGCGCGGCGACAAGCGCTTCACTGAGTACCGCGCGCGTTGACTACAGCGTCTTCAAGTACTCGATGAGGTCCGCGCGCTCGGCCGCCGTCATCGCCGGCACCTCGTGGCCCTGGTTCGACAGCCCCGGCACCGTGGTGTCGTACTTGCGGCGCGGGTCGGCCTTCCACGCCTCGGGCACGCGGTCGCCCACCGGCAGCCCCACGCACGTCGCGTCGAAGTCGACGGCCGGGTCTGCGTCGTCGCCCATGTAGAAGACCTGCGTGCGGCTCCCCGGTGCGCCCAGCAGCTCGCACAGCGTCGGCACGCTCTGGTTGTGCAGGTACGGGTAGCGCGCCCACACGCCCTCGAGCGGCGGCGGCACGTAGCCCGTCTGCACCTCCACCTCGGTCTTCATCCACTGCGAGACCGCGAGGCGGTTGAGCGGCTCCGCGAACGCGGCCATGCCCTGCGCGCGCTGCGGCGAGGTGCCCACGTCCATCACCGGCGTCTTCGAGTGGTACGT
>CAYWON010000052.1:0-39197 GCA_964459885.1 uncultured Archangium sp.
CCTGCTCGGCCGGTCGCCCGCCCGTCGGCTCTGAGTCGTCACGACGCACCATGCGCCCAACCTAACGCGCGAAAATCACCCGTGCTTTCAACATGTTTGGAGCGTGGCGCGCTTTGTCGTGTCGGGTGGCGCGCAAGGTCCGAAGCGCTGATTTGGCGCCAATTCTCCGAGTATCAGTTTCACTGATGCGGCAAATCGCCGCGTAAGTGTGCGCGCGCGCTGGTGAATTCGCGAAACGTCAAACGACCTGACGCCTGAGAAACGCAACTGGAGCAACGAGCTGCCAGCGGCCCCGAAGATGTCGCATCTCTCGGCACACCAAAGGGGCAGACGAAATGAACGCCAACGCCAACATCGAGCATCTGTACGCGAAGTTCGGTCCGACCATCTACGCGCGCTGCAAGCGCCTGCTGAAGGACGGCGCGGCTGCCGAAGACGCAACGCAGGACGTGTTCATGAAGGTGCTGCGCCACATCGACCGAGCGCCGGCCGCCGACGCGGTGCTGCCGTGGATTCACCGCATCACCACCAACCACTGCCTCAACGTCATTCGCGACGCGCGCCGCCACGCCGAGCCCGTCGAGGAGTTGCCGGAGTCGGTGGACGACGAGTTCGAGGACAGCGTGGTGACGGCCGATTTCGCGCGCCGGGTCATCGAAAAGACGCCCGCCGAGCTGCTCGCGCCGGCGGTCATGTACCACGCCCGCGGCGTTGACCAGTCGACGGTGGCCGCGGAGCTGGGCGTCTCGCGCCGCACGGTGCTGTACCGCCTCGCTGAGTTCACCCGCCGCGCCATGCGCATGCACGAGGTCGCCGAGGCCTGAAGTACGGTGCGCGCCATGCTTCGCCTCGTCGCGCTCCTCGCCCTCCCCGTCTTTGCGCAGACCAGCGAGCCCGCCCCGCCGCAAGGCGTCGAGCACCCGCCGAAGGTCGAGAAGCCCGAGCCGAGCCGCTGGAGCCTCGGCGTGGAGGCCGCTGGCGGCGTGTGGTTGTTGGAAGCGCCGACCTTCGAGGTGGAAGCCAAGGGCCAGCTGCGCTTGTTCTCGTGGCTCTTCGTGGGCGTGCGCCCCGGCCTCGCGTTCATCTTCAACGAGCCCAACACCCGCCTCGCCGTGCCGTTGGACGCGACGCTCAAGGTGAAGCTCTTCATCTTCTTCTTCGAGGCCATCGGCGGGGCCTGGTTCATCCCCTCGCATCAAGACGTCGTCAGGCCGCACCTCGCGGGGCAGCTGGGGCTTGAGATCTGGCGCTTCACGTTCGGCGCCGAGGTCAGCTACCTCTCGCCGTCGGTGACCATCTCAGGACGCGTCGGCATCCGGATCTTCTGAGGTAGAAGCCTCGTACCCGTGGTCCTCGCCCTCTTCGCCAGCCTCGCCCTCACCGCGACCGACGGCGGCGTGTTGCTCACGCGGCCCGTGCAGGTGTCCGCCGACAAGCTGTCGGTCTTCAAGAAGGACTCCCGCGCGCTGTACTCGGGGCACGCGAAGGCCGTGCGCGACACGATGACGCTGACCTGCGACGAGCTCGAGGTCTTCTTCGACAGCAAGAGCGAGGTCGATCACCTCGTGGCGCGCGGCAACGTCGTGGCCATCGACGGCGAGCGCGAGGCGCGTGGCGACCAGGCGACCTACGACAACACCACCGGGCTGCTCACCGTCACCGGAAACCCGCGCGGCAAGCAGGGCCCGCGGGAGATCGACGGCGAGGTCGTCACCTTCACCACCGGCACCGAGTACCTCGTCGTCACCAAGGCAAAGACGCGCGTACAGGAACCGAAGGACAAGCGGCTGGCCATCGACGCCGAGAAGCTCGAGCTCTTCGGCAAAGGCCAGGAAGCGAAGTGGACCGGCAAGGTGCGCGCGGTCAAAGGCAAGACGGTGCTGATCGCGCCCGAGCTGACGGCCTTCTACGACGACAAGGGCGAGGTCACGCGCGTGAAGGCCCGCGGCGGCGTCGAGGTGACCGAGGGCGATCGCTGGGCGCGCGGGCAGCAAGGCGACTTCGACGTCGCCAAAGGCGTGCTCGTCGTCACCGGCAACCCGCAGGCGCGCCAGAACAAGACGCGGCTGCGCGGCACGAAGGTGACCTTCGTGCAGGGCTCTGACGTCATCGAGGTCGAGAACGCCACCACCCTCATCGAAGGCGAGAAGAAGTAACCGATGGCTGAAGCGAACCGAGACGTCGAGCTGCTTCGGGAGGTGTTGGGCGAGCTGCCCGCCGTACTGAAGAACGCGCCGGTCATGCTGGCGCTGCCGTCGCTGCTGCTGGCCATCGGCGCCGTGCTGGACGCGTGGGTCGCGTCGCTGCACGCGGTGATGCCCGCCGTCGTCGGCATCGCGAAGGGCCTCGGCTGGGCGCTCTATTTCGGCCTCGCCACGCGATCGTCGGGCGGCGTGTCGAAGCCTGCGCTCGCGACGCCCCTGGTGACGCTGGCGCTCGCGTTCCTCGCCCTCGAGTACGGCGGCTGGGGAATGCTGCTGGGCGCGTTCCTCTGGCTGCTGCCCTTGGCCGACTACGCGGCGGTGTACGGCGAAGGCCCCGACGGCGCGCTGGGCGGCGTGCTCGACACGTTCAAGGGCTCTGCCGTCATCTGGCTCGGCAGCATGGCGGTGCTGCTCTTGGCGATCTTCATGATCGGCCTCGTGCTGACGCTGCCCTTCAGCATGTTCACCGACTACGCCCACCGGGAGAGCGCGTGGGTGGCCGATCTCGTCGGCGGCTCGCTCGTGGGGCCGGTGGTGCACATCGCCGTGGTGTACCGCACGCGGCTGTTCCTCGCGTTGCACGGAGACCCGGCGTGAGCGACGCGCTCGTGGCCACCGGCCTGCAGAAGACGTACGGCAGCCGGCGCGTGGTGAACGGCGTGTCGTTCACCGTGAAGCCGGGTGAGATCGTCGGGCTCCTCGGGCCCAACGGCGCCGGCAAGACGACGTCGTTCTCCATGGTGATCGGCCTCGTTCAGCCCGACCAGGGCTCGGTGAAGCTGGGCGATCGCGAGCTGGCGAAGCTGCCCATGCACCTGCGCGCGCGCGCGGGCCTCGGCTACCTGCCGCAAGAAGCGTCGATCTTCCGCAAGCTGACGGTGCGCCAGAACATGCTGGCGGTGCTCGAGCTGCATGGCGCCAGCGATCGCGATCGCAAGGCGGACCAGATCATCGCGGAGTTCGGCCTCACGCACGTCGCCCAGTCACTCGGCGAGCAGCTCTCGGGTGGCGAGCGCCGTCGCGCGGAGATCGCCCGATCGTTGCTGCCAGCGCCCCGCTTCATGCTCTTTGACGAGCCCTTCGCCGGCGTCGACCCCATCAACGTCGGCGAGTTGCAGAAAGAGATCGCCAAGCTCCGCGAGAAGGGCCTCGGCGTGCTCATCACCGATCACAACGTGCGCGACACCCTCCGCATCTGCGATCGCGCGTACATCATCGCGAGCGGCTCCATCCTCGAAGAAGGCACGCCGCACGCCATCGCCGCTTCAGAGCGGGCACGCGCCGTGTATCTCGGCGCCGAGTTCACGCTTTCCTGAGCGAAATCAGGGGCTTCCTGATCCCATGCAAATTTGAGGGTGGCGCCGCGTGCGCGGAAACGCTTACCCTTGGCATACCTTTTGATTGAGGGGAGGAACGGGCATGGGCATGGAGCTCAAACAGAGCCTGAAGATGTCGCAGCAGCTGGTGATGACCCCCCAGCTGCAGCAGGCGATCAAACTCCTGCAGCTCTCGCGGATGGAGCTCATCGAGCAGATCCGCGAAGAGATGGAGTCGAACCCGCTCCTGGAGACGCCCGACGAGATTCAGGGCGACGTGAGTGACAAGGCGCCCGGCGAGGCGTCGCTGGAGGCGGGCAACCTCGAGCAGCCGGTGATGGAGGCGCCGACGCCCGACACCGCGCAGGAAGTGAAGCCCGAGAACGCGCCCGCGGAGATCGACTGGGACGCGTACCTCAACAGCTACCAGTTCAACGAGCCCACCACGCCGTCGAACAAGGGCAACGTCGACCTCGAAGACCTGCCCAGCTTCGAAGCGAACATGGTCAAGAAGGAAGACCTGTTCGATCGCCTCTTCGAGCAGCTCTCGGGCCTGCGCATGAACGACGCCGAGCGCCGCATCGCGGAGCTGATCATCGGCAACCTCGATGACGACGGGTACCTGAAGCTGCCCGACGTCGACGGCGACCCGCTCATCCGCCTCTGCAACGAGGCCGACGTGCCGATGCACGTGGGCACGCGCATGCTGCGAAAGATCCAGCACCTCGACCCCGTGGGCTGCGGCGCGCGCGACCTGCTCGAGTGTCTGCTGATTCAGGTGCAGGCGATGAAGGAGCCCGCGGCCCCGCTGCTGCAGACCATCATCAAGAAGCACATGAAGCTGCTGGAGTCGAAGAACCTCCCGGCCATCGCGCGCGAGCTGACGAAGTCAGAAGGCCGCACGGTGACGCTCGACGAGGTGGTGACGGCGAGCAAGCTGCTGACCAAGCTGGACCCCAAGCCCGGCCGCAACTACTCGGGCGACGAGGCGCAGCACATCACCCCCGACGTGGCGGTGCACAAGATCGGCGACGAGTACCACGTGGTGCTCAACGACGATGGCCTCTCGAAGCTGCGCGTCTCAGACGCCTACCGCCGCGCGCTGCGAGCCGGCGCGCTCGACCCCAAGCAGAAGGAGTTCGTGCAGGAGAAGATGCGCTCGGCGCAGTGGCTGCTCCGCTCCATTCAGCAGCGGCAGCGCACCATTCACAAGGTGACCGAGAGCATCGTGAAGTTCCAGCGCGAGTTCTTCGATCGCGGCATCGCGTACCTCAAGCCGCTCATCTTGCGCGACGTGGCCGAAGACATCGGCATGCACGAGTCGACGGTGAGCCGCGTGACGACGGCCAAGTACGTCAACACGCCGCAGGGCATCTTCGAGCTCAAGTACTTCTTCAACTCGTCGATCGCGCGCACCGGTGGTGACGACATCGCCAGCGAGGCGGTGAAGAACCACATCAAGCAGCTGGTGGGCACCGAGAACCCGAAGAACCCGTACAGCGATCAGAAGATCGTCGAGCTGCTCAAGGCCCAGGGCATCGAGATCGCCCGCCGCACGGTCGCCAAGTACCGCGAGGTGCTGGGCGTGCTGCCGTCCAGCAAGCGCAAGAAGTACTTCTGACAAGAGGAGTCCCCCGTGGCGCTGCCTGAAGTCCTCATCGTCGATGACGATCAACTCATTCGCGCCATGGTGCGCGACGCGCTCGCCGACGTGCCCTGCGAGGTGCGGGAGGTCGATTCTGGCGACGCGGCGCTGGCCGTGATCGCCGAGCGCAAACCCGCCGTGGTGCTGCTCGACCTGGTGATGCCCGGCAAGAGCGGCCTCGAGCTGCTCAAGGTCATTCGTGGCCCGCGCGTGCTGGTGCTCTCGGCGCTCGACACCGAAGCCCTCGTGCAGCAGGCGCTGGCCAACGGCGCGCACGGCTTCCTCGCCAAGCCCATTCACCCGCTCGACGTGCAGAACCTCGTGCGCGGTGCGCTGGAGGCGCTGCGCTGATGGCTCAGGAATACTGGCTCGCTGACAGCGAAGCGCGCGTGCTGGGCCCCATCGGCATCGACGTGGTCACCACCCTGCACGCCCGCGGCAAGCTGGCCGACGTGCGCGCGGTGTCCGTCGACGGCAAGAAGTTCCTGCCGCTGCGCGAGGTGCCAGAGCTGCAGCAGGTGCTGTCGGCGCCGGTGACGTTGACCGACACGCAGCGCGCGCAGCTGGAGGCCACCACGCAGATCCGCGCGTGGCTGCGCAGCATCGAGAAGCAGCCGACGCACGAGATCCTCAAGGTGCCGCCCACCGCGTCACGCGACACCTGGCGCGCGGCGTTCTTTGCGCTCGTGCACCGCTACGTGCCCAGCCGGCTGCCGGCCGACACCACGCCGGAGCTGCGGCTCGCGTGTGAAGACGCGTTCCTCGTGCTGTCGGAGCGCATGGTGGAGATCGAGAAGCAGTTCAAGCCGTCGACGCCGCCGCCCGCCCCGCCGCCGCTGCCCGCGCAGGAGCCGTGGCCGCCCGCGCGCGTGCAGCACCGCGACAACGGCCTGCACGTGTCGCTGTCGCTCAAGCGCGGCGACGCCCGGCCGTTCACCCACGACGTCGAGCACAACTGGCAGAGCGACGCGCTCTTCGTGTCGTCGACGGAGCGCGCGGTGCCGAATACATCTGTCGAGATCGTGGTGAACTTCGAAGGCCACGTGACGCAGCTGAACGCCGCGGGCCGGGTGCAGGCCGCGCGCGTGGGCGGCTTCACCGTCAAGCTGCTCAACCTCGGCGAAACGCAGCGCACCATGATCCGCACGTGGGTGGCGCGCGCCACCGCCCGGTAGCTGCACGTTCTGCGGCGGGAAGATCGGCCTTTGCGGCTGGTTTCCCGTGACGCCGGTGTTACCGTTTTCAACAGCAGGGCGAACCCGCAAGCAGGAGGGACAGAATGCAGCTCAACATCACGTTCCGTCAGTTGGATCCCATCGACTCGCTCAAGAACTACGCGCGCGAGAAGGTGGAACGGGTGAACAAGTACCTCGACAAGGCCGGCGAAGCACACGTCGTCCTCTCGCTCGAGCGCCATCTCCACCACGCAGACATCAGCATCCACTCAGGACACTTCCTGCTGCGGGGCCGCGAGAAGAGCGAAGACATGTACGCGTCGATCGATCTCGCGATGGACAAGATCGAACGGCAGCTCAAGCGCTACAAAGAGAAGCTCAAGCACCACCATGGTCGCGACCGCGTGCACCACCGGCAGGAGACGGTGGAGCGCCTCAAGGTGCGTCACCGCGTGTTCGAAGGAAACAAGCAGGCCGCCGAGGTGCAGGACGACCCCGCGCAGAAGATCGTCAAGACCAACGAGTTCCTCACCAAGCACATGGCCGTCGAGGAAGCCGTCATGCAGATGGACCTGATGAACAACGACTTCTACGTGTTCACCAACTCGACCACGATGGAGATGAACGTCGTGTACCACCGCAAGGACGGCACCATCGGCCTCATCGAGGCCTCGGGCGTCGAGAAGAAGTCGCTCGTCGGCTGAACTGACGTGAAGTGACGGGTCAGGGCGCGCCGCTCACGGGCAGCGCGCCCCGGCCCCGGGCCATGCGCCCCGCCGTGTCGATGCCGAAGCCGAACTTGAGGCGCGGCAACGACACCGGCAGCTTCCCCGGAGTGCCCTGCTCGCCCGCGAGCGCCGCCGCGGCCGCTTCGGTCGCCGCGTCGCGGTAGGAATACGTGGCCAACACCACCTTCGCCTCATGCGCCTGGGCCGCGAGGTACGGCGCGCCCAGCACCACCGCGATGACCGGCTTGCCCGCCAGCGCCGCGTTGGTGACGAGCTCGAGCTGCCGCGAGTTGGCGACGCCCACCACCACCACGTCGGCACCCTGCGCGAGCGCGCGGGCCTGCTTCTTGAGCGCGTTGCGTGCGTCAGCCGTGGGGTACGCCGCCACCGTCATCGACGTCAGCTGCGGGAAGCGCTTGAGCATCGCGTCGACGAGGCTCGCTTCCGGCGAGATGACGGCGATGCGCTTGCCTTCAGGCAGCGGGAAGACCGTGCCCTGCTGACGCAGCAACGTGATGCCCGCGCTGGCGATGCGGCCGGCGAGCGCGCGCTTCTCACCGAGGGCCGCGAGGCGCTGCTCCATCGGCTCCGGCGCCTCGAAGACGCCACGCTTGAGCTTCACCGTCAGCACGCGGCGCACCGCTTCGTTGAGGCGCGCCTCAGGCAGCTCGCCGGAGCGCACGGCGTCGAGCAGCGCGAACCACACCTCTTCCTTCTTCTCGATGCGCCAGGGGATCAACACCATGTCGCTGCCGGCGTTGACGGCCAGCACCGCAGCGCGGCCCACGCCCCAGGTGCTGGCGATGGCGTCCATCTCGAGCTCGTCGGTGATGACGAGGCCCTCGAAGCGCAGCTCGTCGCGCAAGACGCCGCTCAAGACCTGCGGCGACAGCGTGGCGGGCGTCTCGTCGCCGGTGAGCGCCGGCGTGGCGATGTGGGCCGTCATCAGGCCGTCGAGCCCGGCGGCCATCGCGGCTTCGAAGGGCCGCAGCTGCGCGCGCACCGTGGGCAGCGGCGCACGCACGATGGGGAGCGCCTTGTGGGAGTCTTCGTCGACAGCGCCGTGCCCGGGGAAGTGCTTGGCAACCGTCACCAGCCGCGCGTCTTGCTGGCCGCGCACGAAGCTGGCCCCGAGCGACGACACCAGCGCCACGTCGTCACCGAAGGCGCGCAGCCCGATGACCGGGTTCTGCGGGTTGCTGTTCACGTCGAGCACCGGCGCGAGGTTCATGTTGAAGCCGAGGCGCCGCAGATCTTCGCCCTGCGCGAGGCCGGCTTCGTACGCGAGCTGCGGATCTCTCGCGGCGCCCAGCACCATGTTGCCGGGCAGCACGAGGTTGCCGTCTGACACGCGCACCACGTTGCCGCCTTCTTGATCGACGGCGATGAACGGCGGCACCGCGTCGGCCAGCAGCGCGCGCACCTCGTCGTTCAGCTTCGCCACCTGCGCCGCTGACGAGACGTTGCGACCAAAGACGCAGACGCCGCCCACGCGGTAGCCGCGCACCAGCCGCGTGATGTTCTCGTCGACCACCTTGCCGGCGAAGCCGACCATCATCAGCTGGCCGACCTTCTCTTCGACCGACATCGCCGCCAGCATCGCGTCGACGTTTCGCGGCGCCGGCTGTGCGAGTTGGGGCGCGACGACGGGCGTGGGCGACGTGGCCTCGACGACCGGCGCTTCGACGGCCGTCACCGGCACCGGCGCGCGCACGCACGCGGCCACCAGCACCAACGACAACAGCAGGTGGGCCTGACGCGTCACGGCGCGCAAGCTACACCGAAAAGCGCTCACGACTGTTCCCCTCGTCTTGCACCACATGTGGCCCTCGGGTATCAGCCCGCCCGCGATGCGCATCACCGAGTTCCTCAAACTCGAAGCAGTGATCCCGCAGCTGACGGCGCGGACGAAGACTGAGGTGATCGCTGAGCTCGCGGCCTGCGTCGCCAAGACGGTGCCCACGGTGGCGGCGCCGCGCATCCTCGAGGTGTTGAACGAGCGCGAGAAGGTCGGCTCGACCGGCATGGAAAAAGGTGTCGCGATTCCCCACGGTCGGCTGCCTGAGCTCCAGCAGCTCGTCGCCTGCTTCGCGGTGTCCAAGGAAGGCGTCGACTTCGAGGCGCGCGACAACAAGCCCTCACACTTCTTCTTTGCGCTCGTGGCACCGGAAAATTCCGCCGGCGTGCACCTGAAGGCGCTGAGCAAGGTGAGCCGCCTGTTCCGCAGCGATTCATTGCGAGACGCGATCCTCGCGGCGCCGACGGCTGACGCCATCTACGCGTTGATTTCGCAAGAAGACGGCAAAGCCTAAGCTCGTCGTCGCAATGGAAGTCGTCCTCAGGCCCATCAACGATCTCTTTCTTCAGGAGGTCGTCTTCCCGGCCTTCGAGCTCGGCGTCGTCGACGCCGCCCCCGGCCTCGAGCACCTGCTCCGGCACCTCAACGACGAAGACACGCGCGTGCTGCTCGAGCTGGTGCTCGACAACAACGGGCAGCAGAGCTTCTTCGGCATGAGCGACGAGCGCTGGAACCAGGCGCTGTACCGCCTGCTGTTTCACGAGTGGTTCCGCGATTCCGACGGCTGGCTGGTGACGCAGGCGTACCAGGGCTACGCGGGCACGTGGGAAGAGACGTTTCACCTCGCGTTGATGTTGGAAGACGTCGACCACCCGTACGCCGACGAAGAGAGGGCCGACGCGTACCGCCGCGCGTTCTGGGGCCAGCCGAAGAAGCAGCACGGCCTGGCGACGCTGCTGTGCGGCGTGTGGGACCCCGTGCCGCGCTTTCCGCCTGATCAAGTGCTGACGGTGGAAGGCCACGGCGTGTACGCGCCGGCGCAGGGCATCGCCCGCGCTGACTGGTCGTGGCGCCCGATGATGACGGTCAACCGGTGGGCCGCGAAGTTGCCGAGCGCGCTGAGCCGGTTGCTCGAGCGCGAGGTCAAGCGCCTGGCGCCGGTGAACCCGCCCGAGCGCCACGAGATCCTCGACTACTGGCTGGGCCGCGTGGCGCACCCGCCGATCCTCGCGGTCAGCTTCTCGGGCCTGGGCCCGCGCGCGTCAGACTGGATCCGCGACATCGGCGCGCTGGCGCACCTGATCCGTCAGGCGGCGGCGCAGCAGCAGGGGCTGACCGCGGTGCTGGGCGTGCCCGGCCGCGGCCGCGATCACAGCCGCGGTTGACTCACGCGTACAGCGCCCACGCCGCCACGGCGAGGAAGCATGCGGTGTCGATGAGGATGGGCGCGTCGCCCAGCAGCACCTTCTCGGGCGCGCCGCCGGCGCCGCGCTTGTGCACGAGGAACAGGTAGCGGAACACCGCGTAGACCGCGAAGGGGATGGTGTACTTGAGGCGGTCGCTGCCCACGTGCTCCACCGTCTCTTTCGAGACCGTGTACAGGCCGTACGCGAGGATGCAGCACGCCGCGCTGATGCTCATCATCTGGTCGAGCAGCGGCACCGTGTAGTCGGCGAGGCTCGCGCGGTGTGACGACGCGTCTTCCAGCGCGCCCAGCTCGGCGCGGCGCTTGCCGAAGCCGAGGAACAGCGCGCCCAGCAACGTGCACAGGAACAGCCAGTTCGACACCACCACGTTGATGGCCACCGCGCCGGCCACCACGCGCAAGATGAAGCCGAGCGCGATGCCCATGATGTCCAGGAGGACCATCTTCTTGAGGAAGAACGTGTAGACGAACTGCAGCGCGAGGTAGCCGCCCAGAACCGCCACGAAGTCCATCGACAGCAGTGAGCCGATGTACCCGGCGACGCTCCAGCACACGATGATGAGGCCGATCGCCGCCGCGCCGCCGAGGTGCCCTGCGGCGATGGGCCGCTTGCGCTTCTCGGGGTGCAGCCGGTCTTTCTCGCGATCGAACCAGTCGTTGAGCACGTAGACGCCGCTCGCCATCAGACTGAACGCCGCGACCGCGAGCGCCGCCTTGAGCAACATGCCCTCGGCGAAGATCGACTTGGCGAAGATGAGCGGCGCCAGCAACACGCCGTTCTTCACCCACTGCTTCGGACGCAGCGCGCGAACGGCAGCGAGGGGGAGCGGCGGCTTCTTCAGCTCGACGGCAGTGCTCATGACGCGCAGGCGATTAGCTCACTCGCCCGTGAGGAGCGAGCGGAGGGTTTCGACGGCCTTCAGTTCGCCGTGGCGCCCCACCTCCGAGAGCGGCGCCACGATCACGCGATCGAGCAGCTCGCGCACGGGGAACGACAGCGACGGGCGCAGCTTCGCGGCGCGCTCTGCCGTCTCAGGCCACAGCCGCTCGACGACGCCCAGCACGCAGTACAACGCGCGCTCCAGCTTCCACGCCTTCGCGCGCGACAACACGGCGTCAGCGTCGGCGTCACGCGAATAGGCGCCGCCCATCGACGGCGCGCCCAGCACCAGCTCGCGCACGTCGATGTACTCCAGCATCGGCACCTCGAAGCCCTGGCGCGCCATCAGCAGCACCTGCACCAGCAGCGCGTCTTCCAGCTCCAGCCGCCACGCCGAGTCGCCGAAGGGCCGCATGGGCACGGCGCGGCTCAGCAGCGCGCGATCTTCGGTGACGTCTTCGAAGAAGCCGCCGTGCAGGAACAGCTGCGTGCGCGTGTCGGTCAGCACCTTCTGCGCGCCGCCGCGATCGACCACGCCGTCTTCTGCGGGCTTGAACTCCGCGCGACGAAGCCACGACGTGAGCGGGTCGACGTCGCTCGCCGGCACGTAGAGCCGCGCGTCGATGACAGGGCGGAACGCGATGTGCGGGTACACGCTCTCAGAGAACGACACGCCTCCCAGCATCACGATCTTCCGGCCCTGGAGCTCGGCGAGCGACTGCTTGAGGTTCACCAGCTTCATCACGTTGTCGTTGGCGCTGCCCTGGTAGATCGACAGCAGCCGGTGGCGCACCCACTCGGGGATGGTCGACGCGCCCAGGCGGTACTCCAGGTTGTACGCGCACAACGGCGCGAGCCCCTGGCCAATGGCCCAGTCGACGAACTCCTCCCACGGCGCGCCGCGCAGATCGACGCGCTTGGGAGAGAAGGACGTCAGGGTGCGGAACAGCTCGGGCTTCGAGAGCGCCATGGGCCGCGTATGCCAAAGCCTGTGTTACAGCCGCCAGTCAAAATGGACGTCGCCACTCTCCACTTCGCCAGCCACGCCACCGCGCGCGCCGAGGCGGAAGCTGCCTTGCACCGGGGCCTCCGCGTCTTCACCGCCGGCTTCGAGGTGCCCGGCGCCACCACCGTGCCCGCGTCGTGGGGCGCCGCCGTGAAACAGGCCGCCGCCAGCTGCGGGACGCGCGCGCTCGCCATCGACGCGCCCACCGACGAGCTCGACGCGCTGGTGACGCCCATCTTGAGCGACCGCGCTGACGTGGTGACCGGCCAGCGCTCGCCGCCGCCGGTGCTGGAGCGCGCCGCCAACCGCGTGGCCCGCTTCGCCCTCGAGGTCGAGGTTGAAGACCCGTTGTGCCGCGCGCGGGCCTTCCGCGTCGACGCGCTGCGCGCCGAGCCGCTGCAGCTGGAAGACGACGGCGCCGAGGCCGAGACGCTGGTGAAGCTCGCAGCGCAGCGCTACCGCTTCGAAGACCGGCCGGTGCGTTTCGGCGGCAAGCGCACGGCAGCGAACGTGGCGACGCTGACGCGCCTCTTCACGCGCTACGCGACGGTGCAGAACGACGCCGACAACGCGCACGAGGGCTACTCGACGCTGGCGCGGCTCGAAGCGGGCGCGCCCAACTACAACCGCTGGCTGGCGCAGTCGTTCGACGCCTGGGCCGGGCAGCGCGTGCTGGAGATCGGTGCTGGCATCGGCACCATCACCGCGCACCTCGCCGCCGGTCGCGAGCGGGTGACCGCGCTGGAGGTCGACCCGTTCTACGTGCGGCGGTTGCAGAACCGCTTCCGCGGGCAACCCAACGTCGAGCCGCTGCTGGGCGACGTGGCGATGGCCGATTGGGAAGCGCTCGCGGCGCGGCGGTTCGACACCATCGTGTTGTCGAACGTGCTCGAGCACATCGCCGACGACGGCGACGCGGTGCGCACGTTCGCGAAGATCCTCCCCGCGGGCGGGCGGCTGATTCTCTTCGTGCCAGCGCTTCAGGCGCTCTTCGGCTCGCTCGACGAGGCCGTCGGGCACCACCGCCGGTACACACCGGCGACGCTGCGCAGTGTGTTGGAAGCCAACGGCTTCGACGTCGCGCACACCCGGTGGATGAACGTCGTCGGCATTCCCGGCTGGTTCGTCAACGGGCGCGTGTTCAAGAAGCGCGTGCTGCCGCCGTTGCAGCTGCGCCTGTACGATCAGATCGCCCCGACGCTGGCCTCGCTTGAGAGCCGCGTCACCCTGCCCGTCGGCATGAGCCTGCTGGCGGTGGGCACGCGACGTTGATCAACGCGTCGGGCGCTTGAGGCCCAGCTTCGCCATGCGGTGCACCAGCGTGCGCCGCGGCATGCCCAGGCGCGCGGCGGCGGCAGTGACGTTCCACCGGGTGCGCGCGAGCGTCTCGAGCACCAGCTCGCGCTCCGCCGACTGCATGGCGCCACGAAAGTCGTCTTCCGGCGTCTCACCCGACAGCGCCACGGGCAGCGCGTCACGACCGATCTCATCGCGCACGGCGCCGCGGGCCGCGCGCGCCAGGACGTTCTTGAGCTCGCGTACGTTGCCCGGCCAGTGCCAGCCCTGCAGCAGCCCGCGCGCGTCGGGGCTCAAGGTCAGCCGCGGTCGACCGACGGCGGCACGGGCGCGCGAGACGAAGGCGTCAGCCAGCATCACCACGTCGTCGCGCCGCGCCGCGAGCGGTGGCACCTCCAGCACATGCTCGAAGTGATGACCTGAAGGTGGCCGCCCAGCCGTCGCCAGCACGCGGGTGCGCGCGCCGCGGAGCAACGCCGTGAGGGCCGGGGCTTCGAGGCGATCGACGTCGCGCAGCAGCGCCCACTCGCCAGTGCGCGAGACGGCCTTCGTCGCCGCGGCGGCGTCCAACGCTGACGCCACGTGCACGCGCCGACCGGCGGCCCGGGCCACACACTCCAACAGCGTGCGACGGCCGCTGCCGCTCGGCCCAAACGCGCACACCGCGCCTTCATCGTCAGCGAGCGACTCCGCCAGCGCTTGCAGGCGCACCATCGTGGCGTCTGCGAACACCGGCTCTTCCGAGGTGTCGGGCAACAACGCGTCCCAACAGGCGCCCAGCAACGTGGCGGCGTCGAGGCCGTCTTCCGGGCTGCGAGCCGCGGCCACCGTCGCGCGCGGGCCCGCGACCTCTGGCAACCGACCGGCGAGCGCCGTCAGCACGGCGGCAGGCAACTCGGGGAGCACCACCGCCAGCACCTCGGGCGTCACCTCGCCGAAGCACGCGGTGACGCCCACCCGGTGCACCTCGTCGACGACTCGGCGCACGAGCGCCTGTCGTGCCGCCACGTTGAGGGCTGGCGACGCGACGAGGGCGAGCCCCAGCGGGCGCGACAGCCCGGCCCGCTGAGACTCCTCGGCGAGCCGCGCCATCAGCTCCTCGAAGCCCACCACGCGCGCGCGCGCCGGCGGCGCTGTCGGCAGCCGCGTGAAGATCAACCGCGCGTCGCCCAGCCGAAGTTCGTCTCCACTCCGGAGCTGGCTCTGCGTCGACGACGGCACGTCATTGATGAAGAAGTCACCGCCATCGCGCAGCGGCTCGACCAGCACGCCCTCGTCGCGCGGCAGCAGCGACACGTGACGCTCGGCGAGGCCCGCCTGCACCACGCGAAGCCCGCAGCTCTCGCCCTGCCCCGCCACGGTGCTGCGGCCGCCTTGCAGCTCGACAGACCAGGTGCGCCCCGGCGCGCCGATCACCACCGACCAGCGATTCATGGCGTCGCCCTCATTTCTTGAACAGGTCCGCCTTGAGCACCACGGTGCCGCCGGCCGGCACCTTCACCGTCACCTTGCGCGTCACGCCGAGCTGCTTGTTCTTCAGCGTGAAGACCGCCGTGCCCGCCGGCACCTCGATCGGCGCGAGCGGCGTGGTGCCCAGCACCTTTCCGTTGAAGCTGACCTCCGCCCAGGGGTTGACCCGCACCGTCACCTTTCCTGTGCGCGCGACGCTCTTCTTCACCGGCGTCTTGCGCGGCGGCGCGACCGGTGGCGCGACGGGCGGTGGCTCGGCGATCGGCGCTTCAGACCCCGCGTCGACCTCCTCCACGAGCGCGATGGCGGGCACCTCGAGCTCGGGGATGACCATGTCGCGCGGGCCGACCTGCACCAGAGGAATCTCGTCAGGGCTCTGCGTGCGCGGCCAGAGCGCGAGCAACAAGACGAAGCCCACGAAGAGCGCAGTCACGGTGCCGGCCGCGATCGGCACCCACATGGCGCGCGGCGAGTCCGCCGGGAGCGGCGCGGGCACGGCGGGCAACGAAGGCGCTGTCAGCGGCGCGGTGCCGCCCTTGCGTGTCGACAGCACGCCCGTCGTCGCCAGCGCCTCGTCACCGATGACGACGCCGTCGTTGGTCAACGCATCGGGCCCGAAGAGCCCGGTGAGGAACCCCGCCACGTCGCCGGGCGCGACGGGCTGCGCCGATTCGACGAGCCACGCCTCAAGCGCTTCGCTCATCGCGGCCGCAGCCGGGTAGCGATCCTCAGGCGACGGCGCCATCGCACGCTCGAGGATGACGTTGAGCCCCGGCGGAACACTGGCGTCGTGCGACCACCCGGTGCGTGGCTCGCGAGCGGCGTCGGCGGACCTCGGCGCGTTGGGCGGCGGCGCCAGCAACAGCGACTCGGCCAGCACCACGCCCATGGCGTAGACGTCAGCGCGGCGATCGACGGTGGCGCCGGGCACCACCAGCTCCGGCGCCATGTAGACGACCTTGCCCTTGGGCGTGCCGACGCGCGTGACGGCGTTGCTCATCGCCTTGGCGATGCCGAAATCGACCACCTTCACCGTGCCCGAGAACGCGCACAGCAGGTTCTCTGGGCTCACGTCGCGGTGGAGGATGCCCAACACGCGGCCACGCTCATCGGTGAGCTCGTGCGCGTAGTGCAGCCCTTGCAGCGCGAGCGACGCGAGCCGCGCGGCGATGCGCGGCGGCACTTTCAAGCCCCGCGCCTTCGCTTCGGAGATGACCGCGCGCAAGGAACGCCCGTGCACGTACTCCATCGAGATGAACCAGGTGTTGGCTTCGGTCTCGAGGCCGAAGACCTGCGCGATGTTCGGGTGCTGCAGCTGCGCGGCGAGGCGCGCCTCGTTGAGGAAGAGATCGATGAAGCCCTGATCGCTCGCGAGGTGCCGGAGGATGCGCTTGATGACGACGGTCTTGGTGAAGCCAGCAGGCCCCTCTTGCCGAGCGAGGAAGACCTCGCCCATCCCCCCGGTGGCGAGCAGCTTCAGCAGGCGGTAGCGGCCAAGGTTCTCCGACATCACGAACGGTGCGGCACCCTATACGAGCTTTCTGAAAGCGGTGGCGCTGCCGCTGCCACTGTCACGGCGCGTTTTCGTGCGACTTCACGAACGAAGTCGTGTCTGAAGCGCCGATGGCCTCCGAAGCGTGCCCCGATGACGAGACGCTGACGCGGTTCGCCGACAGCGCGCTGCCCGAGACCGACGCCGCGGCGATCGCGCTCCACACCGAGCGCTGCGAGAGCTGCCGCCGCGTGGTGGCCATGCTCTTCAAGGCCGGCAGCGCGCGGTCTCAGGCCTCCGGCTCGGTCGACGCGACGTCGGGGCAGCTCTCGTTGGGCACGGCCGTCGGTCGCTACGTGCTGGAGCGCTTCGTCGGCGCCGGCGCGATGGGCGTGGTCTTCGAGGCCGCCGACCCGGCGCTCCACCGTCGCGTCGCCGTGAAGGTGATGCGCAGCCACACGTCGGCTTCGGCGCAGGCGCTCTTGCAGCGCGAAGCGCAGGTGATGGCGAAGCTCTCGCACCGACACCTGGCGACGGTGTTCGACGCGGGCGTGCACGACGGGCGCAGCTGGGTGGCGATGGAGTTCATCGAAGGGCCGACGCTCCGCGGCTGGCTCGCGAAGGGCGCGCACGCGTCGAGGGCGGTGCTGGCGCGGCTGTTGGAAGCAGGCCGTGGGCTCGCCGCAGCGCACGAGGCCGGCGTCATCCACCGCGACTTCAAGCCCGACAACGTGCTCATCGACACGCGCGACGGTGGGCGCGCCGTGGTGACCGACTTCGGGCTCTCAGCCGCCAGCGATCGCGCCGACGACGCCGGGCGCAAGCTCGTCGGCACGCCCGCGTACATGGCCCCCGAGCAACGCAGCGGGCACGCCAGCGCGGCGAGCGATCAGTTCGCGTTCGCGTTGACGGTGGTGGAAGCGCTGACGGGCACGCGCCCCAACGCCGGTGCGGCCATCGGAGACCCACGCGTACCTCGGGCGTTCCGCGCGCCGCTGACGCGCGCCCTCAGCGTCGACCCGGCGCAGCGCTGGCCGACGCTCGAGGCGCTGCTCGCCGCGCTGACGCCGCCGCGTCGAGACGGCCGTGTGGTGTTGGCCGCCGCGGCGCTGGCGTTGTTGGGCGTCGGCGCGCTCGGGTTCCTCTCGTGGCGTCGCGCCCATGTCTGTGACGACGCGGCGTCTGCCATCTCCGCGACGTGGAACGACGAGGCCCGGCGAAACGTGAGCGCTGCGTTCTCGGCCACCGACCTCGCCTTCGCGAAGTCGACCGCCGACGGTCTCGTCGCCGGGTTGGACCGCTACGTCGAGCGCTGGCGCGCGCACGCCGTCGACGCCTGCGAAGACACGGAGCTGCGTCGCGAACAGTCTGGCGAGCTGATGGATCTGCGGCGCCAGTGCCTCGACGAGCGGCACCGCGAGCTGGCGTCCCTCATCACCGCGCTCGCGAAGGCCGACGTCGCACTCGTCAAACAGGCCGACGGCATCGCGTCGAAGCTGCCGCCCTTGAGTGACTGCGACGACGTGCGCGCGTTGCGGGCGCCGTTGCCGCTGCCGAGCGCGCCAGAAGCCGCAGCGAAGGTCGTGGCGCTCCGTCAGCAGCTCGCGGTGGCCAGCGCGCTGCGCATCGCCAGCCAGCACCAGGCCGCCCGCACCGCGCTGCAACCGATCGAAGCGCAGGCCGGCACGCTCGCCCATCGACCGCTGGAGGCCGAGGTGCTGGTGCAGACCGCGATGAACGACGCCGAGCTCGAAGACTTCGATGGGGCGCAGGCCAAACTGCAGCGCGCGTTGATCGCCGCGCAGGCCGGAGGCCACGTCCACGCCGCGGCGCAGGCGTGGATCGCCCTGACGCTGCTGGAAGGCGTGCAGCGCGGCCACCCCGTCGAAGCGCACCGCGCTGCGGAGCTGGCGGGCGCGGCGTCAGAGCGGCTCGGGCACCCGGCGTCACTCGAAGGCGCGCTCGCCACCAACCTCGGCAGCGTGCTCGCGCGCGAAGGCAAGCACGAGGCCGCGAAGGCCTCGTACGAACGCTCGCTGGTGCTGGCCCGCGAGGCCGACGCGGACACGCACACCATCGCGCAGGCGCTCAACGCCATCGGCGCGGAAGAGCGACACCTCGGCAACCCCGCCGCGGCGCTGCAGCGGCACCAGGAGGCGTTGGCGCTGGTGACGGCGCGCTACTCGGCGACGCACCCCAGCGTCGCGCCCATCATGAAGAACATCGGCAACGTGCACCTCGAGGCGGGCCGCTTCGCCGAAGCGCTCGACTGGTACGGCAAGACCATCGACGTGCAGAGGGCGGCGTTCGGCGAGGCGTCACTGGAAGTGGCCGACACGCAGAGCAACGTGGCAGGCGCGCTGCTGCGTCAGGGAAAGATGAAGGAAGCAGAGCCGCTGCTGCGCGCCACCATCGCCACCACCGACGCGCGGCTCGGCGTCGACAACGTCGCGCTCTTCGCGCCGCTCAACAACCTCGCGGTGCTGCTCAAGTACACCGGCCGCGCCGAGGAAGCCGAAGCGACGTTGCTGCGCGCGCTGGCCATCGCTGAGAAGACCTGGGGCCCGGTGCACGAAGAGGTCGCCACCACGCTGGTGAACCTCGGCGACTCGCAGCTCGCGCGCCGTCAGTTCGACGCATCGGTGAAGAGCTACCGCCGCGCCATCGAGGTCACCGAGAAGACGTCGGGGCCTACCCACGCCAACCTCGCCGACTGCTGGGGCGGCCTCGCGTTCCCCTTGCTGGAGAAGCAGGACTGGCGCGGCGCGCTCGACGCCACGGACAAGGCGCAGGCCATCTACCGCGTCTCGCCCGGCCAGCCCTACGCCGAGGGGCTCGTGCACTTCGCCCACGCCCGCGCGCTGTGGGAAGCGACGCCCGCCCGCCGCGCCGACGCGAAACAGGAAGCCCGCGACGCGCGCACCGCGCTCGAGAAGGTGGGCGCGCAGCCGGAAGAGCTCGCAGAGATCGACGCGTGGCTCGCGAAGCGGTGACTCAAGACTTCTTCACGAACTCAGACTTGAGCTGCATCGCGCCGAAGCCGTCGATGCGGCAGTCGATGTTGTGATCGCCCTCGACGAGGCGGATGTTCTTCACGCGCGTGCCGACCTTGAGCGCCGACGTGGCGCCCTTCACCTTGAGGTCCTTGATGATGGTGACGCTGTCGCCGTCGGCGAGCCGGGTCCCGTGCGCGTCCTTCACGACGAGCCCTTCCACCGCGACGTCGGCGCTCGCTGTGGCGGCCTGCAGCGACCACTCGTGCGCACACTCCGGGCACACCAGCAGCGCGCCGTCTTCGTAGGTGTACGTCGAACCACACTTCGGGCACGGAGGCAGATCGCTCACAACGTCTCTTTCAGGCGTCGCGCGGCGTCGAGCACCGTCACGCGCTCGCGGCCGTCGGTCAGCCAACCGAACAACGTGCGGAGCCGCTTCAGCTTCTCGCGCACCGGCACGCGCAGGTCGCGCTGCTGCCGCACCAGCTCGGGTGGAATGCCGTCGCTCTCGTCCAGCACGTCGACGGCGTGCAGCTCGAAGTTGAAGAAGGCGTCGCGGCGCAGCGAGTGGAAGGTCGCTTCGACGAGCGGCCACGGCAACGACGTGGCGAACGTGCCGATGAACGGCAGTCGCGTCACCGGGGCCACGGCCATCGGCAATTCGATCAACGCCGCGTCACCGCGCGCGTACGGCTCGGCCAACGAGGGTCGATACGGCGTGCGCGGCGCCAGCAACACGCGCGGACGATCGAGGATCGCGCGCGACGGGCGGCGCAGCGTGGCGAGCGCGCCCATGACGCCAGCCTTCGCCAGGTAATACGGCGTCGCCGGGAACGTCGACGAGTCGTACTCGTAGCCAAGCGACGCCACCGCGCGCAGCAGGGCCGACGAGAGCGTGTAGCCGGGCGCGCGAAAGCCGCGTGGCGTCACGCCGAGCCCACGCAGCGCCTCGTCGCAGCGCCGCAGATCGCGCTCGATGTCGTCCTGGCTCCAGCGGGAGAGCTCGTACGCGTGCGAGTGGCTGTGGCTGGCGAGCTCGACACCGGCCGCGACCGAGTCGCGCAGCGCCTGTTCCATGCCCGGCAGCTTGAGATCGTTGCCGACGACGAAGAAGGTCGCCGGCTTGCCGTCGAAGAGCGCAAGAAACCGCGGAATCGCGGCGCGGGCCACCAGCGCCTTCGCGTCGTCGCTCAAGATCGACTCAGACAGCCCCTGAATGCGGCAGTAGTGCGGCAGCGAGTCGAGGTCGACCGAGAGCGCCGACAGCCGCACGCGTCACTCCCCGCGCACGCGGATCACGTACACCAGCCGCGCGACGTTCTTGAGCACGTTGGGCACGCGCTTGAAGAGGTGAATCGAGGGCTGACGCTTCTCGTGCAGCTGAATGGGGATCTCGCGCACGTCGAGGTTCTCGCGCCACGCGCGCACCACGAACTCCGAGGCGAACACGTCCATGTCGACGACGCAGCGCTCGATGACGGGCAAGAGGCGCTCACGACGGAACGCCTTGAGGCCGTGCGTGTCGGTGCCCTTGAAGCCCAGGCTGACGCGCAGCAGACCGTTGTGCACGCGGGTGGCGACGCGACGGATCAACGGGCGGTGATCGCTCGCGCCGCGCGCGGCCTTCGAACCGACGATGAGATCCGCTTCGTGACGCAGCAGCGCCGGCACCACGGCGTCGTAGAAGACGAGGTCGCACAGGTCGATCTCGTCACAGACCACGAGCTCGCCGCGCGCTTTCTGGATGCCGGCCTTGAGCGCCACGCCGTAGTTGGGGCGATCGCTGTGGAACCACTTGAGCCGCGGGTTCTCGCGCGTCATCCGCTCGAGGATCTCCTGCGTGCGATCGCGCGACCCGTTCTCAGCGAAGATGATCTCGTAGTCCCACCCACGGGCGTCGAGGCCGGCGGTCAGCTCACGGGCGGCCTGCTCGACGATGGCCTCCTCGTTGTAGACGGGGATGACGATTGACAGCTGCGGAGAGGCGGGCATGTGAGTGCGCGCCGCCTAACACGGACAATCGGCCTCGTCATTCTCCACACTTCGGCTAGCCTTCCGCGGCCTGTCGCCCTCTTGAAGGAGTCGCATGAAGGTCTCGTGCCCGGCCTGCAGCTCGGTGCTGAACATTGACGACAAGAAGATCCCCGCCGGTGGTGCGCGCATCAAGTGCCCCACGTGCCAGAACGTCTTCCCCGTCAAACCAGCGGGTTACGCGTCGTCGCCGTCGGGCGCGGTGCCGTTGCCGGGCTCGTCATCGTCAGGCGTTGTGCCGTTGCCGGGCTCGTCATCATCAGGCGTCGTGCCGTTGCCGGGCATCAGCGCGCCGGCGCCGCAAAAGCAGGCCTGGGAAGAAGAGTCGACGCGCGTCGCGCAGATCCCCTTGCCCGGTGCGGCCATTCCCGGTGCGACCACCATCGCCGCGCCACCGACCAACGTAAAGCTGCCGCCGTTGAAGTCCTCGGCTTCGGGCGCCGTGCCGCTCCCGGGCATCAGCGCGCCGGCACCGCAGAAACAAGCGTGGGAAGAAGAGTCGACGCGCGTGGTGCCGCTGCCGGGCATCACCGCGCAGGCCGCTCAGAAACAGTCGTGGGAAGACGAGTCGACCCGCGTCGCCGACATCCCGCTGCCTGGCGCGTCGGGCCCGTCGTTCGATTTCGATCCCTCCGGCTCAGTTCCGCTGCCGGGCGCGAACGTGCACGAGGCGCGCACCGCCGTCGCACCGGCCTACGTCCCGCCCGCACCGCCGCCGATTCCTTCTCGCGGCGCTTCGATCCCCCTGCCCGGCGCGGCGACCGCCATCGCCCCGGCGTACGAGCCCGCGAGCGACTCGATCCCCTTGCCGGGAGCGGGCGCCGACGAGATTCCGATCGACGACGGCTTCTCGACGCAATCGGTGCCGCTCGACGATGGCTTCGCCACGCAGTCGGTGCCCCTGCCCGGCAGCGGTGGGTACGACGCTGGCTACAACGATCCGTCGGTGCCTCTGCCCGGCAGCGGTGGCTACGACGCCGGCTACAACGATCCGTCAGTGCCCTTGCCCGGCGGCGGTGGCTACGACGCTGGCTACAACGATCCGTCAGTGCCCTTGCCCGGTAGCGGTGGCTACGACGCTGGCTACAACGATCCGTCAGTGCCGCTGCCCGGTGGCGGTGGCTACGACGCTGGCTACAACGATCCGTCCATCCCGCTGCCCGGTGGCGGTGGCTACGACGACGGCGCGGTGCCGCTGCCCTCGGGAGGCGGCTACGCGGGCTCGAGCGACTCCGTCCCGCTCCCGGGCGGCGACTTCAGCGTCAGCGACTCCGTCTCGCTGCCGGGCCAGACCGCGCTCGTCGACAGCTACGATCCAAATGACGCCGCAGTGCCGCTGCCGTCCGCCGACAGCAGCTTCGATCTCTCCGAGGCGCCGCCCGAGACCTCGGGTGGCTTCGACTTCTCCGAAGCGCCGGCGCCCGCGCCCGTCGGAGGTGGCTTCGACTTCTCCGAAGCACCGCCGCCTGCGCCCGTCGGAGGTGGCTTCGACTTCGACGCCGCACCGCCTCCGCCCGTCTCCGGCGGCTTCGACTTCTCCGAAGCGCCCCCGCCTCCCGCGCCGGCTTCAGGTGGCTTCGACTTCTCGGCGCCGGCGTCATCGCCCAGCCTGACGCTCGATCTGCCGCCGCCGCCGCCGCTGTCCGGTGGCTTCGACTTCTCCGACTCACCGATGCCGCCGGCACCCGCAGCGTCGAAGCCGCCTCCCGCGCCTGCCGCGCCGATGGGCTTCGGCGAGGTCGACTTCGGTGGTGGTGGCGATCTCGAGTTCGACCCCACCGGTGGCGCCCCGGCGACGGCGGCCGCTGCGCCCGCCATCGACGAGCTGGAGGCCGACCTCAGCGCGCCACTGCCGCAGACGTCACAAGGCCCCGCCGGCCCGGTGGACGGCATGGAGATGTTGAGCTTCATCGACCGCACGGCGAAGGAAGCCGGCGCGAAGCCCGATGAGATGCTCTCGGTGCGCCGCTTCCACGTGAAGCGCCGCAGCGGCAAGGTCTTCGGTCCGTTCGAAGAGGCCGTGGTGGCCAAGATGCTCGAAGACGGGCAGCTCCTCGGCAACGAAGAGGTCTCGCTCGACAGCGAGAACTGGCAGCCCATCGGCACCGAGCCCGCGTTCCAGGCCGTCATCAGCCGCCTGATGGAATCGCCTGCGCGCAGCAGCACGCAGATGTCGATGCCGCAGGTCGATGAGCGCGGCCCGTCGATGGACCGCCTCAAGCAGCTCTACGAAGGGCGCATGGCGGCGGTCGCCGTGGTGCAGGGCAAGGAGCCCGTGCCCTTCAAGAAGCGCCTGCCCTTCATCGTGCTCGGCGTGCTGGTGGCGAGCATCCTCGTCGGCGGCATCTTGACCGGCCTCGCCACGCCCTACGGCTTCTTCGCGCTCAAGCTGCTCTTCCCCGCGAAGGTGAAGCCCGACACGCGCGAGTTCGGCTACCTGCAGGTCGCGCGCAAGAGCTTCGGGCAGGACACCTGGAAGTCCTACAAGCTCGCGAAGGACTCAGCGGGACAGGCGCTGGCGATCAAGGAATACCCGGAAGCGCGCGCGGTCTGGGCGCAGGCGGTGTTCTACCTCGACCGCAAGTTCAACCGCGCCGACCCGGGCGAGCTGGCGCAGGCCAAAGCGTCCATCGTCGACGTGCGGCTGCTGGGCGACAAGCACCCCGAGGTGCTGAAGACGGAAGCGTCGCTGGCGCTGACCGAGAAGAACGCCGACGCCGCGTTGGTGGCGATCGCTGACGCCGTGGCCCGCGACGGCAACGATCTCGAGTCGCTCTTCCTCCGCGCTGAGGCCTACCTGCTCAAGAAGCAGCCCGCGCAGGCGAAGGCCGAGTACGAGACCATCCTCAAGAAGGACCCCAAGAGCGCCAAGGCGCTGCACGGGCTCGGCCTCATCCACAAGGCGCAGAACGAGTTCGCCGAAGCGTCGGGCAAGTTCGCCGAGGCGCTCGAAGCCGACCCGGCGCACCTCGTGTCGGCCGTGGAGTTCGCGGAGATCGTCATCGTGCGCAAGCGCGACGTCACCCGCGGCAACGAGCTGCTGGAAGCCGCGCTGGGCGAAGAAGGTCGCGCGACGCTCTCGCCGAGCTCGCTGGGCAAGGCGCTCGCGTTGAAGGCCGAGACCAAGGTGGTGGAAGGCAAGCGCGACGAAGCCGTGCCGCTGTTCGAAGAGGCGCTCAAGACCGACCCCAAGAACGCGTTCACCAACAGCCACCTCGCGCTCACGTACATGGAGCTGCACCAGCCCGAGAAGGCCGTGCCGCTGTTCCAGGTCGCCGTGGCCGCGACGCCCGAGAGCCTCGAGAACACCGAGGGCTACCTCAACGCGCTCATCCAGCTCGGCAAGATGGACGAAGCGACGCGCGTGATGGCGCAGGCCAACACCCGCTTCCCCGGCAACGCGATGCTCTCGTACCTGTCGGCGCGCGTGGCCGACTACCTCGGCAACACCAAGGAAGCCGAAGAGGCCTACAAGCGCGCGATCGCCGCCGACGCGACCATCATCGACGCGTACCTGTACCTCTCACGCCTGTTCATGAAGTACCGCCGCTACAACGAGGCCGGCCCCATTCTCGAGCAGGGCCTCACGCAGGCGCCCGACAACGCAGCGATGCGCGTCGGCATGGGCGAGCTCGCGCTGCACGAGCGCGACATCGACCGCGCCGACAAGGAGTTCACCAAGGCCATCGAGCTCAACGCCTACGACGCCGACGCGTACCTCGGCGCCTCGCGCGTCAGCCAGGAGCGCGGCCAGTTCGATCAGGCCGCCAAGCAGGTCGAGAAGGCGCTGGAGCTGAACCCGCGCATCACCGGCGGGCGCATGGCGCGCGGCGTGGCGCTCTGGAAGCTGGGCCGCCTCGACGAGTCGATCGTGGAGCTCGAGGCGGCGCATGAGGCCGAGCCGAAGAACGTGCAGATCGTCGTCACGCTGGGCTCCGTGAAGTTCGACAAGGGCGATCTCAACGGCGCCGTCGCGCACCTCAACGCCGCGCTCATCGCCGACCCCGGCAGCGCTGGCGCCAACTTCATGCTGGCCCGTGTGAAGAACGCCAAGAACGAGAACACGCAGGCCATCGAGGCCATGAAGCGCGCGCTCGACTACGACTCGAAGAACCCGCTGTACCTGTACTGGTACGGGCGCATTCTCGCCGACGCGCGCAAGAGTGAAGACGCGCTGGCGGAGCTGCAGAAGGCCCTCGACATCGACCCGAAGTACGCCGACGCGCTCGAGGCCATGGGCCGCATCTCGTACGACCGCAACGACTTCGAGAAGGCCGTCGGCTTCTACGAGCGCGTGCTGGCGCTCGACGCCCGGCGCAACGCGACGCGGGCGCTCATCGGCGACGCCCAGATGAAGATGGAAGACTGGGGCGCGGCCATCGCCAGCTACCAGAAGGCGCTCGACGCCGACCCGTCGCTCAAGCAGGTCTTCTCGAAGCTGGGCGCCGCGTACCACGAGAAGCGCGAGCTCCCGAAGGCGGTCAGCTGGTACATGAAGGCCGTCGCCGCCGAGCCCGAGAATGCAGACGCGTGGCTCTCGCTAGGCTACCTGCTGCAGGACACCAACAAGAAGAAAGACGCCGTGACCGCCTTCAGGAAGTTCCTGGAGCTGCGTCCGGAAGCCGACAACAAGAAAGAGGTGGAAGATCAGATCTTCTACCTGCAGGAAAAATAGGAGCCGTTCGCCGTGCTGGATCTGAAGGAAGTCGCCAAGAACTTCGACGCCATCGTCGCCCGCTTGCAGACCCGCTCAGGGACGCTGGACCTGAGCCGTTTCCAGGCGCTCTTCGCCGAGCGCAAGAAGCTCTACGTCGAGCTCGAGGCCAACCAGGCCTCGAAGAACAAGACGCAGGAGCAGATGAAGACCGACCCCGAGAAGCGCAAGGAGCTCGGGGCCGCGATGAAGGAGCTGGGTCAGGTCATCAAGGACCAGGAAGCGAAGCTCAAGGCGCTCGAAGAAGAGCTGAACGCCCAGATGCTGCACGTGCCCAACGTGCCGCACGAGTCGGTGCCCGTCGGCGCTGACGAGCAGGGCAACCAGGTCGTCAAGACGTGGGGCGAGAAGCCCACGTTCCTCTTCACGCCGCGGCAGCACTTCGACATCGGCGAGAAGCTGGGGCTGTTGGACTTCGAGCGCGGCGTGAAGGTCGCAGGCCCCCGCTTCGCGTTCAGCAAGGGCGCGCTGGCGCGGCTGGAGCGCGCGCTGACGGCGTTCATGATCGATCAGCACACCGAGCGCGGGTACCTCGAGCTGCTGCCGCCCTACCTCGTCTCGCGCACGTCGATGACCGGCACGGGCCAGCTGCCCAAGTTCGAAGACGACGCGTTCAAGACCACGGGCAGCCAGGAGCTCTTCCTGATTCCCACGGCAGAAGTGCCCGTCACCAACTTCCACGCGGACGAGATCCTCGAGGGGCCGCTGCCAGTGAAGTACGTGGCGTCGTCACCGTGCTTCCGCGCTGAAGCGGGCAGCGCCGGCAAGGACACGCGCGGCCTCATCCGCATGCACCAGTTCCACAAGGTGGAGATCGTCAAGTTCGCCCACCCCGAGACCTCGCTGACGGAGCTCGATGGGCTGGTGGCCGACGCGTGCAACATCCTCGAGAAGCTGAAGCTGCCGTACCGCGTGTCGCTCTTGTGCACCGGCGACATGGGCTTCGCGTCGCAGAAGACCTTCGACCTCGAGGTCTGGCTGCCCGGCCAGAACGCGTACCGAGAGATCAGCAGCTGCTCGAACTTCAGCGATTTCCAGGCGCGGCGCGCGAAGGTGCGGTTCCGCCCGGCGCCCGGTGAGAAGCCGCAGCTGGTGCACACGCTCAACGGCTCGGGCCTCGCGGTCGGCCGCACGGTCGTCGCCATCCTCGAGAACTTCCAGCGTGAAGACGGCTCGGTCGCGCTGCCCGAGGTCTTGTGGCCGTACATGGGCGGCCTCAAAGAGCTCGTCGCGATCTGATGAACAAAACCCTTTGCAGTCCCCAAAGGGTTCCTGTACTGGGGGCGCCCCCGTTGTCCGAAGTGGATGTCAGGGGCGTCGGTCACGGGACGTAAGGAGCAGTGGCCGAGCGGCTGAAGGCGGCGGTCTTGAAAACCGCAGACGCTGAAAGGCGTTCGTAGGTTCGAATCCTACCTGCTCCGTAGGAAGTGGTTCTTTGACAGGACGTCTCGTCATTTCGCTGTGGAGCGATGGCCGAGAGGCTGAAGGCGCAGGTTTGCTAAACCTGTATACTCGCAAGGGTATCGAGGGTTCGAATCCCTCTCGCTCCGCACACCGGTGTACGTGGTTGGAAAAAAGCTCCCTTAGCTCAGCTGGATAGAGCGTTGGACTACGAATCCAAAGGCCGGAGGTTCGAATCCTCCAGGGAGCGCTTCACCACTGATTCCTCGATGCAGAGCAAGACAGACATCGATGTGGGCTTCATGCAGCAGGCGTTGGAGCTTGCGAATGAAGCGGCACGTTTGGGTGAGGTGCCCGTAGGCGCCCTCGCCGTCAAAGATGGCCTGATCATCGGCCGAGGTTTCAATCGTCGAGAAATCGATCGCGACCCCTTCTCTCACGCGGAGTTCAACGCGATGAAAGAAGCAGCGGCAGCGGTCGGCGTCTGGCGACTCACCGGAGTCACCGTCTACGTCACCCTTGAACCATGCGCGATGTGCGCAGGTGCGCTGGTGCAATCGCGGGTGTCCCGACTGGTTTTCGGAGCCCACGACCCCAAGGCCGGTGCTGTCGGATCGCTCTACGATCTGGCGCGAGAACCTCGGCACAACCACCGGGTTGAAGTGACGAGCGGCGTGATGGCAGAAGCGTGCAGTCAGGCGCTGAAAGAGTTTTTCGCGGGCCTTCGGGCGCGCCGCAGTACGACAAAAGAATAAGTATCTGGAGAGCTGGCCGAGTGGTCGAAGGCACCTGACTCGAAATCAGGCATACCGGTAACGGTATCTAAGGTTCGAATCCTTAGCTCTCCGCACTGAAGTCCCCCAGGAGAGGTGGCCGAGTGGCTGAAGGCGCACGCCTGGAAAGCGTGTGTACCTGAAAGGGTATCGTGGGTTCGAATCCCACCCTCTCCGCTCTGGTACACCGCTTCGTGGAAACAACTTCTGGTCAGGGCAACGCGGGGCCGTGAACCCCGCCAGGTCCGGAAGGAAGCAACGGTAGCGTTACTTCGCGTGTGCTCTGGCCGTCCCTCTTGAAAGCCTCGCTCCTCACCGAGCGGGGCTTTCGACTTTCTAGCGACCAAACAACGTCGCGGCGCCGCGGCGCTCGATGACGTGGAAGCCGGCGGCGATGAAGGCCGCTTCGGTGCGCGCGTCGCGGTCACCTTCGTTGGGGTCCTGGTTGCTCCAATAGAGCCCGCGGTTGAAGCGCGGGTCGCGCGCCGCTGCGCGGAAGCACGGCTGCTCAGGGAAATCGCACGCGCACCAGGGCACGTTCTTGCCCAGGTAGAAGAAACCGGGCGAGCCCCAGAGGCCTTCGTTGACGATGACGTAGCCGGTGGCGTCGGTGCTGGCGGCGCGCGTCAACTGAAACTGCTCCTTGCGCTGCACGTCGAAGGGCGTGGGCACCACGAAGAAGACGAGCCCCAGCGCGGCGATGCCCGCAGCGATCGCGCGGCGTTCCAACGCCCACTTCGCGAACGCTGGCGCGCCCGCGACGGTCAGCAAGACGAGCGACGGGTAGATGAAGCGGTCTTCCTTGTGGGCCGTGGCGCTGACGATGAGGGCGTAGCCGAGCGCGCCCGCCACATAGAGCGTCGGCGTCGCGCCGGCGCGCTGCAGCAACATCACCGCGAGCGCGCCGAGGGCCACGGCCGCGAGCCACGGCGCCGCAGGTTGCGCCTTCCACGCCAACAACCCCGCCGCGACGCCAAAGCCCACCGCGATGAAGGCCGGCGACTTCCACGGGCGGGAGCGCAGCAAGAGCCCGAAGCCGACGACCGCGAACGGCGCCACGAGGAAGCGCGGCGCGTAGTGCCAGAACGGGCTCGCGCCGAACTGCTGCGCCGCCGCGCCTGACGTCACGTTGAAGCGCACGTAGTGGATGAACGAGTGGAACCACTCGCCCCACGTGAAGAAGTCGAGCGCACCGAGCGCGAGCGCCACCACCAGGCCGCCTACTGTCGCCGCGGCGAACGTGCGCCAGCGCCGCTCGATGAGGAGCCAGACCATGACGGGCACGATGACCGCCGCCGAGCCGTACCGCGCGACCTGCGCAAAGCCGAGCAACGCGCCACCCAGCGCCCAGACCCACGGCTTTACGTCGCGCGCGTCGAGCCGCTCGAGGCCCCAGACGAGGAACGCTGTCGAGAGCGCTTCGGACATCGTGCGCCCGCCGAACCACACCAGCGGCGCGTAGAGCGCGACGAGCCACAGCGTCACCCGCGCGGCCTGCGCAGAGACGCGACGCGCCGCGAGCCGCCACACCGCCGCCAGCATCGCCGCGTGGAGCGCGTACTGCGGCAGCTCGGCGATGACTCGACGCGACGACACCGACGTGAGGCCGAACACGTCGCCGAGCCGGAAGAGCCACGAGAGGAGGATCGGCACCGACCAGTTGCGGATGCCCCACGGCTCGAGCGTCGTCGCCGCGTCGGGCGGCACGCGCCATTCCCACGGCACGATGCCGAAGCCGTACGCGCGCGACAGCCCCATCTCGAGCGATTGGTAGACCTCGTCGGGGTGCAGCCGGCCCAGCAGAATGACCGCGTGGAGCGCGGCGGGCAGCGCGGCGAGGAGCACTTCCACCCACGGCGTGCGACTCGGAGTGGCGGACTCAGCGCTCATTCGCGGCGCGCACGAATAGCACGCGTGCGCTACAAGTGGCCTCCTTCGCATGAGCGCCTGTCAGCACTGCGGTCGGGAACACCCGCCCGGCACTCCGAACTGCCCCGCCACCGGCGACTCGATGCAGAGCCCGGGTCTCATCGGCTCGAAGGTCGACCGCTACCAGCTCGAGCGGCTGCTCGGCGCTGGCGGGTTCGGGTCGGTGTACCGCGCGCGGCACGTACACACCGACGCGGCGGTGGCGCTCAAGCTGCTCAAGAAGAACCTGGGCGCCGATCAGCAGATGATTGAACGCTTCCTGAGGGAAGCGCGCGCAGCGGCCGCGGTGGGCAGCGATCACATCGTGCGCGTCACCGACGCCGGCCTCGCGGCTGACGGCCAGGCCTTCCTCGCGCTCGAGTTTCTCGACGGCTGCGATCTCAAGGAGCTCGCGACGCGTGACGCGCCGCTGCCCCACCAGCGCGTGGCGATGCTCGTGCTGCAGGTGCTCGACGCGCTGGCCGCGGCGCACGCCAAGGGCATCGTGCATCGCGACATGAAGCCCGCGAACGTCTTCGTGGTGCGACGCGCCGACGAGCGCGGCACCGAGCGCGACTTCGTGAAGCTGCTCGACTTCGGCATCTCGAAGATGCACGGCGACGCGGCCACGTCGGGCCTGACGATGACCGGCGTGGCGATGGGTACGCCCGCGTATATGGCGCCCGAGCAGTTCTTCGACGCGCGCAGCGTCGACGCCCGCGCCGACCTCTATTCCGTCGCGGCCATGTTGTACGAGCTGCTGTCGGGTCGCCTGCCGTTCGACGCTGAGAGCTACGCGCACCTCATCGTCAAGGTGCGAACCGAGCAGCCCCAGCCGCTGCACCAGCTCGCCGCCGACGTGCCGGTGCCGTTGGCGCAGGTGGTCATGGTCGGGCTCGCCAAGGAGGCGCACCAGCGCTGGCAGTCCGCGAAGGAATTCGCAGACGCCATCCGCTCGGCGCTCAAGCTGCCTGCGGCGGGGACGACGCCCGCGTTTCAGCCCGCCCCACAGCACGCGACGCCGATGCCGGCGTCGGTCATCGATCGAACGCACACGCCCAGCGCGCCTGCGTCATCGAGCGGTTGGGTCGCTGGCAACGTGGCGCCGCCCGCGGTCGCGCCACCCTCCGTGCCGGTGGCGACGGGCAGCGCCCCTGTGGCCATGCCGAAGAAGGACAACACACTCAAGTGGGTGCTCGTCGCGTTCGGCCTCGTGGTGCTCGGCGGCGGCTGCTGCACGTGCGCCGCCGTGCTGGGCGCCGCGAGCGAGCAGGCGTCCAGCGGCGAGTAGACGGCGGCGCGGCGTTCGCCGGGCTCTCGTGGCTGCGGCGAAGGAATTCACCGAACGCCACACCGCCCGAAAGCCCGAAAGCCGTCTCCGCAGGGACGCGTTCCTCGTCGTTGTTCGCTGGATTCGCTCAACGCCCAACACTGCAGATGCGCGTTGCACGTCACTCGCCGCCGGGCGCACGCGTGACGACGAAGCGCGGTCGCCGCGACGGAGTGTTCCGTGTTGTTGGTCGTTTCGCTGAACGCCAACACCGCAGGGTGCGCTGCACGCCTCCGTCGCGCGCGAGACGACGAAGCGTCTCACTGCCGTCTCTGCAGCGGAGTGGTCGACCTCGTGGAGCACCTGCGAGTTGTCCTTCGGCCCGCTGCGCAGAAGGAGCGCCGACCTGCGTCCCGCCTGACCGGCACCGAGACCGGGCTCCGCGAACTCACGATGGAAGGCGCATCGGTGATCGGGGCGAGCGAGAGGCCGACCGCGGCTGAGAAGGCGCGGCTCAAGCGGAAGCGCGTGTCTCCACATCGTTCGTCGTTGAAGTCGCTCCATGCCGACACCGCAGCGTGCGCTGGACGCCGCCGACGCGCGAGAGACGCGAAGCGCTTTCACCGCCGTCGCCGCGGCCGAGTGTTCCACGTCCTCGTTCGCTGAATTCGCTCAACGCCGACACGGGTGGTGCGCTTCAGGCCTACTCGCCTCAGGTCACGCGGACGCACCGGAGGCGCGGCGACGCGTGGCAGCGGTACGGTGACGACGCGTCGGTCGGCTCCATCACTCGAGGCGCGCTCGACGACTCGACGCTGTCCGACGTGCGGAACCGGGCCAGGTTCCTCGGCGACGGCAACTCGCCAGTCGATTCGTGAGGCACGGGCATCAGCAGCGCGCTCGGCATCGAGGACGGCCCTATGACGTGCTGCGCGCCGTCGGTCACCAGCGGGAACATGAAGAACGTCGCTCTCGCCATGCCTGGCGGGGTCGTCGTCTCGCAGCGGAATCGGCGCGTGCTGGAAGGCGGCCGCGCGCGCTTCACTGCTGGGCCGCTCCTGCTGACGAAGCGCTCTCACGGACGTCGCAACCGGGTGGATCCATGTCGTTGGACGCCCGACCGCAACACCGACACCGCACGTGCGCACGCGAGGCGCCGTCGCGACATCACTGCTGTGGCGGACGCAACCGCACGACGAGCTGAACGTTCGCCCCCGCGGGTGCCGCGACGACGTCGACCATCACCGAATCAAGCCGCGTCAGGCGATCGAGCACCGTCACCGCCGCGGCCTGCGCGGTGATCGCCTTCCGCGGGTCGACGTCCATCAACCGCGGCGTCAGCAGCTCTTCACGCAGCCGCCCGAGATCGACCAGCACCGACACGTGGCCCGGGCCGAAGGCGCCGTCGTAGTCGCTGAGCAGCGGCGTCAGGAGATCGGTCGGCGCGCGCTCGTCGACCGCGGCACCACCCTTGATGAAGAGCGCACGCGGCGTCAGCACCACGTCGGTCGACAGCTCGTTCCAGCGGCCACGCCAGAGCTGGAGCTGCGCTTCACGCTCGGTCACCAGCCCGTCGAGGTGCGCGCGTAGCCATGCGTCGAGCGCGGGCGCAAACACGCTCGCCTCGGTCACCGGCGCTTCGACGAGCCAGGTCGCGCGTGGCTGCGGCTTTCCGCCCGCTGCGAGCGTGTCGCGCACGAAGCCCTCGACGTCGGCGTACACCACGGCGTCGGCGCCGCCTGTCAGCCCGGCGAGCAGACGTTGCAGATCGACGCCCTTCTCGGCCAGCTCGCGCGTCAGGCGATCACGTCGCCGCGGCCCGAGCGTCGTGGAGAGGAGCGACTCAGCGCTCACCATCGCCGAGACGATCGCCACGGGGCCCGCGGGCGCCTTCGACAAGAGCCGCGACGGAGGCGCAGCGGGCACGGGCCACAACGGCTGCGCGGACAACAACGAGCCCTCGAGGCGCAGCGTGTCAGCGGTCAGCCGGACGGCGGCGGCGCCCATGGTCCACCGACTGTCGTCGGGCGCGCGGCCGAACAGCACCACGCCACCCGCCGGGAGTCCGTCGAGCAGCGATTCAAGCTCTGGTCGCGTCTCGAGGCCGCGCTCCGACATCGCGGCGATGCGGGCCTGCGCTGAAGGAAACCGGCCGGTGATCGACGTCTCGACGGCGTACAGCGCGCCGCGGTCGGCGAACACATCGAGCGCGCGCCCTTCCCGCTCGAAGCGCGTCAATCCGAGCACCGTCGAGACGCGCTCCCAGCCGAATGAACCGAGCGCGCTCGAGAAGCCAGCCTCCGCGGCCTCGCTGTCGACCACGCCCACCACGGTCACCACCACGTCTTCGGTGCCCGGCCAGCGAAAGAGCGCGCCACCTTCGCGCGGGTCAGCTCCGCCGTTGCCAGCGACCGCCTGGTCGACCGCCCACGCCAGCAGCGGCTGCACGTCGAGCGCGTGCTGCACCGCTGACACACCGAGCACGGCCTCGCTGAAGTCCACCAACGGCCCCAACTCCGACAGGTCGCGCAGCACGACGGCCAGCTCCACGTCGGGCGGCACGAGGTGCAGCGCGGCGCGCGGCGACACCGTCAGCGAGATCTGTTCGCGGAGCTGTTTCCCCGCGAAGCCGCGCACCGTGTACCGCCCGGCGGCGTTGAAGGTGTGCGTGGGCTGCGCCGCGTCGACCGTGGGCGAGCCATCGCCGAAGTCCCACGTGAGCGCTTCGTCAGAAAAGAAAGGAACCGGGAGCCCTGCTTCCACAGGACGTTCCCGGTTCTCGACATGCGGCGCGCGGACGCACCCGGTCATCACCACGAGCAGCGACAGGGCTGCCCGCGTCAGCGATTTCAGAACTCGAGCCCGAGGCCGAACATGAAGTGCATGGAGCTGAAGTCGAGCGGCGGTCCCACCGACGGGAAGAAGTTCATTCCCTGGAACGTGCCTTCAGCGAACAGATACGTGTGGTTGACGCCGACGCTGCTGTCGAAGTCGCGCGCGAGGCGTTGGTCGAGGAAATCGAGCTCGACGGCGAGGCCGAGCACGCCCGCGAGGCCAAAGCGCACGCCGTTGCCCTTGAACTGGCCCAGGCGTTCTTCTTCAGAGCCGTTGGTGATCCACCAAGGCATCGTGACGAACGCGCCCTTGGCGTACGGAACGAGCGGGATGCGCGTCTTCTGCTTGAGCCAGTCGAAGCGGTACACGAGCAGCGCCTTGATGGGCACGAGCATCAGGCCCGTGCTCTGGCCGATGCGCTGACCGGTGGCCGAGTCGATCGACTTGCCGAACTTCTCGGCGTAGCCGATGGACACGCCCGCCGACAGCGTCCCGAACTTCTGGAACAGCTGGTACTCGACCTCGAACTCGCCCATCAGCATCGGCGTGTTGTCGAAGAGGTACGCGTACGGCCGCTCGTTCGCGGGAAGGTCGGAGAACACCGACGCGCCGTCGATCAACGGGGTGTACGGAGACAGCTTCACCTCGATGAACATCGTGCGCGGCGATTCTTTGAGCTTCCGCTCGTCGGACACGAAGGTCTGCGCCAACGCGCTCGAAGCGGCGACGGAGATCAGCAGAGCAACCCAGCGATTCATCGCGACGTATTTCCTTTCACTCGACGCAGGCGCGAACGCAGCGCGAGCGCCAACAACATCAACGGAGCCAACCCGGGCGCCGTGGCGCAGCCACCTTCGAGCTCGCCGCCCTTCGACGCGTAGTACCCGAGAAGCCCCTGCGTGAGAATCGGCGTGACGCTGACCGTCGACGACGGGTTGCTGACGTTGCCCGCACCGTCGATGGCGCGAATACGCACCTCGTAGGTCTGGCTATTGAGCAAGCCGGTCGCGCGCACCGTCTTGGTGTTGACCACGATCGCCGAGCCGGCGACGTAGTAGTCGAGGTCGTTCGGGCCCTTCACCTCCGCCTGCACCGTCACGGTGTCGGAGTCAGCGGTGAACTCGATCGAGGCAGCGCCGTCCTGCGCGTTGATGGTCACCACCGAGGGCGGGCTGGGCGGCTCGGTGTCGTAGACGAACTTGAAAGGCAGCACGCGCGCCGTCTGGGTGGTGCTGCAAGGAGAGAAGCCGCTGCTGGTCGCGTAGCTGATGGTGCCGCACAGCAGCTGCGTGCGCGTCGTAGCGCTGGGCAACGGGCAGCCCGCCACGCCACCATCACTGACCGCCTTGTGCGCGGGCAGGGAGGAGATCGGCACGCTGAACGTGCCGGACTTGATCGTGGCGACCGTGATCAACGGGATGTCGTCGAACGTCATGTCGTCAGTACCCGGCGCATCGCCGCAAGACGTGGCGCTCGTGGCCCAGATGCGCATGGGGTTCATCGCGCACTGCAGGTTGTAGAAGTAGTTGGTCGTCGTGTTGCTCCACGCGACCGTCACCGTGTTGCCGCACTCGGCAGCGCCGTAGGTGTAGTTGTCCTTCGTGAGGTCGCTGGGGATGCGAAACGAGAGCGAGTTGACCGGCGCGGTCTGCGCCAGCGCCGCCGCGCTCAACAACCCCGTCATCAAGATGAAGCGGTTCATGCGAGGCCTCGGCTGAGCAAGTTGAAGGCCAGTCAGCGCGCCCGTCAACCCGTCGGAATCACTATTCTTTCCGCACGTTGCCGCTGCGCCCACTGACAAAATGTCAGCCCCGCTCCGCCAGTTCGAGCGCGACGTCGACGGCGGTGTCAGCCGCTCGCAACGCCGTGTCGACACAGGCGACCAGCTGCACGCGCGGCCCTGCAGCGCGAATGCGGCCGATGTGCGGCGACGCGTCGTCGGTGCTCAGCATCGGCATTGGGTAGACGTTCTGCGACGGGTCGTCGATGAGCTTGAGCGCCGAGTCTTCCTTCAGCACCGCCCGCACGCCCTCTGCGTCGACGGGCCGATTCAGGTGCGCCGAGATGACCAGCGTGAGCCCGTGGTACGTCGGCACCGTGATGGCGGTGGCGGTGAGCGCCGGCATCGCCTCGCCGCTCCACACGCGCGCCGCTTCGACGAGCAGGTGACGTTCGCCTTCGCACAGGCCACCTTCGAAGCCGCCAACCGCAGGGATGACGTTGAACCCCAGCCGGTGCGGGAACACGTCGAGCTCCGGATCTTTCCCGTTCATCAGCGACGCGGTCTGCAGCGACAACTGCTCGACGCCCGCGTTGCCGCGCGATGCAGCGCCGACGAGCACGGTGACGTCGGCGAACGCGAGGCCGAACTTCGCGCGCAGCGGCGTCAACGTCGCGAGCAGCGCCTGCGTCGCCGGCTGGGCCAGCGAGACGATGCGGCCAGAAAACGCACGGTCGAGCACGCCGTCATTCACGCCCGGCGAAACGAGCGGCACGTCGGCGTCGACGCGGAACGCGCCCGACAGGTCGACCACCCAGGCGCCACTCTGCTGTGCCTGCAGCGCCAGCGGCCGCGCCACCGTCGGCGGCACCGCGAGGATCACGGCCTGCACGTCGCGGAACGACGTGTCACCTGGCGGCTCAGTGGGCAGCGTCTCTTCCTGGTAGTCGAGCTCTTCGCCGCGCGTGCGCTCACTTGAGAAGAAGCGGACCTGATCGGGCTCCACGTCGTGCGACATGAGCGACGCGATGACCTGCCGACCGATGACGCCCGTGGCGCCAACGACCGCGATGGTGGGGTCTGACATGTTCAGTCTTCCTTGAGTCGTGCCTTCGGCTCGACGCCGGGCAGCGGTGGAAACTTCGGGTTCTCTTCGGCGCCGGAGCCACGCAGGTAGTGCGGCTCGAGCGCGAAGACGTCCTGGGCCACGTAGGCCGTCGGCATCGTCACCAACTTCGCGAGCGACACCGCCGAGGGCACGAGCGGGCCATCAGCGAACGACGCGTCGCCCACGCCCAGCTGCGCGAGCGGCGCGCGGTAGTCGGTCAGCGCGGGGCCGATCATCTTCGCGCCGGGCGTCGCCTTCAGCGCGTCAGCCAGCTGCGCGACCTTGAGCGAGTACTCCGGCTTGAGCAGTTGCGCGCCGCGGTACCGCCCGACGTACAGCTCGCCCTTCTTCACCACCGCGCACGAGAACCACTCGCCCTCACCTGCTTCGTGCGCCAACGCCGCGAGCGATGACGCGCCGACCGCCGGCACCTTCAGCGCGAACGCGAGCCCCTTGATGCTGGCGAGCCCGATGCGCAGGCCGGTGAAGCTGCCTGGCCCCAGGCCCGACACGAAGCCGGTGACGTCGCGCAGCGTCTTTCCATGTGCGGTGAGGAGGGCTTCGATCTCACCCGGCAGCACCTCGCTCTGACGCTTCGGCGGGCCGACAAAGCGGTGCTCCACCAGCCCGCCCGAAGGCGTGAGCAAGGCGAGCGAGAGCGTCAGCGTGGAAGTGTCGAGCGAGACGATCATCAGCAGAACAACAGCCGCGCGATGTCGTTGCGGAAGGCGACGACCATCAGCAACCCCAGCACCGCGAGCCCGAAATAGGTGGCGACCTCCCGCGCGCGCATCGGCACGGGGCGACGACGAATGGCTTCCCACAGCGCGGTGAGGATGCCGAAGCCATCGAGGATGGGGATCGGCAAGAGGTTCACCAACGCGAGGTTCACCGAGACCATGTACATGGAGCCGACGAACGCCGCGAGGCCGGCCTCGGCGCTCTGCGTGGCGACCTGCGCGATCTGCAGCGGGCCCCCCATCGACTCCAGCGGCACGTCGCCCGTCGTCAGCTTGCCGAGGATCTGCGCGATCATCGACACGCCCTCGGGCAGCTTCTTCATCGCCGCGACGAACGCGTCACCGGGGCCCATGTGCTGCGTGACCACGAGGCCAGCGACCGGCTTCATCGCGAGGCCCGGCGCGCCGAAGCGCACGCCAAAGTCTGGCGCGGTCATGCAGTACTTCGCGTTGCCCTCGACGACCAACGGCCCCACGGTCTGCTGGTGCGCCACGCCGTCAGAGACCCACGCGATGTCGATGGCCTTCTTGCGCGCGAGCGCCATGCGCTCTTCCACCGCGCCCACCGAGTGCACAGGCTGGCCCAGCACCGACGTGAAGCGATCGCCGACCTTGATGCCGAACGCAGCCGCCACCGTACCGGGTCGCACCTGCCACACGTACGCGTCGCCACCTTCGGCGCCGATGCGCGAGAGTCCTTCACCTTCAGCGACGGGCACCTCGAAGGCCAACAGCTCGGGCGCCGCGACGCCGTCGACGATCGACTTGAAGCGCACCACCTGCAACTTCACGGTGCCGCTCGAGGCCGACAGCACCTCCGTCAGCTCGCGCGCTGAACGAATGCCGCGGCCGTCGACGGACACCACGCGATCGAACGTCTTCAGGCCTGCTTCTGCGGCTGCAGAGCCCGCCGGCACGCCCAGCACCGCCGCCTGCTCGTGCAGCGAGATGCCGATGCGGCCCTTCTTCTTCACGTCGATGAGCTCGAACGTCTCGACGGTGGCGGGCGTGACCTTCAGCGTCTCCTGACGCCCTTCGCGATCGACCACGAAGGTCAGCTCGCGGTCGGCCGACACGCTGGCGATCTTCGAGAGCTCTTCGAACGTGCTGATCGGCGTGCCGTCGATGCTGGCGATGACGTCGCCCGCCTTGAACCCCGCGCGCGCTGCCGGTGAGCCGGGCTCGACGGCGCCGACTCGCGCGGCCAACGCTTCGGAGTCACCCAGGTAGAGGAAGAACAGCGCCACCACCGCGAAGAGCAGGTT
>CAYWON010000053.1:0-4332 GCA_964459885.1 uncultured Archangium sp.
CCGCGCCGCCACGCACGTGCTGCAGTCGCAGCGGCGCCAGCTGGCCCAGGTCTCGTGCGTACGCGTAGTGCGGGTTCTCACGCAGCCTGGCCTCGACGCGCTCGACCAGGTCTGCATCGCCCTGCTCCACGAAGAGCACGTAGCCAGCCGGCTGCAGTTCCGGCGCGACGAGCGCGAAGCCCTGCACGCCCGCGTCACGCAGACACGCCTCGACGAAGGCCGCGTTCAGCTTCTCGCCGACGAGGTCACCCACGCGGTCGCGCCGCCCCTCGAAGCGGAGCAACGGCGCTTCATTGAAGAAGCCCACGCACCGCAGCTGATCCGCCAGCCGGTAGCGCACAAAGCCGCCGCGCGTCGTCAACACCGGCGCGTAGGTCTCACCCTCTCGCAGCTGGTGCGCGAGCCGCACGCCGTCATCGCTCTCGAACTCGAGGAAGTGGCTCGTCACCGCTGCCACCGGCGCCGCCTGACCCCAAAGAGGGAACGTCGCCACGCCTTCCGTCGCGAGCAAACCTTTCCCCTGAAGCAGCGTCTGCGGGAAGAACCGCCGCAACGCCGGCAGCGCCTGCTGGGCCCACGCGTCGGTCCAACAGCTGATGAGCTGCAGCCGCGGCCACAACGCTTCTCCGACGAAGCCCATTCGGTCCACCGCGCGCCGCTGCGTGTCCGAGAGCCACGCCGGCTCGATGGCCTCCATCAGCAGCGTCAGGAACGACGGGTTCCACACCGAGATGAAGCCGAGGTCTTCGGCGGCCAACAACGCGCGCAGCGTCTGACGCTTCCATTCCTCGACGTCGGCGAGGCGCGACACGCGACCATCGACGGCGAACAGCCGCTTCATCGCCGCGCGCGTCAGCGGGTCGAAGTACTCGGTGTCGTCTTCGAGCCCGACGCGCAGCCCGCCCTTCGTCACTTCGGGCGCGCGCGCGGCCGGCGAGACGCTCCAGTAGTGCCGCGCGGTGAGCAGTCGCGGAAACGCGCGCGTCACGTCGTCGAGCCACGGCGAGGTCGCCGCGCCAAAATCAGCGAGCAGCCCGTCGGTGTACGGCACCCACTTCGCCGCGGCCGTCGAGCCCGAGGTGCGTTCGAGCATCGTGACCGGCGCGCGCGTCAACACGCGTGGCTCGCCGTCAGCGATGCGCGCGACCCACGGGCGCAGCGCCTCGTAGTCGACGATGGGCACCCGCGCCTGGAAGTCGTCGACGCCGCGCACGCGCGCGAACTCGTGCGCCCGGCCATACGCCGTGTCGGCGTTCTCTCGAAGAAACGACGACAACCAGTCAGCCTGCGTGCGCGCCACCTGCTTGGTCGCGCGGTGAAAGCGCAGCGCCGCGCGCGCTCGAGACGCGGCCCACGCCACGTTGAGCGCCGTCACCAGCATCAGAGGAAGATTCTCGTCGTCGACGCGACGAAGTCGTCATCGGCGCGCGCCAGACAACACAGCTCGTCGCCTTCGGCCCAGCGCGGGTTCGTCTCGAGGAAGAACTTCACGTCGGCGTCGTCACGCAGTCGCGCGGGCACGTCAGCGAGCGCCTCACTCAGCCGCACCGAATCACCAACGCCCGCGTAGCGCAGCAGCCCGGCCTTCGCGTCCCACGCCGCGCCGTAGCGCTGCGTACACAGCGCGTCGAGCAACGCCGCTTCTTCGCGCGGCATGGGCGCGTCATGTCGCGGCCAGTGGTTGGGGAAGTAGCGCGAGATGAGCAGGTACGTGCGGTAGCCCTTGGTGATGAGGAACCAGTACACGCGCGCGTCGGGGCGTCGCAGCCGCTGCGTCATCAGGTACCAGATGAACGCGCGCTGCAGCGCTGTCTGCCCCCAGTGCGCCGGCGCGACGATGGTGTCGCCCGAGAACACGACGCACGAGCGCTCGTCGTCGATGCGAAGCAATGTCGAGAAGCCCTGCACCACGCCCGCCGCGTCGCGCAGCACGATGACGTGATTTTTTTCACGAAGATCGCGCTCGAACTCGTTGCGTTTTGCACCCGCGTAGTGGTGCTCGAACAGCTTCCACATCGCATCGCGCTCGACGCCCGTCAGCGTCGCAACCCGGCGTACGCGCGCGGCGAGGCCACGGCTTCTGCGGAAAAATCCGCGCGCGCGCAAAAGCCTCAGCGTCACCGTGCGGTGCGTGTTGCCCCGAGACGTCACGCGAAGCACCTTACGCACTGCGGAGAGGGTTTCGTTTCACTCATTGGCAACGTGCAACGTCATAGGCACTCTTCGCCACCGATGCAGATTCAGTTGCTGGAGAAGTTTCGTACCGAGCACGCACGACTCGAAGCGGGCCTCGCTGCAGCTCAGAAAGCGCTCCCCGACACCGCCGCGCTGTTGCTGCAGCTCAAGGCGATGCGCGCGGAGGTGCTCTCGCACTTCAAGGCGAAAGACGCGTTCTACCCGCGGTGAGGCCGCGACCGAAGCCGCGCGCATGCTGCTGAAGGAAGCGGGCCAAGTCTGCGCGTTCCACACGTTCGGCGGCATCATGGAGAGCGCCGAGTGGGAAGGCCTCATCAAGCCGCAGTGCAAGACGACCGAAGACTGGGTGTACGGCATGGTCTCGGTGGTGAACGCGCTCGGCTGGGGCCGCTGGTCGGTCGCCGCGCTCGACCCCGGTCAGCGCCTCGAGCTCGTCATCGACGGCAGCTACGAGTCGAACGGGTACCTCGCGGCCTTCGGCAAGTCGAACACGCCGCGCTGCTACCTCGGCACCGGCGGCACGTCGGGGCTGATGAACCTCATCTACCACGCGGGCATCCAGAGCCGCCCCGCGCTCACGCCGGCGTTCTACGAGAAGACCTTCAACGAAGGCCGCTTCTTCGTGGCGCGCGAGGTCGAGTGTCGCGCGATGGGCGCCAGCCAGTGCCGCTTCGTCGCCGAGCGCCTCTGAGACTGGCGCGTGCCTTCGCGTCGTGAGCGCCTCGTCGGCTTCCGCTACCGGCCACACGGCCGCGTGGAAGCCGAGGTGCGCAAGAGCTGCCGCGACGAGTGGAAGATCCTCTATTCGGGCGAGCGCTTCGGCGCCGACGTGTGGGACCGGCTCGCGTCGCTCGGCGAGACGAGCGTCTTCGAGGCCTCGAAGCTGAACCCGAAGATGAAGGACATCGTGCGCGTGCACGCTGAAGGTGTGCGCATCGAAGGCGCGCGTGACGGTGAGCTCATCGTCGTCTTCTTCGTGCCGCCGCGCGGGCTGCGTCAGCGCCGCCGCGTCGAGGCGCTCATCACGGGGCCGTGACATAAGCCGCGCGTGACGCCCCGCCTCGCGACCGCCGACGACAACACCGCGTGTCTGGACCTGTTCGGCGCGGTGCCGATGCGCGGCGAGCTGGTGCTGTCGACGCAGCGCGGGCCTGACTTCTTTTCTCTGTACGAAATGCAGAAGGCGCGCGCGTTCACCTGGGTCGGTGACGACGAGCGCGGCGGGTTGATGGGCATGGCCACCGCGCTGGTGCGTGACGGTTGGCTCGACGGCGCCGCGACGCGCGTGGGCTACCTCGGCGACCTGCGCGTGCGGTTCGACAGGGGCCGCGCGTTCGGTCGCTTCTTCGGCGAGACGTTCAACGCGCTGTGCGCCGAGACGAAGTGCGACACGTTCATCACGTCGATTCTGTCGTCGAACGGCGCTGCTCTGAACGCGCTCACCCGCCGCAAGGGCAAGCGCACGAACCAGCCGCACTACGCGAAGCTGCACGACATCGACGCGGTGTCCGTACAGCTGACGCGCGCGCGCACGCCGTCGCGTGACGTGACGGTGCGCACCGCGACGAGCACCGACCTGCCGCAGCTCGTCGACGCCTTGTCGCTCGCGCACCGCGCACGCCCGTTCGGCTACCGCTACGACGACGGTGAGCTCCAACACCGGCTCGCGCGCTGGCCCGGCTTCTCGCTCGACGAGACGCTGCTCGCGGAGAACGCGCGCGGCGACCTGCTGGGCTGCTGCACGGTGTGGGACCCGTCGCCGGTGAAGCGCTACCGCGTCGACGCGTACAACGGGCAGATGAAGTGGGTGAAGCGCGGCTTCAACCTCGCCGCGTCGCTCGCCCGCTGGCCGAAGCTGCCGCAGCCGGGCCAGGAGTTCCGCTACGCGTACCTGACGAACGTGTGGGTGCGCGACGAGTCACCCGCGACGTTCCGCGCGCTGGTGGAGCACGCGTACGCGCGCCTACAGCCGCGTGGCTTCCATTTCTTCACGTTCGAGCTGGGCGTCAGCGACGTGCTGAACGAAGCCCTGCGCGGCTTCATGACGCGGCGGTTAGGCTTCAGCTTGTACGGCGTGACCCCCGCTTCGGTGGCACGCACCACCTGGCAGCCCGGTCGCACCGGCTTTGAGATGGC
>CAYWON010000053.1:4432-27920 GCA_964459885.1 uncultured Archangium sp.
CTCGTCAACGACCTCGAGCGCGCGAAGCGCTGAAGCGTCGCAGCACCGCGAGCGCCAGCACCAGCAGGCCCGAAGCATCGGTCGACGCACAGCCGCAGCCGCTCGGCTGCATCGGCGGCGGACTCACCCCGGCATCGGCGACGCCCGCGTCGACCACCGGCTGGCCTGCGTCGGGCACACCAGCGTCGGGCATCGGCGGCGCAGGCTCTTCGTACGCGCCACACGCCGGGTCGACCGCGCGGCCACCCCGGTGCGCGAGCGCGAGCACCCACGCGCCCGCACCGAAGCCGGCCATCGGCGCGTTGAACTTCCAGACGCCGGTCGTCTCTTCGTAGGTCTCGGCGAAGACGTTTACGTTGCGCAGCGACTGCAGCCGCGTGAACTCGAGCAGCGCGTCGGCGCGCGTCACCCGGCCCGCCGCCCGCATGGCGACGGAGCCGCGCAAGTCGGTCACCACCCACTCGCCCGAGTCGTACTCGCTGCCCCACGGCGAGAGGTCGGTCTGCCCGGGGTGATCATCCCGGTCGTCGTTGCGAGACCAGCCGGGGCCGTTCATCACGCGCAGCTCACGGTCCATCGCGTCCAACGTGGCGCGCGCGATGCGGCCGTCGGGCGCGAAGAGCCCCATGGCGATGGCGTCGAGCACCGCGGCGTCGAAGTGCCCGCGCCCCGTCTGCAGCTCCTCGCGGTTTGACGCCAGCGCGCCTCGGGCGTCGGTGAGCTCGCTGGCGATGGCGCGGCGCAGCGCCTGGCCGGCCGCGCGGTACTTCATCGCGCGCGTCGCGTCGCCACGGCGCTCGGCCAACGCGGCCGCGTCACACAGCCCGCGCGCCGCGGTGAGGTTTGTATAGGTCCACGTACGCTCGCGGCCGTTCCAGTGCGTCTCCCAGATGGACGAGTCCTTGCGCAGCAGGCCGGTCGTCGGCTCCACCAACACGACGAGCGGGTCGGCGATGAGCGTGGCGATGTCGTTCCACCGTGCGTCGACCAACGTGGTGTCGCCGGTGCGCAGCTCGTGCTCGCGCAGCGCCCACAGCGTGAGACCGAAGCCGTCGAACTCGAGGTTGGGGCCGAACGCGTTGAAGTCGGTCTCTTCGACGCCAAAGCCCAGGTACCGCGTCAGGCTCAGCACGTACGGCGGGAAGCCCTGCGGCTGGAACTCCGTCCAGTCCTTGAAGCGACCACCCTCGGCGTCGAGGAAGAAGCGCAGCGCTTCACGCGACTCGGTGACGAGGCCCAGCTCCGCCAGCGCGACGATGGCGTAGGCGCCGTCGCGCACCCACGAGTACGTCCACTCGCCGGGCGGCAGGCTGGCCAGCACCGCGCCCTTGCCGCGGTGGCGTACCTCGGCCGGCAAGGTGACGCCGGCGTCGAGCGCGAAGCGGGAGAAGCGCGGCTCGCTGTCGCTGCCCAGGAACTCACGGAGGTACGCGCTGTCGTCCTGAACCTGCGCCATCGCCAGCACCGCCGCGGCCTGACGCGTCACCGCCGTCTCGTCGGCGCTGAGCGACGGTGGCAGCGAGAGCGACGCCTGGAACGCAGCCCACGCGGCGAGCTCCGCGTCGAGCACCGCGCGCGCGCCGCGGCCCGCGACGAAGGTGTCGAGCCACGCGGTCACCTCGGCCTGCGCGAAGGGGTTCGCGTGGTGTGCCGAGACGATGCCCGCGCAGACCTCCGCGCCAGGCGCGACGTCGCCGAGGTCGAACTGGAACGCGCTGGCCCAGTCGTCAGCGACGCCAAGGTCGCCGTCGCGCGCGGCGAGGCCATTCATGGTGTCGCGCACCGTGAGGAACGCGTTGTCGCCCGAAGGAGATGCGGCGTTCCACGCCGTGGCGCTGGCGGCGCCGAGCGCGCGCGTGCCGACGACGCCCGCGAAGCCACGCTCGAAGACGTCGCCATTCGCGATGACGACGGTCTCGGCGTTGCTCATCAGCTCCTGCCGGACGCCGGGGCGGCCATAGCCGAGGTGCAGGTTCTCGAGGTGGTACGCGCGCACGCCGGTGACGGCGGCGGTGCCGGTGTTCTTCGCGCACAGCACCGCGACGTACGAAGCGTGCGGCAGCGCGCGCGGCGCGAAGAGCGAAGTGGTGAGCGACAGCCCGAGCGCGGTCTGCGTGAAGGTGACGATGCCGGTGCCCGGCGCATACCCGCTGGTGGCCACGGGCGTCGCGTCGAGCCAGCGCTGCTGCGTCCCAGCGCGCAGGCCGAAGTACGCGTCGAACATCAGGTCGCGCGTGTGCACGAGCTGCGGCTGGTTGCCGACCCACACCTCGTGGCCCATGGCGTCGAGCTGGAACTCTTCGGTCGCGGGCAGGTGCTCGCGGAAGTGCAGGAGCTTGCCGCTGCGGCCATCGACCATCACGGCGCCGTGACCGTTCGACGAAGGCAGGTCGTAGAACGAGCGCGGCGGAACGACCTGAGCGAGGGCGGGCAGCGAGAGCAACAGGAAGGAGAGCCAGCGCATGAGCCGCTGACTACCACGCGACCCTCTGGTCCTACGTGCGGAGCGCGTCGAGCTCACGCTTCACGCCAGCGTCCTTCTCGGCGTCGTAGTTCGCGAGGTAGTCGAGGCGCTTCAGCTTCGCGATGACGCTCCAGACGAGGTTCTCGTCGAGCGTGAGGTCGGGGCGACGCAGCCACAGCAGCGCGACGAGTGAATCGACGTTCGTGGTGCGCCCATCGAGCACGGCGGCCCAGTACAGCTCGATGGCAGCGACCCAGCGCGCCGACGCGGTGTCGTCACGCAGCACCTCCCGCAGCGCGACGTCGAGTTGAGCCCAGTCTCCGAGCGACAGGAGGCGCTGCATGCGCCCGTCGACGTCGAGCGAGTCATCAGCGAGTGCATCACACACGGACCTACTGAACACCTGTCGCACCTTATTACTGCGGGCTGCCCAGCCGCCGCAGCGACAGCGCGCGCACGAGGTACACCTCTACGAAGCGCTCGGAGTTGATGCGCAGCCACGGCAACCCGTCGGCCTCGGCGATGACCTTCAGCTTCGCGGCGGCCGCGAGCGCTTCGAGTTGAATCGGCTCGGGCGTCGTCACCAACACCCTGCCCTGCTTCGTGACCGCACGCGCGGCAGACCGGAAGAAGCCGTCTGGCCCGTCGAGCAAATCCACCACGTGCTCCGCCATCAGCACGTCGACCGAGCCCGCAGCCAACGGGAGGTTCTCGGCGTCGACCACCGCGCCAAACACCTCAGCGCCGAAGCGCGCCGCGCGCCGACGGGCCGTGATGACCGCACGCATCGAGAGATCAGCCACCACGAGCTTCTCAGCGCGCTGCGCCAACAACTCAGAGCGCTCGCCCGCACCGCAGCCCACCTCGAACGCCACCTTCACGCGCGCCGGAACCTGCGACGCGAGCCACGCGCCCGGGCCCGACTGCTGCGCCTGAGCGAACAGCGTCTTCAGCGTCTTCGCCGCGACCCCTCGCACCGGCGTCGGCGCGTCTTCACCGCGCAGCTCATGGGCCGTCCAGTCATCGCCGAACGACTCCGGCGCCGCGTTGCTCTCGTCCGCGAACGCGCGCACCACTTCGACCGTCTGCGCGTCGGCAGCGTCGAACTCCGCTAGCGTCGCCAGCACCGATTCACGGAAGCGCGCGCACCACGTGTACGGGTCGGTCACCAGCACGGGCACGCCCGCCAGCACAGGGAACGGGCCGCACGCCGCGCAACGCACCAGCACGCCCGCGTCGCTCAAGCGGCCGCCACACGCTGGGCACCGCAACACCGACTGCCACCACGCCAACTTCACGCTGGCGCCTTCGTCGGCCACTTCACGCGGAACGTGGTGCCGTCACCCGGCGTCGAGCTGACCTTCACCTCGCCTCCGTGCTGCACGACGAGCTGCTGCACGATGGCGAGGCCAATGCCGTGGCCGCTCTCGCGCGTGGTGAAGAACGGGTCGAACAACCGATGCAGGTGCGTGTCGGCGATGCCGACGCCGGTGTCGATGACCTCGAACAGCACGTCACCGCGTCGCGCGTGCGCCCGCAGCACCACCACGCCGTCTTCTTTCATCGCCTGAAACGCGTTGGTGATGAGGTTGCTGAGCACCTGCACCAACTGCGCGCCGTCGGCCCACACCTCGAGCGATTTGTCGGCGTCGATGACCAGCTTCACGTTGGCCGGCTTGCGCGGCGTCACCACTGCCTCGAGCTGCGTCAACAACGGCTCGAGCGGCTGCATCGTGGCCACCGGGATCTGCCGGCGACCGAGCGACATCAGCTGGCCCACCAGCGCCGACGCGTGCCGCGCCGACTCTTCCATGTCGGGCAACACCTCAAGCCCGTTGCCCCGCTTCAAGACGTCGATGCCGGTGGTGATGACGGTGAGCAGGTTGTTGAGGTCGTGCGCCACGCCGGCGGCCATGCGCCCCAGCGCGTCGAGGCGGTGCGCGTCTTTCAACTTCAGCTCGAACTCGTGCGCCTGCTGCTGCGCGGTGATGCGCCCGTCGACCTCCAGGAAATGTGAGACGAGGTCAGCCACCGTCGCGGCGAACTGGCGCTCTTCGCGGCGCCACTCACGCGGCGGGCCCGAGTGCTCGTGGCACACGATGCCGACGACCTGACCGTTTCGGTACACGGCGGCGTCCAGCATCGAGGTGATGTTCCACGCCTGGAGGTACTCGCGCAGCTCCTGGGTGTGCGGGTCTTTCTGCGCGTCAGCCGTGGCCACGAAGCGCAGCTCGCGCACGGCGTCGACGTAGTGCTTGAGCGGCCCCATCGGCAGCGGCGGCGGCGCGTCGTTGCCGCGCTCGTCGAACAGCGCCTCGCACTTCACCACCTGGGCGCCGTAGTCGAAGAACCAGATGCCCACGCGGCCGACCTCGAGGGCCTGCGCCGAGATGGTGGTGAGCTGCTGAAAGAGCCGCGGCAGCCCTGCATCGAGCTGCAAGCGGCTCAACTGCAGCCGTGCGCCGGTGAGGAAGGCTCGCTGTGTAATCGCGCTGTTTTCCCCCGCGAGGGCCATGGCGTCGCAGCCTAGCCACTCGCGGGCCGCGACGCGCGAACCGTCGCCATCGGTCGTTTCCCTACTCGAGCACGCAGCCGCGCTTGTCGTCGACGTAGCGCGCGGTGGCCGCCCAGCTGACGAAGGCCGACGCCTCGACGCGCCGGTTGGTTCGGTCGAAGTTCACCTTCGCCACGTCGGGTGACGCCTTCACCCACGCGCGGCAGTAGGCCTCGTCCATCTCCATGACGAACAAGCAGCTGCAGCCCATGCGCGCCGAGTTGCCGACGGCCAGCTCGAGGTCGTTGTTGTCGTAGGTGCGCGGCGTGCCGTTGTCGTCAGCGCACGACGCGAGCGCCAGCGCGGTCAAGGCCGACAGAATGAAGCGCTTCATCGCACCACCTCCAGGGCGAGCTTCGTCAGCTCGTTGACGTCCATGCTGCCTTCGCGGTCGTCGCCGGTGCGCACGATGACGACGTCCATCGACGGCACCACGATGATGCGCTGGCCCCAGTGGCCGAGCGCCGCGAACGTGTCTTCCGGCACGTCGGCCCACGGCTTCGGCTTGCTCTGCGAAGGCGTCGGCTTGTTGAGCCACCACATGTAGCCAGAGGGCGTCTTCTCGTTCTCAGACGCGTAGCCGACGAAGGCGTCAGACGGCGTGGTGCTGGTGTCGACCCAGCCTTCCGGTACGACGCGCTCGCCGTCCCAGCAGCCCTTGTTGAGGAACAGGAAGCCGAACTTCGCGAAGTCGCGCGGCGTGGCGTAGACCATCGAGCCGCCCAGCGGCGTGCCGCGCGCGTCGTACTCGAAGACCACCTTCGGCGTGCCGATGGGCTCGAACATCAGCTTCCAGAACGCGTCGCGGCCGTGCACCGGCTCGAGCACGCGCTGCGCGAGGGCCGAGGCCAGCTCCGCGTCGCCGGTGGAATAGCTCCACACCTTGCCGGGCTCGCCGACCAGCTTGTGGTTGATGATGTGCGAGAGCTGGTCGCGGTGGCCGACGCCGTAGAGCATCGCGATGACCGACGACACCTGGTAGCTCGCGTCTTCGTACTCTTCCTGCCAACCGAGCGCGGTGGCGAAGGTGATGCTGTCCTTCACCGTGATGTCGCACTGCGGCTGGCCGGCGTACTCAGGCAGGTAGTCGCAGATGCTGCGGCTCAGGTCGATGAGGCCTTCTTTCACGGCCACGCCGACGAGCGCGCTCGAGTAGCTCTTGGCGACGCTCCACGAGAGGTGGCGGTTGGTGCGCGTGAAGCCGCGGGCGTAGCGCTCGTACTTCACGCGCCCGTTGCGGATGATGAGGAGCGAGTTGGTGCGCAGGCCTTTGCGCTCGCTGTCTTGACCCGTGAGGGTGAAGGCAAAGTCTTCGAGCGCCTGAATCTGCGTGGCCTTCGCGCTGACGTCGACGAGCTCGTCCTGCCAGTCGTCGGTGGGCCAGTACGAGCGGAAGCCGCAGGGCTGCGCGGCGGCGGCGGTCGAGACGAGCGCGGCGGCGGTGATGACGAGCTTGTTCACAGGGCCACCTTGGCGAGCGGAACGACGATGGTGTCGGTGACGCCGGGCACGAAGCTGGTGATGGGCGGCGTCGCGGGCTTCGCTTGCGTCAGGTGCATCAGGCCGACCGAGGCGGTCGTCATCAGCAGGCCGGTGACGGCCGAGTACGCCAGCATGCCGGCCGGGTTGGTCCACGCGATGCCGATGACGAACGAGGCGACGAGGTACGCGCCGATGTTGACGGCGAACGCGCCCAGCGCCGGTAGCCAGAAACCAAACCGGCCCGGTGAGTCCCAGTTGCCGATGAGCTGCGCCATCAAGGTGGTGAGGAGCGGCGGGAGGAACGCGTTGATGAGCAGCCCGAAGAGCGGGCCCGCGAAGAGCGAGATGCTGAGCGAGCCGATGCCGGCGGCCAGCATCGACGAGCCCATCACCGAGATGACGCCGACCGCCGACGTCTTGCCGAAGTGCTCGCCGAAGCTGATGCCCGGGCTGGCGGCGGCCGTCTGCGTGCTGGGTTCAGCGGCCGTCAGCGTGGCCGAGGCGAGCTGTCGTGGAGCGTCGTCGAGCAACCGTGGCGTGGCCACGGCGGAGGTCGCCAGCAACGCGGCGACGAGCGTCAGCGTCTTCGTCATGGGCGCTACGTAGAGGAAACGTGCGGGGCGCGACAGTCACGAAATGCCCCTTGCCGGGCTGCGTCACGACCAGACACGTCGCTCAGGGCTCCATGTCTCGACTGCCGCTCCGAAGAGAACGGGGTCGAGGAACGCAGCGGCGGCGGCGTGCACATCGGTGAGGGTCGCCCACTCAAGTTCCGACTCTCTTGCGAGCGCCGCGTAGGGCCGCTCCCACGCATCTGGCGGCGCGGGCACGGCACGCGGCAGTTCGTGCGTCTTGCGAAACGTGAAGGTCTGCTCGAGCGCGGCACGAAGGCGTGGCGCGGAGAGTTCCTTGATGGTCGACAACAGCGCGATGTCGGGGAGGTCCTTCACTCGCGAGTTCGGGCGCGGTCGCGGCAGCGTATACGCGTGCAGCTTCTCGGCGATGTGCGTCTCCACCGGGTACAGACGGATCGCAGGTCGTGCGACGCCGGCGAAGGAGAGGAGGTCAGAGGCGCGGACGACGTCCGGAGCACCGAACAGGGGCTCACCGAAAGCAACATCAACTCCGAACGGTTGTCCGTACGGCTTACCTGCGAGCCTGCACTCCGCGCGGAAACGCTGTCCTTCGTACTGCATGCCATCGTTCTCGATGGTGGGGTGCTCGCCGTGCGGCGCGATCTCGAAGGCCATGAAGTCGTCGAGCTCGAGTTGGGCCGCTTCCTGAAGACGCGACAGCAGCGCCGCCGGAGCACCGTTGATCCGGAGATCGACGTCTTTCGTGGTGCGCGCCCGTTCGAGGCGGAGCTCGAGGACCAGCCCGCCCTTCAGCGTCACGGACTCGCCGAACGTCTCTCCAACCCGGGCCAGGAACCGCTCAAAGACGAGCAACTGCCGACGCCGCGCGAAGTCGCCTCCATGACTCGACGCTTTGCGCAGCCGCTCTTCGAGCGCCTGTTTGAACGCTGCAGGCGAGGTGTAGGTCCTGGGCGTCAGGCTGACACCCGCTGGAGCCCGCGGAGCTCATGCCTCGTGACGAGACCACGTCGTACCGCTTGCTCAGTCGCCTGCTGCACGAACTCCGGAGAAAGCCCGTCGCGCGCGCTGTCGACGAGCGAACGCCGCGCCTTCGTGATGGGCACTGCGCCGAACCACGCGCGGTCCTGCTTGGGCACGTCACCATGATGAAGCTCGATGCTCTTTGGCACGCGCAGGCGGCGCGTGGCCCACGAGAGAGGCACCGTGAGGTGGACCTTCGGCGGCATGACGTCCGACAGTTCGAGCACCGAGAGCGCCGTCTGGTGCGAGATGACGCCCTGCCGTTCGGACCACAGCCACGCGAGCGTCAGTTCTTCATGCTCACCAGCCGGGAAGTGCACGAGCCGGTAGATGCCCCGTTGTGGTCGGGTCACCTTGCCGGTGCGAACGTAGTGAACGAGGAGCTGCGGCGAGTAACCGCACGCTGCCGCCTGAGCAGTCGTGAAGTACCCGTCCTGACTGGCGGCGACCTCATACAGCTGATCCCACACTGGCTTGACGTGCACGCACAAACCTTAAGTCATACTTTAGTTTTGTGCGACGCGACCCAGCCCCAAGAACACCACGGCCCCCGAGGCCGCGTGGGCGTCGGAGGCCGTGAGCCTTCACCCGCGTGGCGGGCTCAGTAGTTCTCGTGCGCGAGCGATTCCGGCAAGCGCGGGTCGTTGATGGCGACCGTCTTGTTGCGCGTGAGGAACCAGCCGAACACCGCGAGGAAGACGCCGAAGACGCCCAGCAGCGCGGTGAAGTCGAGGTAGCTCGGCGCCAGGTGCGGCTCGTGGTGCGCGCCGTGACCGCCTTCGACGTAGTTCGGCATCACCAGCCAGTAGATGTCGACGACGTGGAGCAGCAGCGTCCACAGCGCGCCCACCGTCACCAGCGTCTTGTTGCGCTTCACGTGCCGCGAGATGAGGAAGAGGAAGGGCACGAAGAAGTGCAGCACCGGCAGCGCGTACGAGATGTACTGCCAGCCGCCTTCGAGGCGCATCAGGTAGTACTCGGTCTCTTCCGGCATGTTCGCGTACCAGATGAGGATGAACTGGCTGAACGCGATGTACGCCCAGAACACGGTGTAGCCGAACATCAGCTTGCCCATGTCGTGGAAGTGCTCGAGCGTGATGGCTTCCTTCAAGACGCCCGCCGCCTGCAGCGCCGCCGACATGACGATGAGGAACGCGAAGAACGCGAGGATGCTGGCCGCGAAGTAGTAGACGCCGAAGATGGTCGAGTACCAGTGCGGTGAGAGCGACATCACCCAGTCGAACGCCGCGAACGACAGCGTCAGGCCGTAGAGGAAGATGCCGCCGGCCGCGACCTTGCGGGTCGTGTGCACCAGCTTCTCGATGGCCGCCTTGTCGGTGAGCGCGTCCTGCTTCACCGAGGTCTTCCAGATGAAGAAGCCAAGGCCGGCCCACACCGCCAGGTAGATGGCCGAGCGCGCGTACCAGAAGCCCGTCGAGAGGAACCACCGCTTCTTCTCGAGGATGGCGTCGGTCTCGTGGCTCCACGGGAACAACTCGTGGAAGCCGATGAGGCCGATGGGCAGCCACAACAGCGCGAACACCGGCAGCGTGCCCGCCATGTTGTCGGCGATGCGGCGCACGACGACGTCCCAGCCGCCGCGCACCGTGTGCGCGATGAGGATCCACCCCAGCGCGCCGAGGGCCAGCGCCAGCGTCGCCTCGAAGGCGAACAGGTAGCTGAACATGGCGCGCGCCTTGTGCTCGCCAAAGGCCGAGCCCAGCGTGGCGCCGAGGCCCGCAACCGCGAGGATGCCGCCCAGCATCGGCAGCTTCCCGAGGAAGCTCGACGGCGGCACCTGAATGTCTTCCGGCTTCTTGATTTCGTGGTGGCTCACTTAGGGCCTCACTTCAACGATTCGATGTAGAGGGCGACGCTCTTGATCTCGAGCTCGTTGAGCTGCTGCGGCGGCATCGCCGGCGGGTAGCCCTCGGTGATCTTCGCCATCGGCTGCAAGATCGACTCGGTCAGGTACGCGAGATCGACGGTGACCTCGCCGCCGCTCGTCTTCTCGGTCTTGCCCCACAGCCCCTTGAACGTCGGGCCGACGATCTTCGAGCCGTCGACCGAGTGGCACGCGTTGCAGCCCTTGGCCTTGTAGAGCTTCTCGCCCGCTTCGACCGTCGCTTCGGTCACGACCTCGGCGACGATGCCGCCCGGCTCGAGCTGATCCGCGCTGCCCTTCTTGAGCTGCGCCTGCTTCAGGTACATGACGATGGCCCAGCGGTCGGCCACGGGAATCTGCGCGGCGTAGCTGGGCATGTTGCCGTCGTTCACGCCGTTGCGGATGGCCGCGTAGACCTTGCCGACGACCATGTCCTTGGCGATGCGCTCCTGGTGCAGGTCAGGCGGCGGCACCGTCAGGCGCGGGCCACCATCGAGCGCCGCTCCGGCGACCGGGCCCTTGCCGTCGAGCGCCACGCCGTGGCACGGCGCGCAGTAGATGCGGTAGCGGTTCTCACCGCGCGCCGTCTGCGCCTCAAGGCCGTCTTCGGCCTTCACGTTCTCGGGGAACGCCTTGGTGGGCTCGCCGTCTTCGCCGAGGCCCTCTTCCCACAGCACGTCTTCACCCAGCTGGCCCTGCGCCACCGTGCCCTCGACGGGCGGGCGCATCATGCGGCCGTCGGCGAACAGGCCCGTGGTGTCACGGCGGTACGCCTTGCCCTTCTCCTGGGTGTCCATGTTCTTGATGAGGTGAACAGGACGCTCTTCGGTTTCCCAACCACGGCAACCGGTGAGGGCCAGCGCTGCGCTGAAGGCAGCCAGTTTCAAAGTCGTCTTCACGGCTCGAGCTCCTCGACCAGCGTGGCGCCGGCGCCCGACAGCAGGGCCTTGGTCTTCTCGAGGTCGAACTTCGGGTCTTCGGCCTCGATCATGATGAAGAACTTGTCGTCGGTGACGCGCTCGAACGCCTTGCTCGCGAACGCCGGGTGGTGCGGGCGCGGCAGACCGTTGAGGATCCAGTTCGCCAGGAAGCAGCTCACGCAGCTCGAGAGAACCGTGAACTCGTACCAGACCGGCACGAACGCCGGCAGCGAGAACAGCGGCTTACCGCCGACGATCATCGGGTACGCCGAGCCCATCGCCCACGACTCGAAGAAGAGCATGAACGTCGAGCCGGCCAGGCCGCAGGCCAGGACGATCCACGGCAGCTTGGACGCCGGAGCGCCCATCGCTTTTTCAAGGCCGTGCACCGGGAAAGGCGTGCAGGCGTCCCACTGCGTGTAGCCGGCGTCGCGCACCTGCTCGCAGGCCTTGTAGACCGCGTGCGGGTTCTCGTACTGCGCGAGCACACCCCAGAGTTTCGTGTTGCTCATGATTCAGTGACCCCCCGAGGCCGCGGCGGCCGCGTGGTGCTCTCCGTGCTCGTAGCCTTCCCAGTGCGGGTTGGCCTGCGGCATCACCGACTTGACCTCGGCCATCGCGATGACCGGGAAGAAGCGGATGAAGAGGAGGAAGAGCGTGAAGAACAGACCGAAGGTGCCCAGCAGGTAGAAGACCTCGGTGACGGGCACGAAGTAGTCCCAGCTCGACACCAGCGCGTCGCGGTGCAGCGACGTCACGGTGATGACGAAGCGCTCGAACCACATGCCGATGTTGACGAAGAACGCGAGGCCCCACGACCAGGCCGGCGACGTGCGGATCTTCCGGAACCAGAAGAGCTGCGGCGTGATGACGTTGCAGCTCACCATGATCCAGTACGCCCACCAGTACGGGCCAGACGTGCGGTTCAGGAACGTGAAGCCCTCGTAGTCATTGCCCGAGTAGAAGGCGATGAAGATCTCCATCGCGTAGGCGTAGCCAACGAGGCTGCCCGTCACGAGGATGATCTTGTTGATGTTCTCGATGTGCTTCGCGGTCACCAGGTCCTTCAGGCCCAGGTACTTGCGCGCGGGGATCATCAGCGTCTGCACCATCGCGAAGCCCGAGAACACGGCGCCCGCCACGAAGTACGGCGGGAAGATGGTCGCGTGCCAGCCCGGCAGCTGCGAGACGGCGAAGTCGAACGACACGATGGTGTGCACCGAGAGCACCAGCGGCGCCGAGAACGCCGCGAGGATCTGGTAGGCCTTCTCGTAGGTGATCCAGTGGCGGTGCGAGCCCCGCCAGCCCAGCGAGAGCACGCCGTAGAACACCTGGCGCCAGCGCACCGTCGCGCGGTCACGCAGCGTGGCAAAATCGGGCACGAGCCCCGTGAACCAGAAGAGCAGCGAGACGAGGAAGTACGTGTTGACGGCGAAGACGTCCCACTCGAGCGGCGAGCGGAAGTTCGGCCACAGCCCCATCTGGTTGGGGATGGGGAAGAGGTAGTAGTCCATCCACACGCGGCCGGTGTGCAGCGCCACGCACGACGACGCCGCGATGACGGCGAAGATGGTCATCGCCTCGGCGTAGCGGTTGATGGACGTGCGCCACTTCTGGCGGAACAGGTACAGAATCGCCGAGATGAGCGTGCCGGCGTGGCCGATGCCGACCCAGAACACGAAGTTGACGATGTCCCAGGCCCAGCCGACGGGGTTGTTGTTGCCCCAGATGCCGGGGCCTTCCCACAGCAGGTAGCCGATGTAGCCACCGAACATGGTCAGCACGGCGCCCGCGAGCGCGATGCCGAACATGAGCGGCTTGGGCGTGTCCTTGATGGGCGCTTCGTTGACGGCGCAGACCATCTCGGTGACGGCGTGGAAATCGTGCGGGCCGCGCACGAGGGCTTCGCGGCCCTCGACGACGTCCGGCAACACGACGTCGCCACGGGTGTTGATGTCGTCAGGCAGCACGACGGCTTCGGCGGTTGACGTAGCCATGATTACGCGAGCTCCTCGTTCTCGTTGCGAACGCGCGCCAGGTAGGTCGTGCGCGGGCGAATGTTGAGCTCCTGCAACAGCTCGTAGTTGCGCTCGCTCTGCTTCAGCTTGGCGACGCGCGACTCGAGGTCGTTGATGTTGCCGAACGTGATGGCCTGCGTCGCGCACGCCTGGGCGCACGCCGGCGTCACCGCGCCGTCAGGCAGCTTCTTGCGGTCCTGGCCAGCGCGCTTGGCGGCGATCTTCGCCTCCTCGACACGCTGTGTGCAGAAGGTGCACTTCTCCATCACGCCGCGGTAGCGCACCGTGACGTCGGGGTTGCGCTGAAGCTTGAGCGTCTTGAAGCGCGCCGCCCAGTCCATGTCCTTCTCGCCCTTGAACGGCCACGGCTGGCCCTTCTCGACCACGAAGTCGCCGGTGTGGCTGAAGTCGAGGTAGTTGTAGCGGCGCACCTTGAACGGGCAGTTGTTCGCGCAGTACCGCGTGCCGATGCAGCGGTTGTAGGCCATCGAGTTGATGCCTTCTTCGTCGTGCACCGTCGCCGACACCGGGCAGACCGGCTCGCACGGCGCGTTCTCGCAGTGCTGGCAGGTCATCGGCTGGTGGATGGCGCGCGGCGAATCGACGTCGCCCGAGAAGTAGCGGTCGACGCGGATCCAGTGCATCTCGCGGCCGAGCAGCACCTGATCGCGGCCCACCGTGGGGATGTTGTTCTCGGCGATGCACGCCACCGTGCACGCGTTGCAGCCGAGGCACGAGGACAGGTCGATGACCATGCCCCACTGCTGGCCTTCGTAGGTGATCTCGGTCGTCGGCTGAATCAGCTTGGCCGGCTTGTTCTTGGGCGTACCGAGCTGCACCAGGTTCGCCGGCACGTCGCCTTCACGGGCGAACTTGCCGCTGTCGGCCGCGTACTGCTTGGCCGTCGCGCTGCGGAACAGCGGGCGGGGCTCGAGGCCGATGTGGCGCGACTCGGCGCCCGCGGGCTCCGCCGACTGCTCGGCGAAGGTGAGCTCGCGCACCACGTTGCCGGGCACGCCGAAGTGGTCCTGCGTCGAGCAGAGGTTGGTGGTCGTGCCGGTCTTGCTGACCTTCACGCCCTGCACCACCGAGCCGTGGTTGCCCAGCAGCGCCGACGCGTTGACGCCGATGCCGCTCGCCACGTCGCCCCAGCCGCGGCCGAAGCCGCGCGCCATCACCACCGAGTACGGCGCGAGGCCCGGCAGCACGAAGGTCGGCGCCTTGAGGCTGCGACCGTCGACCGAGAGCTCGACGATGTCCGAGATGTACTCGTTCTTCTTCACCGCGCTGGCGATGCCCAGCTCCTTCGCCAACGACGGCGACACGAGCAGCGCGTTGTCCCAGCACAGCTTCGACATCGAGTCGGGCAGCTCCATCAGCCACGACACGTTCGACAGACGGCCGTCCTTCAGGTTGCCGTCGAAGGCGATGAACTCGAGCGAGTCCTTCGTCGCGGTGACCGAGGTCACGGTGCCGAGCGCGGCGACCACGTCGGCCGTCTTGACCTCAGCGGCGCCAGCGGAACGGCCCGTGCCGGCGATGACGCCGTCGTGCAGCGCCTTGCGCCACGCCTTGGTGTCCGCGATGGCCTTGCCGACCCAGGTGGCCTCGACGAGCTTCTTGTCGCTGGTCTCGGTCTCACCGACGAGCGACGCGAGCAGCGACACCGTGGGCCTGCCGCCGTGCAGCGGCAGAATGATGGGCTGCACGAGCGACGCCACGCCGCTCCACGCGGTCGCGTCACCCCACGCCTCGAGGAAGTGCGCCGTCGGCACGTGCCAGCTCGCCTTGACGCCGGTCTCTTCGGGCAGGACGGCGGCGTGAATGAACGTGGCCTTCTGCAGCGCTTCGCCCAGCTTCGGCGCGCTGTAGAGCGGGTTGCTCTCGAACGCGACGACCGTGGTGACGTCGCCGCCGATGGCCTTGATGAGCCCGTCGACCTGCTCGGCCTGGCTCTGACGGGCGACCGCGCCCTCCGGCACGCTGACCGTCACCGTGGTGCCGAGGTTGCCGAGGAAGCCGTTGAGCGCGTGACCGAGCGCGTGCACCGCGGCCGGCTGACGTTCACCCACGAAGATGATGGAGCTGCCCTTGTTGGCCGCGAGGTCCTTCGCGAGGCCCGCGACGAACTTCTGCTGCGCGTCGCTGAGCGCACCGGCGCCGGCGGCCAGGTCGTTCGCGCCGAGCGCGGCGGCCAGCGCCTTGAGCACGTTGACGCCTTCGCCCGAGTTGATGCGCACGCGGTGGTCGGCGTTGCTGCCGACCGTCGAGAAGACGCCTTCCGCGGCGTACAGGCGGATCATCTTCTCGATGTCGGCGGTGCTGTGCACCGCGCGCGACTGACCGAACGCACGCGCGTGCTTGAGCTGGTCGGGGCCGCTCGAGAGGAAATCAGAGTCGAGCGAGAAGATGACCTTCGCCTTGGCGACCTCGTAGTGCGCGCGGGCGCCGGGGCCGAACGCGAGCTGCGCGCCCTGGTTGGCGTGGTCCGACGCGAGCGGGTCGAAGCGAACGACCTTGGCCTGCGGCAGCTTCGCCAGCAGACGCTCGAACGTGGGGCCCATGTCGTCTTCGACGAGGAACGCGAGGCCCTTGCCTTCAGCGGCGACGAGCTTGCCGAAGTGGTCCTTGGCAAAGGCGTCCCACTCTTCCCACGTGGCGGCGGCGCCGGCCTTGAGCGGCGTCTTGCTGCGCTGCGGGTCGTACAGCTTGAGCACTTCGGCCTGGGCCCACGCGTCCGACGCGCCGAGCGACGCGGGGTGCGCCGGGTTGCCTTCGAGCTTCGTGGGGCGGCCTTCGTTGGCCTCCGCGAGCAACCCGAGCGCGCCGTCAGAGCGCTGCATCGCGGTCGCGTACATCAGCTTGTTGCCCGGCACGAACTTCTCGGGCTGGTGCACGAACGGGAGAATCTCGTCGGGGTCGCGGCGCAGCTTCTCGCAGCCGGCCAGCGAGCCGAGGGCCAGCGAGGCGCCGGCTAACTTGAGCGCGTCACGGCGGTTGAAGCCGCCGGGCATCGTCACGCCGTTCGAAAACTCGGCGTCGTAGCCCTTGATGACCGACTCGTCGTTGTCTTTGTGCTCGACCGAGCGCCAGTACTCAGGCGCTTCCGTCATCGAGTCGCGGAGCGGAGCGTAGGGATCCTTCTTCATGACTCTCTCTCGTTCCCGTGGTGAGGCTTAGCGGTGGCAGCCAGAGCAGCCGGCCGTCGCGTAGGTCTGGAGGTGGCCGTCGACCATCTTCTGCGCGCCCGACAGCGAGCCCGGCGGGTTCAGCGTCGCGGCGATCTGCTTCTGCGCTTCTTGCCATTCCATGTCGGCCGACCAGCCCATGGTGGTCAGCTGATCAACAGGGCGCAGGTTGGGGCCAGGGTTGCTGTGGCAGTCGAGGCACCAGCTCATCGACAGCGGCTGCACCTGGCGCACGACTTCCATCGTGTCGATGCGGCCGTGGCAGGTCTCGCAGCCGATGGCGGCGCGCTTGTCACCGACGCCGACGCCGACGTGCGCGGAGTGGTTGAAGTACGCAAAGTCCGGCAGCTTGTGGATGCGCTTCCACTCGATGCTCTTGTCGCTCGCCCACGACTCACGCACCGGCTTGAGCGCCTCAGAGTCGGTCTTCACCTGCTTGTGGCAGTTCATGCAGGTCTGCGTCGGCGGCACGCCGGCGAACGGACCCTGCTCGACGCCCACGTGGCAGTAGCGGCAGTCCATCTTCAAGGTGCCCGCGTGGAGCTCGTGGCTGTACGCCACCGGCTGCTTCGGCGCGTAGCCGACGTCGGTGTGGTACGGCGAAAACCACCAGTACACCGCGAAAACAGTCGCTCCCAAACCCGCGAGGGCTCCGAGCGTAATGAGCCGAGGAGTCTGATTGCTCCACCGGGGGAAAATCTGAGCCATGTGGGGATCGCCTCTTGTGAGCGTGCGGCACGTACCGAAATCGCTCTGGTGGAACAACTTTTATTTCCCTTGCGGACACCTGCATCCACTTGAAACGCGCAGGGTTTGCGCGAGCTCGCCGAGGCGCTGATGTGCGCGATGAGCGCGCGTGCTTCGGCGTGGTTTTTCGACGCTGACGGCGGCCGACCTCACTACGGGTTGGGGCCTTCTTTGGCGAGCAGGCGCGCCGCGTTGATGGCGTTGCCGCGACCGGCGACGTCGCCCTGCCAGAAGCCGCGCACCGCGTTGTTCTGATCAATCACCACCACGCTGTGGCTCTGGTTGAAGCGCGCGCCCGGCGGCGGCAGGAACGCGTCGAGCGCCACCTGCAGCTGCCCGAGGAACGTGGTCTCACCTTCCGCGAAGCGCCACTTCGGCGACGCGCCCAGCGACAGCTGCTGCAGCGGCCCCTTGGCGCCCGGCCCCACCACCGTCACCAGCGTCACCGGCTGCTTCAGGTCGTCGAAGTGCCGGGCCATGGCGCCAAACTCGCGCTGCCGCGAGAGGCACGCCTCGTCGCAGCCGTCGATCTCCGCGGTCAGCAAGACCACCTGGCCTGCGAACGTCTGGCTCGAGACCTCACCGCCACCCAGCGTCGTCAGCGCCCACACGTCGAGCTGCTTGATGGGCGGCGGGGCCTTGAGGAAGAGCCGCTGAAAGAACGGCAGCGCGGTCAAGACGACGGCGCCGAGGACGAAAGCGATGACGTACGGCTTCCACCCCGAAGGCGGCGCGCCGACGTCAGCGGGCGGAGGCGTCAACCTGGCGCTCCTCGCGCTCTGCCGCCCGGGCGCGCACCACCACCCAGCCGATGATGCCGCCCAGCATGCCCAGCGGCAGCAGCGAGATGATGAGCGTCATCACCAGGTACGAGCCCTGCGCGCGGTCTTCACCGGCGCCACACACGGCGCACGCCAGCGCCGGCGACGACGCGAGCGCGATGAGCGGAGCGAGCGCGCGCATCAGAAGTACACCCGCGCGTAGATGATGGGCCACATGAGCACCACGAAGTACCAGAAGGTCTGCGCGCCGAAGAACAGGCCGGTCGCCTTGCCGCGCGCCAGCTGCAGCCATGCGAAGAAGAGCGCGATGAGCGCCGCCACCGCGTGCAGCGCGTGGCCGCCGACGATGACGTAGAAGAAGCTGCCCAGCGGGCTCGAGGTCAGCGTGAGGCCGTGCGAGAGCAGCGCGGCCCACTCGACGCCCTGCAGCGCCACGAAGCCCGCGCCGAGGCCCCAGGCCGCCAGCACCACCCAGTGCGCGATGGGCGAGCGCTTCTTGCTGAGCCACCAGCCGACGAAGAGCACCACCGCCGACAGCATCAGCAGCGCGGTGTTGAGCATCGTCGCTTCGGCCGGCAGGCGCGGCTGACCCGGCATGGGCCACGTGCCCGGCAACGCGCCGGCCTTCGAGATGGTGAAGGCCGAGATGAGGCCCGAGAAGAACATGACCTCGGACACGATGAAGATGAGCGTGCCCAGCACCGCGCTCGGCACCACGGGCCGTCGCGTGGGGCGCGTCGGGGCAGGCGGCGGCTGGGTCGTCATCGTCGCGTCCATCGGGTCACCTTCAGTGCGGCGGCGTGCCTTCTGTCGGCTTCTTCTCGTCGTGCCCGCCGCCGTGACCGTTGGCGTCTTCGGCGAGGCCCTTCTTCACCACGGCTTCCGCGGCGTCGTTGGTCCACCGCTGGCCCGCGTGCTTCATCACGTCGGGCGACACGCCGGCCACGAAGACCAGCATGAACGCCAGCATCGTCAGCATCAGGAAGCCGATGTACCGCTTCTCGACCGTCAGGTGCATGAAGTGCTTGATGACCAGGTACGCCTTCACGAAGGCGATGCCGAACGCGGTGATCAGCGTGATGATCTGGATGCCCGTCGCCTCGCCGATGAACGGACCGATGACCGAGGCCACCAGCAGCACCAGGAGCACGCCCCAGATCTTGATGTAGTGCTTGCTGTGATCTTCGTGGTGGCCGTGGCCACCGTCACCGTGGCCCGCGTCGTGCGCGGCCGGAGCAGTCGTTGCGTCAGACATGATTCAGGCTCACTTGGCGATGTAGAGAAGCGGGAACAGGAAGATCCACACGATGTCGACGAAGTGCCAGTAGAGGCCGACCGCTTCGACGCGCTGCAGGTCTTTGCCCTTGGCCGCGTCCATCGCGATGACCGCCATGATGATGGCGCCGATGATGACGTGCAGACCGTGGATACCGGCGGCCGTGTAATAGAACGACCAGAACGTGTGCGCGGTGATGGTGAAGCCGTGGTGGATCTCGTTGCTCCACTCGAAGCCCTTCACCACCAGGAAGATGCAAGCACCCAGGATGGTGAGCCACAGGTACTTCGCGGCCTTCTTGCCGTCCTTCAGCTCGGCGGCGTTGTGCGCGAGCACGGCGGCCAGCGACGACGTCAGCAGCACCAGCGTGTTGAACGCGCCGGCCCAGGTGTTGGTGTGCGCCGCCTGGCTCGCCCATTCCGGGTGGCCGAGGCGGTGCATGATGTAGCTGCCCAGCACGCCGCCGAAGATGACGATTTCAGAGGCGATGAGCCACCACACCGCCAGCTTGCCGGTCGAGATGCCGGTGGCGCTGCGGGTGGTCGCGATGGGTCGGGTCATGCTCATGACTGGTTGCCCTCGACGTGCTGCGGCCAGTAGTCGTCCTGGCGGTCAGGGTGGCTGAACTCGTACGGGCCCCGGTACACGTTGGGCAGCCCGCCCGGGAAGTTGCCGTGCGGCGGCGGCGACGGCGCCAACCACTCGAGCGTGTTCGCCTTCCACGGGTTCGCCTCGGCCTTCTTGCCGAAGAACATGCTGTAGAAGAAGTTCACGAGGAACACGCCCTGGAACGCGAGCAGCGTGACCAGCGAGAGCGTGGCGAGGACGCGGAGGTCCTGCATGCCCGGCTTCATCAGGTCGGGGAAGTGCGTGTAGTCGTAGATGCGGCGGTGGTCGCCACGCGCGCCGAGCAGGAAGAGCGGAATGAAGATGAAGTTGAAGGGGATGATGGTGCCCCAGAAGTGCACCTTGCCCCACGCTTCGTTCATGTACCGGCCGAACATCTTGGGGAACCAGTACGTCATGGCCGCGAACACCGCGATGAAGGCGATCGGGAAGAACGTGTAGTGGAAGTGCGCGAGCACGAAGTACGTGTCGTGGAAGTAGATGTCCGCGCCTGACGCGCCCAGGAAGATGCCCGTGACGCCGCCGACGAGGAACTCGGCGATGAAGGCCAGCGCCCAGAGCATCGGCGTCTGCAGGCGGATGGAGCCGCCGTACAGCGTCGCGATGTAGACGAAGATCATCTCAGCGACGGGGATCGAGATGAGCAGCGTCGTCACCGAGAAGATGTTCGCCATGCGCGGGTCGATGCCGGCGATGAACTGGTGGTGCGCCCACACAAAGAAGCCGAGCACGCCCGTGCCGGTCGCCGTGTAGAGCACCGTCTTGTACGCAAAGAGCTTCTTGCGCGCGAAGGTGGTGATGACCTCGGCCACGATACCCATGGCGGGCAGCAGCACGACGTACACCTCGGGGTGACCGAAGAACCAGAAGAGGTGCTGCCACAGGATCGGATCGCCGCCCTTGTTGGGGTCGAAGAAGCCGGTGTGCAGCGTCTGGTCGAACAGCAGCATGACCGCGCCAGCGACGAGCGGGCCCACCGACGCCATGAAGAGGATGGACGCGATGATGATCATCCACACCACCATCGGCACGTCGAACATCTTCATGCCGGGGGCCCGGCTGTTCATCACCGTGGTGACGAAGTTGATGCCGCCGAGCAGGAACGCGGCGAACTCGAAGACCACCGCCAGCAGCCACAGCGGCGCGCCGAGCGGCGTGAGGTTGTACTCAGCCTTGGCCGCGAGCGGCGGGTAGGCCGTCCACGCGCCACCGAAGCCACCGCCCTGCACCATGAACGAGGCGAAGAGGATGATGACGCTGAGGAGGAACAGCTGGTAGCTCAAGCGGTTGAGCCGCGGGAACACCATGTCGTCACAGCCGATCATCAGGGGAATGAGGTAGTTCCCCAGCGCGGCGATGAGCACGGGCATGGCGACCCAGAAGATCATCACCGAGCCGTGCGTGGTGACCAACGCGTTGTAGTCGGTCGCCGTGACGCGGCCGTAGCCCGGCACCGACATGCCCGGGAAGGCCAGCTGCATGCGGAAGACGTAGACAGCAAAACCGCCCACCAGCGCCATGAACATGCCGGTGAACAGGTACTGCATGCCGATGATCTTGTGATCCGTCGACCAGAAGTACTTGAGGAAGAAGTTCTGCTCTTCGTGGTGGCCGTGCGCGTCGTGGCCGTGGCCGTGCGCTTCGGCGGTCGCGGTGCTGCTCATCGCATGCCTCCGGTCTGCTCCGTCGGAGTGGTGAGGGCCGCGGTGGCCGGCGTCTGCGAGAGCAGCCAGGCCGCGTGGTCCTCAGGGGTGTGGATCAAGATGCGCGCAGGCATGAGACCGTGGCCGATGCCGCAGATCTCCGTGCACTGAATGTCGAAGCCGCCGGTCATCGTCGGCTTGAACCAGCCGCGCACCGTACGACCGGGGATGATGTCCTGCTTCAGGCGGAACACCGGCACCGAGAAGCTGTGCAGCACGTCGCGGCTCTGGAGCTCGAAGTGGTACGTCTTGCCCTTCTCGACGTGCAGCTCGTCGACCAGGCGGATGTCGTCGGCGGTGTCGAGCTTGCCGTCGGCGCCGGGGTGCACGAACGTCCACGCCCACTGCTGCGCGATGATGCGCACCGTGGCGTCGGCCTGCGGCATCGTCTGCTTGACGTCCTGCCACACGCGAATGGCCGACACGATGATGAACACGTCGAAGACCAGCGTCGCGTAGTGGGGAATCGACACCCACCGCTTCTCTTTCGCGTCTTCGCCCGCGATGTACTTGGCGCGCACGCCTTCCTGCGCCGTGTACTTGATGATCAGGTAGAAAAAGACGACCTCGGCCAGCAGCCACCAGAAGCCGACGATGCCGGTCACCAGCAGGATCAGGTGATCGATGTCACCCGAGAAGGTCGAAGCCGATTCGACGTACTTGTCGATCATCGTCAGCTCCTCAACACGAAGAAGTAGACCACCGCGAAGTAGGCGATCGCGCCGCCCGCAGTGAGCAGGAAGATGGTCTTGGAAAGGCCGTCAGGGTTGGTGTCGCCGCTCATCGCAATGCCTCACTTGGCCAGGGTGGCGATGTGGGCCACCACGTTCTTCATGGCCTGCTCGTCGGCCAGGGTCATCGCCATCGGGCGCATCTGCGCGCCGGTGACGTCCTTGGGGTGCGCGCCGCGCACGCCCGACTTGAACTTCTTGATCTGGCTCACGAGGTACCAGTCGTGCTGGCCGACGATGGGCGGCGCGTTGAGCGCCTGGTTGCCCTTGCCGTCGGGGCCGTGGCACGCGGTGCAGGTCGCGTACGAAGCCGCGCCCGCCGTGGCGTCGCCGTCGACGGTCTTGGCCTGCGTCTTGGCCGGCAGCGTCGCCACGTAGCCGATGACCGCCTTGATCTCGCCGTCGTCGATCATCTGACGCGTCATCGGGCGCATGCGGAGGCCCTCGAAGTCGTCAGGGTGCGCACCGCGCACGCCCGTGCGGAACTTGTAGAACTGCGCCTCGAGGTACCACGCGGGCAACCCGGCGATGGCGGGAGCGCCGATGTCCTGCTGGCCGTAGCCGTCAGGGCCGTGGCAGCTCGTGCACGACGCAAAGAGTTCCTGACCCGTCAGCGTCTTCTTCGCGCCATCGGGGCGGCAGCCGCTCAGCGCCGCGACCAGCACGACGCTGGCCACCATGAGCGGGTTCAACGACTTCGACTTTCCGTGCATGTGATGCTCCGGCTCCTGCTTCATGGACGCACGACGTGCGAATGACACGCCCGGTCGGGCCGCGCATTTGGCACAGGGGGGCTGACCTTCCAAGCGAATTACGGGCGCAAAAAACGCGCGGTGGATCACCGCGGCTCGTCACATCGACCCGATGAAACCCCACACATCGACGTCGTCGACGTACACCACGTCGCCCGCCTTCGCGGCCACCTGGCTGCCGGGCGTGGTGTCGACCTCGAACACGAGCTGCAGCGCTTCGCCCGCGTTCACGGTGACATTCAGCCCCTGCGTGGGCGGCGTCTTCTGCCACTCACCGTCGAGCGGCTCCGCGAAGCGCTGCTGAACACCGCCGCCGTTGGCGATGGTCATGAGCACGGTTCGCGCGACGGGCGCGGTGCCTTTGACCCAGGCCTGCGCGCAGTAGGTCTTACCGGCGCCATCATCGGTGATGGTCGGTGAGTAGACGAAGCGGCCGCCAGTCGCATCGACGGTCAGCTTGGCGGCGGCGCCGGTGCGGCCTTCACCCACGGCGCGTTCCAGCGTTCCGCGAATGGCGCGCCAGTTGGTGGGCGTGGCCTCGCCGCACTCGAAGCCGGCGTTGGTGATGAGCACCTCGGGCGACTTCACGGGCGGCGCGCAGACGTCAATGCCGGAGTCAGGGGTCATCATCTGGCTGCCGCAGCCGGCGAGCATGAGCGCGAAGAGCACGGAGGAACGCATGGCCGCGGCATGTAACAGCCTTGATGGGGGCGGTCGGTCGGTTTGTGCACCGCGCAGCCCCA
>CAYWON010000053.1:28020-39146 GCA_964459885.1 uncultured Archangium sp.
AGAGGCCAGCTCGGGTCGACCGCGGGGCGAGACGCCTGCGCGCCCCACCCCATTCAGGCTTTGTCAGCGGCGCCGACGACGCAGCAGCAGGCCCAACACCAACGCGAACGGGGCCAACGGGTCGACCGACGTGCAGCCGCAGCCGGGCTTGGCGACACCGTCACCACCGCCGCCTGTCGCACCGTCGCCGCCACCCGTGGTGCCGTCGCCGCCACCCGTGGTGCCGTCGCCGCCGCCCATCGCCGCCGAGCCGCCGCCCGTCGCTGCCGTGCCACCGCCCGTCGCGCCCGAGCCGCCACCCGTCGCACCCGAGCCACCGCCCGTCGCGCCGGCACCACCACCCGTGGTGCCGCTGCCACCGCCGGTGCCGCCCATCATCGCGTCGAGCGTGAACACGCACTCGGTCCACGCGGTCATGTTCCAGCCATCAAGGAAGCGCACGCGCAGCCGGTACTCGGTGTCCTCCATCCACTGCACGCCGCTGAGCGACACGGTGGTGTCCGCCGTGCCCGTCTGCGGCACCGTCTGCGAGAAGATGGCCGGCGCGTTGTTGGGGTCCTGCGAGGCGAGGAACAGCTTCACCTCGACCTGAATCGAGTCCATCTCGACGTCGCTCACGTTGCCCACCGTCACCTGCGTGGGCGCCATGTTGAACGTCGTCGACACACCACACGCGGCGAACGGCGCGCTCAACGACGGCGGCGTGGGGCTCGAGTTGGCGCGAATGCGGAACTCGTTCACGTTGCTGCGCGGGCTCGCGAGACCACGTGCGTCGGTCGCGGTGACGCGCGCGAAGTACGTGGTGCCCCAGTTGAGGTCCATCGGCACGGTGAAGCTCGTGGTGCTCGAACCCACGGTGGTCGGCACCTGGCCGCTGTCGACGACGATGGCGGTGAAGGCCACGTCGGTCGCCACCTCGAACTGCAGCGTGACCGCTTCGCCTTCGGGGTCGACGGGGTTGGTCGACTCCAGCGTCGCGCGGCGAATCATCAGCTCTTCCATGTCGAGCGGCTTGTTCAGCACCGGCGTGCCGGGCGGGTCGTTGATGGAGTCGACGAAGAACGTCCATTCCTCGCTCCACAGGCTGTAGCCGTTCATCGCGGTGCCGTCGAAGGCGCGCACGCGCCACGTCACGAGCGAGTTCTCGGGAATCGCGCTCGCCGCGTAGTGCACCTCAGGCGGCGCGCCGGCGTCGAAGCGCCAGCCACCGTCGAGGCCCGCGACCGTGCCGCTCTGCGCGCCACCGTCGGCCCACGTGAGGTCGAACTCGTAGCTGAGCGTCTCTTCGTCGACGTCGTCGGCCTCGAGGCAGATGAGCGTCGGCGTGCGCGACGTGGCCGTAGCGCCGGCGTCGGGGAAGAAGAGCTGCGGCGGCGCGGGCGGCACGTTCACGCCAGCGATGACGATGTTGACGGTGTGCGTGGTGGTGAACTCCGCGTCAGAGACGGTCGCAACCAGCTCGTACGGCCCGCCGCGCTGCGCGGTCTGCGACGCCGTCCACGTCACCGTGTACGTGCCGGTGGCGGTGTTGAACGTGCCGCCAGCGACCGGCGTGCCCTGCGCGTCGCGGATCTCGAAGGTGCCGCCGGTGATGTTGCCGTCGGGGTCGGTGAAGGTGAGGTCGATGGCCAGCGCTTCGCCTTCGTTGGCGTTGATGAGCGTGGTCGTCATGCCGTTGAACGCCGCGCTCAGCGACGGGCGGCGGTTGCCCAGCGTCATCGTCAGCGCGTACGGGCCAGCGCTCTGCTGGTTGCTGCCGTTCCACCCGGTGTCGCCGAACGTCGAGACCGCCACGCAGTAGCGGCCGTCGGCGCCGAGCTCGCCCGTGTCGAGGCGCGCGCCCATGCCGGGGCCCGAGTCGTCGTCTTCACCCAGCTTCGTCAGCGGGCTGACGCGCCAGAACGACACGACAGGGTCGACCCACGGGCTCGTCACCACCGTGGAGTCCTCGAGCGTCAGCGTGCCGTCGACGTTGACGATGAAGCGGTCGGTGGCGAGGCCATCGAAGCAGTACCAATCGGTGTCACCGCCGCTGCGCGGGCCGATGGCACCGGTGGCCGTGAAGGGCTGCGGTGAGGCGCCGCGGAACACGCTGGCGTCAAAGCCGCTGCCGGCCGCCGTCGCGTTGTTGTTCGGCTCGCGCGCGTCGGGCGCGGCCGGCGGCATCACCACGCTGGCGATGGTCGGCGCCGTGTTGGCCGTCACCGCCACCGGCGTACGAATGGTGTCGGCGAGGTTGTAGTTGGGGTCGTGGAGGATGAGCCGCGTCGCGCCCGGGCGCAGGCCGCGGAACGAGAACAGGCCGGGCCAGAAGGCGTCGCTCTTGGTGGTGTCGTTGTGGTGCACGCGACGGTCGCTGATGAGCTCCGCGCGCGACTGAATGCCGCCCTGGTTGGCGTTGCTCAGGTTGGTCGCGCGGCCGTCGAAGCCGCCGTTCACCTCGACCTGGATGTCGAGGCCCGGCAGCGAGTCGGTGTCACCCAGCGGGAAGACGTCGGCGTCTTCCATGACGTAGCCGTCGGCAGAGGGCGGAATCGCGTCGAACCAGCGGTCGCCCCAGTTCCCCGACACGCCGTTCGGCATGCGCGTGTCGATCTTGTACGAGCCCGCCGCGACGCCGGTGAAGCTGTAGTCACCGTTGCCGTTGGTGGTCGTCACGTAGCCGAACGGCGCCTGGAACGTGAAGCCCTTGGGCCCCTGCGCCCACAGCCGCACCTGCATGCCCGCGACGCCCGCCGCCCCGTCGTGAATGCGCCCAGAGACCGTGGCAGCAGAGGCCACCGACGCGGTGAGCGCGAGAACGAGAGTCGTACGCATGAAGAACCTCCCCCGAGAGGAAAAGAAGCGTCGGGAATCGGTTCAACCTTAACGGAATCTCAACGGCGATTCACGGCACGAAGGTCACATTCACCGTCAGCGACACGGTGCCCACCGTCGCCGTCACGGTCTTGGTCTCGGTGACCGTCGACGAGAGCGTGGTGCTGGCGGTGCCATCGGCGGCGGTCATCGTCGACGGCGTGCCGACCGTGTTGCCGGTTCCGCTGACGTCGAAGGTGACGGGAACGTTCGCGAGCACGTTGTTGCCGACGTCGCGCGCGGTGAGCGTGAGGGTGGTGCTGGCGGCGCCGACGACGTTGACGGGGTTGGCCACGAGCGTGCTGGTGGCCGCCGAGAGGTCGCCCACGGTGACGTCGAACTGCATGCTCTCGTCGGCCGCGCCGTTGGCCGCCTCAGCGCGCAGCGCGTAGCCCTGCTGCGGCCGGTTGATGATGAGGTTGTCGAAGGTGATGACGCCGTCGACAGGCGCGCGCACGGCGCCGTTCTGCACCGAGCCGCCGTTGCTGCGCACGAGGCGCACCGAGGCCATGAAGGTCGTGTCGGAGCCGACCGGGTTGCCGCGGCCGTCGGTCACTTCGAGCTCGACGGCCGGGGAGATCGCGACGCCCGCCTTCGTGTTGGTGGGCTGCACCTTGAAGCGCATCGCCGCCGCCGGGCCCGCCACGAACGTCACGCTCTTCGTGCCGAGGTCGGTGGTGGTGCCGTTCAGCTCGGCCGAGATGGTCAGCGTCTTGGTCTCGGCCTTCTCGCTCGAGAAGTTGGCGTTGGTGACGCCGTCGTCGCCCGTGTTGTTGCTCTGATCAGGCGTGTTCTTCGTGCCCGAGATGGTGACGTTCACTTTCGCGTCACGAACGGGCTTGTTGTCGGCGTCGCGTACCGAAACGGTGACGCGCACGCTCTCGGTGTTGTCGGCGACGAGCTCTGTCTTGTCGAGGGTGACCGTGCTCTTCGCTGCGTCGACCGTCTGGGTGTCTGGCGGCATCATCATCGGGTCGGAGGAACAGCCGATCAGAACGACGGCAAGGAGGGGGAGCGCGCGCATGGCGACGGAGAATACACGTCTTTCCGTACACTTACAGTGGCGCGATCTGTCCTTTGCACTGTCGCGATTCGCCACGGGTTCAAGCGACAACCCGTCATGTCCTCCAGCGAACTCGTCATGCTCTACAAGCGCTTCGGCCCGGTGTTGTTCTCGCATTTCTTGCGGAAGCTGGGCGACGAGAACCGGGCCATGAAGGCCACGCGCTACGCGTTTCAGCAGCTGGTCGACGAGCGCCGCACGACCGAGCGTGAAGTGGTGCAGTGGATCCACAACCTCGACACGCCGGTGCAGGTGGCGCTGACCGACTCGCTGTACTGATCAGCTCTTCGCGGCGATGGGCGCCTTCTTCAGGCGACCCCAGCCGATGAGCGCCGAGAGACCGCCGAGCACGATGTTGATGGGCAGGGCCTGAAACTCGCCCTTCATCACGTGGTACCCGAGCGCCAGCACCATCACGAGCGCGAGCGCGAAGCCGGCCACCGGCGTGAGCACCGGCTTGATGCGCAGCGCAGCAGGCAGAATGAGGCCGACGCCGCCGGCCAGCTCCGAGATGCCGACGAAGCGCACCATGAACGCGGGGAAATCGTTCACCCAGCCCATGCCCGCGGCCTGGAGGGATTCGATGGGCGACGTCAGCTTCATGAAGCCGGCCGACGCGAACGCCAGCGCCATCAAGACCTGCACGATCCACAACGCGATGTTCCAACCCTTGCTCTGCGACTGACTCATTTCGTGACTCCCGTGGTTGACGCCGCGACGAGCGCAGCGCGCAGCGTCTCGGCAGGTTGAGCACCCGAGAGCTTTCGCCCGTCGGGGAAGACAAAGAACGGCACGCCGGTGATGCCCGCGCGCGAAGCGGCCACGGCCTCGGCGCGCACGGCGTCGAGCTCCTGCGGTGAGGTGACGATGCGGCGCACCTCGTCGGCGGTGAAGCCGTGCGGCGTGGCGAGCGCGACCAGCGTGTCGTCGTCAGAGATGTTCTTCCCGTCGAGGAAGTTGGCGCGGAACAACGCCTGCTCAAGCGCGCGCTGCGTGCCCTTGGCGGCCGCGTGGCGCAGCAGCGCGTGGCCCTTCACCGTCGAGTACTGGCGCGGCTGCTTCGAGAGGTCGAGCGCGATGCCGCTCTCGCGCGCGAAGGCCTCGACGCGACCGAACAGCTCGGCGGGCTCGCGGCCGGTCTTTTCGCGGAGCATCTGCGCGACGTCGATGCCTTCAGGCGGCGTGTCGGCGTTGAGGAGGAAGGTCTTGTGCTGCACGACCACGCGGGGCCCGAGGCCGCTCTGCGCGATGGCTTGATCAAGCCGCTCGGTGCCGACGAAGCACCAGGGGCACACCATGTCGGCGTACACCTCGACGACGACGGGCGGGGCCGGCGGCGGCGTCGACTTGCACGCGGCGAGCGCGAGCAACGTCAAAAGCATGACGAAGACTCCCGGAGCGCGTCTCATGCCGACCTCGGCACTTCGCACCCGTCAGGCCCGCACACCGCGCCTTCACCCAGCACGACCTCCGGCGCCCGCTCGTTCCAAGCCTGCGTCAGCGCCTCGACGAACACGTCCGTCGGCTGCGCGCCCGACACACCATACTTCCCGTCGATGACGACGAACGGCACGCCGGTGACGCCCATGCGCTGCGCCGCGCGACCGTCCTCCAACACCTGCGTCGCGTACTTCCGGCTCGTCAGCACCTCACGCGCCACCGCGCCATCGAGCCCATTCTCCACCGCCAGCGTCACCAGCGACTCGACGTCGAAGATGCTGCGCGCCTCGCCGAAGTACGCCTTGTAGAGCGCCTTCCACATCGCCTCGCCCTTGCCCTGCTCGGTGGCCCACGCCGCCAGTTCGTGCGCCATCGACGTGTTGCCCGCGCGGTTGTCACCCACGATGTACGGCGACAGCCCCTGCGCCGCGGCCAGCTGCTCGACCCGCGCCGTCATCTGCTTCACCTGCGCCAGCGGCACGCCCTTCTTCTTGTGCAGCATCTCCGCGACCGGCTCTGACACGCCGACGGGCGCGCGCTCATCCAGCTGGAACGAGTGGTGCACCACCTCGACGTCCTTGCCGAACTTCGCGATGGCCTGGCCCAACTGGTGCCGGCCCAGCCCGCACCACGGGCAGATGATGTCGGTCCACAGGTCGACGCGCATGGGCTTGCTCATGCACCACAAATACGAAGTCGGATTGTCCGAAGCAAGACAATCGCAAACCGGAAGGTCCGGCGTTACAACCGTTCCATGGCCGCCGCTGAACAGACGCAAGACCTCGCGTGGCTGCTGCAGCACACGGCGCACCGGCTGCGCGGCGCCGCAGACCGCATCGCGCTCGACCACGGGCTGTCGGGCGGGTTTCGCGACTACGCGTTGTTGATGGTGCTCGAACTGCAGAAACCCCAGACGCAGGTCGAGCTGGGGCTGCACGTGGGGCTCGACAAGACGACGCTGACCGCGACACTCGACCGCATGGAAGCCGCCGACCTCGTCGAGCGGAAGCTGAACCCCGCCAACCGCCGCGTGCGCACGCCGGTGACGACGGCGAAGGGCCGCAAGCTGCTGAACGCGGTGACGGCCGCGCGCCGCGCGTCAGAAGAGGTGCCCGGCATGAAGGCCAGCGAGCTCAAGACGCTGCGCGAACTGCTGCAGAAGCTCGACACCGCGTGTGAAGCCGCGGGCATGAACTCGCCCGGCTCGTGCGTGTAGTCAGCGCGTCGCCGCGAAGAGCAGCGCCAGCTGAAAGACGACCTGCGGCGTGTTGCACAGCGCGGTGATGCGGTTGATGCGGCGGAAGCGTGCTTCTTCCTGGCTCGCGAACCACACAGGGTCGTCGCCCGTCGTCTTGCCGTCGACCGCGCGGAAGAAGAGCGCCGCGTAGAGCGTCTCGACGACGAGCGCGAAGACCAGCATCACGACGAGCGCCGGCGCCCACCAGCCCCAGGGCTCAGCGACCGGCAGCCCCAGAAACAGGCTCAAGCCGATGACGGTGACGATGCAGAACACGTCGTGCGCGATGCCCATGGGCGGGCGCCAGGTCTTGGTGACGTGCAGCAGGTACAGCTCAGCCGCGCCGCGCAGCCAGAACGAGAGCGCGTGCACGCCGAAGATGACGCGGTAGCTGGTCGCCAACGTCGGCTCGAACGCCAGAGCGGCGCACTCGAAGAGCCAGAACCAGATGGCGAAGAAGAGCCAGAGCAGCTTCGCGCGGCTGATGGCGCCACCGCGAAACGCGCCAGAGTTCTGCTTGCCGCGAAACCACACCGCGGCCACGAGGCAGAGCCCCAGCGCCGTAAAGATGACGACGCGGGGGCCCGCCGAGAGCACTTACTTGTCCTTCTTCGCTCCGCCGCCAGCCGACTTGTACTGCTGGTTGTACATGCGGATGAGCTCGTTGGTGAGGTCGAGCGAAGGCGGCGCCCACGCGAGACCAGAGCTCGAGCGGTCGAACACCATCGTCAGGCCTTCACGCTGGGCGATCTGCCCGAGCAGCGTCTCGAGCTTGGGGAAGATGCTGCCCAGCTCCTTGCGCTCCGACTCGGCGAGCTCCGTGCGCAGCTTCTCGGCCTTCTGCGCGAACTCGTAGGTCTTCTTCTGGAGCTCCATCTCCTTCGCGGACGCGACCTTGTCGTCCATCGTCGCCTTCTGCTTCGTGTAGGCGTCGACCTCGGCCTGCAGGGCGGCCTTTTCCTTGTCGAAGGCCTTCTGCTTGCTGTCCGCGAGCGCCTGCAGGCGCGTCTTGGCGGCCTTGCCTTCGTCGACTTCCTGCACCGCGCGCTGGATGTCGACGTACGCGGCCTTGAAGTCGGCGGCGTGCGCGGCCGAGCCCACGAGGACCAGCGCCGCGATGAATGACTTGAACGACATGAAAGTGCCTCCAAAGAGGGGGAAAGAAACGAGCGGCCCCTATAGCCGCCTTCACACGGAATGAAAGCCTCCGTATTTCACGGCGGAATATCGGCCGCTCGCGCTTGTTTCGCGCGCGTTGGCTGTGGCCTCATGCGCGTCCCGATGCACGCCTGGTTCGACCGCACCCTGCCCGCCCTGTTGATCAACCGCTTCGACGACTTCCTCGCGGTGCAAGGCGACATCAGCTTCACCGTGGGCAACAAGTCGTGGACGTTGACCTTCGGCGACGTCGAAGCGCCGGTGAAAGAAGGCGCCACACCCGACGCGTCGCTGCGGCTCAAGTTCACCGAGCCCGCGTTCGACGCGTTCACCGCCGGCACGCTGGACGCTGTCGGCGCCATCTCGCGCGGCGAGGTGAAGGCCTCGGGCGAGCTCGAGCTGCTCACCACGCTGGCCACGTTCATGATGCCGCTGCAGCGCGACAACCTCGGCTGGGACGCGAGCTGACCTTTCCACCGCAGCACCCCACCCCAAGGAGGCAGTACGCATGTCTCGAATCGCGAAGGCCGATGTGAACCGGGCGTTGGAGCACGTGGCGAAGCAGCTGGTGAAGGCCGGCGGCGACGACGGCCGCATCTCGCGCGCTGACGTCAAGAAGGCGCTGCCCGAGCTGACGACGGCCGAGCGGAAGCTGGCGGACATCTTCTTCAAGTTCATCGACCACCGGGACTTCAAGTCGGGCGCGACGGTGACGGCGAAGGACATCGACCGCGCCGTCGACTACGCGAAGGACAAGTTGGTGGCGAAGTACGACCTCAACAACAACGGCCTCTCGAAGGACGAGATCTCGAAGATGAGCCTCACGGGCCAGCGCGCGGTGGACCTCGCGAAGGCGCTCAAGGCCGCTGGGGCCGCGGCCGCCGCAGACTGATTCGTCAGCCTCGATGATCAAGCTCCTCCTGGTCGTGTCGGTGCTGGCGAGCGATCGCCCGGTGTTGGTCGATCGCGTCGCCGTGCTGGTCGATGGCGAGGCCATCTTGCGGTCTGAAGTGACAGAGCGCGCGCGGACGACGTCGAAGCCGTTCACCGACGCGCAGTCGGAGGCCATCGAGCAGCTGCTCGTCGAGCACGACGCCACGCGGCTGGGGCTGCGGGTTGCGCCGGAAGAGGTCGACCGCGCGTTCGCGTCGGTGGCCGAGGGCAACCAGCTGACGTCGGAGCAGTTGGAGAAAGAGGTCGTCGCGCAGGGACTCACGCTGCGCGGCTACCGCTGGGAACTGGCGCGACAGCTGATTCGCATGCGCTGGTTGATGGTGAAGCTCGAAGGCGGCGGCGCGACGTTGAGCGCGGCGCAGCGCGCGACGGAAGAGCGGAAGCTCATCGCGGCGTTGCGCACTGCCGCCGTCATCGAGGTGAAACCGTGATCACCACCACAAACTCCCTCTCCCTGCGCCAGCGGGGAGAGGGTCGGGGTGAGGGGCCAATTTCGTGCCTCGTGGCGCTGTTGCTTTGCGCATGCGCGACGACGTCGCCGCCGAAGTCGGAAACGGTCGCAGCACCACCGCCGCCCGCGCTCACCTGCCCGACGAGCCCACCGCAGCCCAGCGACGAGACACCGCCCTGGGGCACGCGGGTCACCAAGCTCTGCCTGCTGGGCGCGAGCGACGACGACGCGCTGCGCTTCAACGAGATCATCGCCCCGCGCGAAGGTGAGCCGCTCACCGCCGACGCCGTCGCCGCCGACCTCCGCGAGCTCATCTCGACGGAGCTGCTGGGCGACGCCCAGGTCTTCGCGCAGCGCCTCGACGCCGAGCGCGTGATGCTCATCTACGCCGTCACGCCCTACCCGCTCGTCGGCGCCATCACGGTGGAAGGCGCGCAGAAAGCCGACACCGGTGCGCTGCGTGACGCCGCGCTCAAGGCCGGCTGGGCGAGCCCGGTGCGCCTCAAGAACCTGCAGCGCGAGCTCGAAGAGCAGCTCCACGAGCTCGGCTTCAACGCCGCCGCCGTGACGGTCACCACGAAGCCTGTCGGCGCGAAGGTCGACGTACACGTGGCCGTCGTCGAAGGGCCGCTCGACACGCTCAAGACCATCACTTTCACCGGTCACAAGCGCGGCAAGGAAGCCGAGCTGCGCAAGACGGTGAAGTCGGCGTTGAACCGACCGTGGCGCGGCGACGCGAGCGCCGACGTGCAGGCGCTGGAGCTGCACTACTTCGATCGCGGCATGGTGAACGCGCGCATCAACTTCACCACCGCGCGCGCGACGTCGGGCGACATCGGCTTGACCTTCACCATCACCGAAGGCGACGTCTTCGCCGTCGGCACGCTGAAGATCCGCGGCGACGCGCTGGGCCCCGAGAAGCCGCTGCTGGCGTCGCTCACCTCGAAGCCCGGCCGCGTCTTTTCTCGCTCGGTCATGCGCGACGACGTCAAGCAGCTCGAAGCCCGCGGCGACGTCGTCGTCACGCCCGAGGTCGACGTCGACCCGAAGACGAAGCGCATCAACGTCACCTTCGAAGTCGCGCCGAAGTGACGCACTTCGTCCTCGTGCACGGCGCCATGCACGACGGCGAGTGCTGGCAGTGGGTGGCTGCGCGGCTGCGCGCCGCCGGACACACGGTCGACGCACCGTCGCTGCCGATGCACGAAGGCGCCACGCTCGCAGACCACATCGCGCCCGTGACCGGACTGCTGCGCACAGCCCAGACGCCGGTGGTGCTGGTGGGCCACAGCTTCGGCGGGCAGGTCTCCACAGCGGCGTGTACCGCCGAGCCGACGAAGGTCCACGCGCTCGTGCTGCTCGACGCGGTGGTGCCCGAGCGCGGCCGCAGTGGCCTCGAGCTGATGCTGCCCGGCTGGCTGGTGGCCGTGCTGAAGCGGCGCGCGTTCCTGCCGATGGCGGTGATGTCGCCGCGCGCGCTCGGCGTGGACGACCCGAGCGCGCGGCGTGGCTTCGGGCCCACCTCTCGGCGCAGCCGATGGCCACCATCACCGACCCGTTCCCCGGCGAGCCGCACTTCCCGGCTGGTCGCACCCACTTCCTTCAGTGCACGCGGCGCACGGTGCCGTTCTCGTCAGGCGGCATCATGGCGAAGATGGCCCGCCGAGCCGGCGCCCGCGGCTTTCGCGTTCGCGAGCTGCCCACCGGGCACGACCCGATGCTGAGTGACGACGCGCTGCTCGCCGACGTGCTGCTGCACATCGCCGCACAGCCAAGCTGAACTTCTGAACTCGCGTCATAAGCCGCGGGCTGCAAACGGCGACTGGGGTCTGGAAACGGCGCGTGGCCTGTGCGCAATTCCGCGTGCGTGAGACAGCCCGCAGAACGCCTCGTGTTCCAACAGCTCGTGGAAGGCCTCTTCAAGGCCATCGACAGCAAGCTGACGCCCCGCATCGTCGAACGCATCG
>CAYWON010000054.1:0-31938 GCA_964459885.1 uncultured Archangium sp.
ACCGACGGCAGCCGCGCCATCTTCGAGTCGCGCTGGATGAAGGAAGGCCGCCTGCAGGTGATGGACCTCGGCAGCCAGCTGCTCGCCGATTTCTGCCGCGCCCAGCCGGGGCAGGCCGTCGTCGACTACTGCGCAGGCGCTGGCGGCAAGACGATCGTCCTCGCCGACGCCGTCACCACCACCGGCCGCGTGTACGCGTGGGACTCCAGCGAGAAGCGCCTCAAGGAAGCGAAGAGCAGGGTGGGCGAGCTCAAGCTGCGCCACGTCACCTTCCCGCAGGCGCCGCGCATCGACCTCGCCGACCTCGTGCTCATCGACGCGCCCTGCAGCGGCACCGGCACGCTCGGCCGCGAGCCCGACCAGAAGTGGAAGTTGTCGGCCAGGCAGATCGACGAGCTCACCGTCACGCAGCTCGGCATCCTCCGCGATGTCGCCAGGCAGCTGCAGCGCGGCGCCACCATCGTCTACGGCACCTGCTCGGTGCTGCGTGACGAGAACGAAGGCGTCGTCGAGAAGTTCCTCGCCGCGGTGCCCGGCTTCACGCTCGAAGAGTCGCTGCGCGTGTGGCCGCACAAGCTCGAAGGCGGCGGCTTCTTCGGCGCGCGGCTGAAAAAGGGCTGATAGCTTTCGCGCATGCCCGAACCGCGTTACCCGCAAGCCCCCGCGCAGTCCCAGAACCAGCAGGCCCTCGAGCAGATCAAGGCCGCGTGGGAAGAAGCGCAGGCCCAGCTCTCGTTGCTGCGCGAGCAGGTCGAGTACGCCACCACCATGGCCCAGGCCAAGGTCGCCTCGAACATGCTCGACCGCGATCTCGACCGCGCCTACCGAGACCTTGGCGAGGCCGTCTGGGCCGAGGTCAGCAAGGGCAAGCTGCAGTTGCCGCCGAACCTCACGTCGGTGCGTAAGTCTCTGGAAGTCGTGACGTCCAAGATCCGCGCCCAGAACGCGTCGATCAACGATCTGCTCGCCGAAGGGCAGGAAGTGGCGAAGCGCCTTCAGGAAAAAATGCGACCTGCGTCGAAAGGTGTGGCGGGCGCCGCGAAAAAGCGATAATCGGCCGCCCGCAACACGGGGCTATAGCTCAGCTGGGAGAGCGCCTGAATGGCATTCAGGAGGTCAGCGGTTCGATCCCGCTTAGCTCCACAGATGTAAATGAAACCCCTCGGTGATGAACCGAGGGGTTTTGTGTTTCTGGCGTAGCATTCCGCGTCAGTGTTCCCTCCTCGCCGCGAAGTCCTGCGTCAGAAGTCAGGCACGCTGCTCGAGACCTCGTTCCCGCTGCTGCTGCACGCGCTCATGGTCGACGAGCGCAGCGCGGTGCTGGAGCTCAAGCTCCGCAACCTCATCAAGCGCATCGCCTTCGAAGGCGGCGTACCGGTGGGCTGCGAGTCGAACCTCCAGCACGAGACGCTGGGCCACTCGCTCGTCGCCAAAGGCAAGCTGACGGCGGCTGAGCACCACGCGCTCCTGGCCGAGGCCTCAGCGAAGGGCCGCGCGCTGCAGGGCCTGCTGGTCGAGAAGCAGCGCATCTCCGGGTTTGAGCTCTTCAAGCACCTGCAGGCGATGCTGGGCCGCACCGTGTTGGACGCGTTCCGTTGGGGCGACGCGACGTGGAAGCTGCTGCCGCCCGAAGAGCTAGAAGCGCCCATTCGCATGAACACCATGCAGCTGGTCTTCACCGGCTGCATGCAGCTGCCGTTGTCTGCGCTGACGGAACACCTTTCTTTGTCGGACTCAGAGGTCTTGGCGTTCTTGCCTGACGCGCCCAACGCGCACGACGAGCTGAAGCTCTCGGCACGCGACACGCGGCTGCTGCAGGCGCTCAAGAAGCGGCCGACGCTGGGCGAGCTGTGCATGTTGCCCGGCCTCACCGCCGAAGAGGTGCACCGCAAGCTCTACGCCCTGCGCGTGCTGGAGTTCATCGACTCGGCGAAGGCCGTCGACGCGCAGCCTGTGCGATCGCGCCCCACACCAGCGCCGCAGCCCACGCCACTGCCCGTGAAGTTGCCGGTCGAAGCCGCCGGCCTGCCATTCGCTGACGACGACGAGGCCGCGCAGAACCTGCTGGCCTCGGAGTTCCTCTCGTTCCGCGGCAAGGACGCGTTCGAGCTGCTCGGCGTCACCGTCGACACGCAGGGGGCGGCGCTGCAGAAGGCGTTCCTCGCGAGGTCGACCGCGCTCTCGCCGCTGCGCTTCAAGGGTGATGAGGCCCGCGCCAAGGCCGAGGCACTGCACGTGGCCTACGCGCGCGCGTTTGGTGCGCTCGCTGACCCCGACACCTGGCAACAGCACCGCGCGCGCCGCGCCGCGCGTGACGCCGGCAGCCCCGACGCCGCGCGCAAGAAGGCCTCGGCCGACGCGTACCGCATTCGCACCGAGCTGCTCGACGCGCAGTCGCAGTTCGAAGAAGGCCGACGTCGGCTGGCCGCCGGCAACCCGAAGTCAGCGGCAGAGCACTTTCAGTACGCGTTGGACATCGAGCCGCGCGGCCGTTTCACGGCGTGGCTCGCGTTTGCCAACTACCAGGCAGACGCCACGCACGAAGCCGAGCGCTCGCTGGCGCTGTTGGCCGAGGCCTGCCGCCTGGAGCCCGCGTGTGAAGAGGCGTGGGCGTGGCGCGGCGACATCGCGATGTCGCTGTCTCGGCACGCCGAAGCGGAAGACGCGTACCGCAAGGCGAACAAGCTGGCGCCGGCCAACAAGCGCTACGTCGACGGCATCAAGACGGCGGCGACGCTGGCGCTGAAGAAGCGTTGAAAGCACGAAGCCCCTCCAGCTTCTTCAAGCTGGAAGGGCCCCGTGGTGCTGCGAATCAGCTGACGCTTACTGACCCTGCGGCGGCACGCCGAGGTTCGGCATCTGCGGAGGCGCCTGCGGGGCGGGCTCCTTGATGCTGACGAGCTCGACCTCGAAGAGCAGGGTGGCGCCGCCGGGGATGCCCGCGCCCGCGCCGCGATCGCCGTACGCGATGTCGGCAGGGCACACGAGCTTGGCCTTCCCGCCCACCTTCATGAGCGCCACGCCTTCGGTCCAGCACTTGATGACGCCGTTGAGCGGGAACTCGGTGGGCTGGCCGCGCTTGAACGAGCTGTCGAACTCGGTGCCGTCCGTGAGCGTGCCCTTGTAGTGCACGCTGACGGTGTCGGTGGCCTTGGGCTGCGCGCCCGTGCCGGCCTGCGTCTCGATGTAGATGAGGCCCGACGCCGTCTTCTTCGCGCCCTTCTCCTTCGCCATCTTGGCGATGAACTCAGCGCCCTTCTTCTTCTCGGCTTCCGCGCGCGCGGCGGCCTTCTCGTTGAGGAGCTGATCGACCTTGGGGCCGTACTCCTCGATCTTCACCTCGAGCTCCTTGCCCGACGCGGCGGCCTGAACGCCGCGCACCACCTCGGCGAGATCTTCAGGCGAGAGCGCGGCCTGCTTCACGGGCGTGCGCTCGGCGATCAACGCGCCGAAGCCGTAGAGCGCCTTCTGCGTGTCTTCCGCGCTCAGCGGAGGAGGCGGCGGCGGCGCCTGGGGCGGCGTGGGGGTGACGGCCGTCACGGGCGCGGGCGCGCCAGCGTCGACCTTGGTCTCAGACGGGCAGGCGGTGAACGTCAGCGCCGCGCCCAGCATCAGCATGCGAATGGAGGTCTTCATGGAGTCGACGATCACTTTCCGTTGATGGCGATGAGCTCGACTTCGAAGTTGAGCACCGAGTTGGGCGGGATCGACGGACCCGCGCCGCGCTCGCCGTAGGCGATGTCAGACGGGCACACGAGCTTCGCCTTGCCGCCGACCTTCATCTTCTGCACACCCTCGGTCCAGCACTTGATGACGCCGCCCAGGGGGAACTCGGCGGGCGTGCCGCGCTTGTACGAGCTGTCGAACTCGGTGCCGTTGGTGAGCGTGCCCTTGTAGTGCACCTTCACCGTGTCGGCGGCCGTGGGCTGCGCGCCCGTGCCGGCCTGCGTCTCGATGTAGATGAGGCCCGACGCCGACTTCTGCGCGCCAGCGACCTTGGCCTGCTCCTCGAGGTACGTCTTGCCCTTCTCCTTCTCGGCCTCGGCGCGCACCTTCTGGCGCTCACGGAGGAACTGGTCGACCTTGGGCATCGCTTCCTGCACCGAGACCTTCAGCTCCTTGCCGGCGCACGAGTCGGTGAAGCCCGCGAGGACCTCCGTCAGCTCGGCTTCGGTGAGGCCGGCCGAGGCCAGCGGCGTGCGCTGCGCGACCATCGCGCCGAGCGCGTACAACACCTTCTTGCGCTCTTCGGGCGACAGCGGCGCCGGCTTGGCAGCCACGGGCGCGTCGGCCGGCGCGGCCTTCTTGGTGTTCGGGTTCTGCGCCTGCGCGGCGACAGCGCCGCAGAGGCACAACAGCATCGAAAGCTTCTTCACGGGTGCTCTCTCTCTTGGTGTCGGTACAACGTGGAAAGTTTTCAGCTCTTGAAGACGCCCATCACGTCTTTGAGCAGCTTCACCGCTTCGTCGTGCGGCCGCTGGAACGCGTTGCGGCCCATGATCGAGCCGAAGCCGCCGCCGTCCTTGATGCCCTTGATCTCTTCGAGCAGCGCCGAGGTTTCCTTGGCCTCGCCGCCCGAGAAGATGACGACGCGCTTGCCGTTGAACGCGCTCTGCACGACGTGCTTCACGCGGTCGGCCATCGTCTTGGTGGGGATGTTGAACTTCTCGAAGACCTTCTTGGCTTCGGGCTGCTCGATGTGGTCCTTCGGCGGCTTGACCTTGATGACGTGCGCGCCCAGCTGCGCCGAGATCTGCGCGGCGTAGGCGACCACGTCGACGGCGGTCTCGCCGTCCTTCGACATGTTGCCGCGCGGGTACGCCCACAGCACCGTCGGCAGGCCGTACGTCTTGGCCTCGGCGATCATGTCGCGCAGGTCCTGGTACTGCTGATTGCGCAGCGAGGAGCCCGGGTAGATCGTGTAGCCGATGGCGGTGCAGCCGAGGCGCACGGCGTCTTTCACCGACGAGGTGAGCGCCGACATGGGCTCGGTCTTGGCCAGCGTGTCGGAGTTGTTCACCTTGAGGATGAGCGGGACCTCGCCCAGCAGCTTGCCGGCGACGGCCTCGAGGAAGCCGAGCGGCGCCGCGTACGCGTTGCAGCCCGAGTCGATGGCCAGCTGCGCGTGGTAGTCGGGATCGTAGCCAGCGGGGTTGGGCTGGAAGCTGCGCACCGGCCCGTGCTCGAAGCCCTGATCGACGGGGAGGATCACCATCTTGCCGGTGCCCGCGAGCGTGCCGTGGTTCAGCATGCGCGCGAGGTTCGTCAGCGTGCCGGGCGTGTCAGACGGGTACCACGAGAGGATCTGCTTAACGCGTTCGGAGTAGGCCATGCGCGGCGAGATACCGCACTGGCGAAACCCTTCAACGTCAATTCTGGGAAGGCGCGGCCACGACCTTGAGCGGCGTCGTGCCGAGCGGCGTTCCGCCCACGCGCACCAGCACCTGGAACTCACCGGGCGCGCGCACGCCGGTGGGTTCCCAGTCGACCTGCCACTCGGTCTCGTCGTTGGTCGCGAAGCGGAGCTCGCCTTGCGCGTCCATCACCGTGTCGCCGCGCTGATCGAGGATCACCACCTCGATGCGGGTGTTCTTCCTGGCGGGCGACTTCACGCGGATGACGGTGGAGAACCTCTCCGTGACGAAGGGATCGGTCGAGACCGTGAGCTGCGTGAAGGGCGCCGCGGCCTTCGCGCCGTCAGGGCCGCGCGTGAAGCTCTTGCCGTGTACGACGCGCACCAGCGTGTAGCGCTCATCAGCGCGCGTCGAGGTCGGCGCGGTCTGCGTCTTGTCCTTGCCGGCGGCCGACTCGAGCTTCTGGTCCTTGGGGATCTCGGTGAAGGTCGGGAGGCCGAGATCGATCTTCGGCGCCTGCTCTTTCTTGCTGCCCTTGAGCTTCGGAGCGGGATCAGCGGCGACGGCAACCAAGGGGAGCGCCAGCAGCGCAGCGGCGAGGATCGAGCGGTTCATGCGCATTTCAGACGCACCTTATGCGACTCCCTTCACGTCAAACGAAGTCCCTTCATTTCGGCACACCGCTACGGCAGAGTGCGCGCGCTTTGCGCCTGATTTTCGTCACCTTTTTGCTCGTCGCGGCCGGCGCCGAGGCTGCGCAGCTGACGCTCGAAGACCTCATCGAGCGAGCCCGCGCCAACGATCACCGCGTCAAAGAGGCCCAGGCGCAGCTCCGCTATTACCGGTCGAAGTACGACGAAGCGCGCTGGGCCTGGTTCCCGCGGATGGACTCGTACTTCATCGTCGCCGGCCCCACGCAGGAGGCGCGCAACGATGGCCTTGGCGGACCGCCGCTGACGCCGTCGACGTTGCTCTACGACACCAACTTCGGTCAGCCGGGCGTGATGTTCCGCGCCGGGGCCGAAGCGATGTTGCCGGTGTACACGTTCGGCAAGCTCGACGCGTTGGAAGAGGCCGGCCGTCACGGCGTCACGGCCCACGAGGCGCTCGCTTCGAGTGCGCGCGACGAAGCCGAGTACCAGATGGCGCAGGCCTACTACGGCTATTGCCTGGCGAAGTCGGCCGGCAGCGTCATCGACGATCTCGGCAAGCGGCTCGACGACGCCGAGAAGACCATTCAGCGGCTGCGCGAGGAGAACAGCGAGCAGGTCACGCAGATGGACGTGTACAAGCTCTCGTTCTACCGGAAGCAGGCCGAGGTGCAGCGCGCGCAGGCCGACAACGGGTTGCACTTCGCCATGGCCGCGATGCGGTTGCTCGTGAACGCCGCGCCCGACGAGGTGCTCGACGTGAAGGTCGAGGAGCTGACGGCGCTCGAAGGTGAGCTGGCGTCGTCGAACACCTACGTCATCCAGGCTGCGGACCACCGGCCGGAGCTGCGCGCCATCGCCGCCGGGCTCCTCGCGCGCGAGCAGGAAGTGAAGATCCGCGAGGCGATGTACTTCCCCGACTTCGGCATCATCGGCTTCGTGCGCTGGTCGTGGACCACCAACTCGACGCGCCAGGTGAGCCCGTTCGCGTACGACCCGTACAACGAGCTGAACGCCGGCATCGGCCTGGGCATGCGCTACCAGTGGGACTTTCCGCAGAAGGGGATCCTCCTCGAGCAGGCGCGCGCCGAGTACGAGAAGATGGAGCACCAGCGCGATCTCATCGGCGCCGGCGTGAAGCTGGAGATCGAGAAGGCGTGGGGCGAGGCCGACGTGGCGCTCAAGCGCTCGGCGCTGCAGAGCGACGCCGAGAAGAACGCGCGCCGCTGGGCCAACTCAGCCTTCACCGCGTTCGACCTCGGCACGGGTGACACGCGCGAGCTGGTCGACGCTTTCACGGCCTTCGCGCAAGCCTCGTCAGCGCGCGTGCAGGCCTTCCACGACGCGCGTGTGGCGCTGCGCTCGTTGTCGCGCGCGGTCGGCAAGCCGGTGTCACTCGACGCGAAGAGCGAGAAGCCCACGACTCCGCCGCCGGCGCAGCTGCAACCGAAGTGAGTTGCCGGCCGTCGTGAAGGCGATCCATCGCTCGGGTTGATGAATTGCGCGCGCGCGTCGCTGCACACACGCGCCATGACTTCGCTCCTGCTTGTTGTGTTGTTGGCGCAACCTGAGGTCACCACGCGCGTCGAGAAGCCGCACGAGCCGCCGACGTGGGAGGTCTTCGTCGGCGCGTCAGGTGGGCTGCGGCCCGACGCGCTCGGCGGCGGCGGCGCGGGGCTCATCGGCGTGAGTCGCGTGTTCTTCGGGTTCCTGCGGCCGGAGCTGTGGTTGGGCGCAGGCGCGTACGCCCAGCCGACCGACGTTCTGACCATGTTCCGCGCGGGTGTGCGGCTGGAATGGCCGGGGCTCGAGCGGTGGCACCCGTTCATCAACGTCGACTACGCGCACCAGCAGGAAGCCGAGTGGAACCATGTGCTGGCCGACCCGGTGGGCATCTTGTCGGGGCTCGGCGGCGTCGATCACTCGCACCACGGCGTCATTCACCGCAACGGCATCGAAACGGGGCTGGGCGTGGCGTACCAGTTGCCGCTCGGTCGCACGGCCTTCGCGATGCGCATGACGCTGAAGGCGTCGGTGACGCACTTCTTCGAGCCGGGGCCGCCGCGCTACGTGGACCTCACGACGCTGGTCGGCTTCTGCTTCTGATGCGGTAGCTTGCCCCGCGTGATCGGTCACAAGTTTGGTGGAAGCAGCGTCGCGAACGCAGAGCGCATCGCGAAGGTCGTCGAGATTCTCCTTTCCCGCGAAGAGCAGCAGGTCGTCGTCATCTCGGCGATGCAGGGCGTGACGGACGCGCTGATCTCGCTGGTGAAGCAGGCCGCGGCGCGCGACGACGGGTGGCGGGCGGCGCTGCTGGCGCTTGAGCAGCGACACCTCGAGACGGCGCGCGCGCTGCTTGGCGCGCAGGCGGCCCCCGTGGTCGACACACTCAAGGCCGAGTTCGCGTCGCTGACCGATCTCTTGCACGCACAGTCGCTCATCGGGGCGGTGTCGAGCGACTTGATGGATCTGGTGTCGGGCCTCGGCGAGGTCTGGTCGTCGACGATGGTGGACGCCACGATCCGCGCGCGCGGCAAGCCGTCGCGCTGGCTCGACGCGCGCGAGGTGTTGGTCGTCGAGAAGAGCGAGCTCGGCGCGATGGTGCAGTGGGACCTGTCGCGTCAGAAGCTGGGCACTTCGCTCGGCGAGCGCACCATCGTCACCGGCTTCGTGGCGCGCACGAAGGACGGGCGCATCACCACGCTGGGTCGCAACGGCAGCGACTACTCGGGCGCGATCTTCGCGGCGTTGTTCGGCGCGAAGGAACTCCACATCTGGAGCGACGTCGACGGTGTGCTCTCGGCAGACCCGAGGCTCGTGCCCGAGGCGGTGCTCATCGACAGGCTCTCGTACGACGAGGCGTGTGAGCTCGCGTACTTCGGCGCGAAGGTGATTCACCCGCAGACGATGGCGCCGGCCATCGAGCAGAACATTCCCATCGTCGCGCGCTCGACGTTCAACCCGACGCACCCCGGTACCCGCATCGCGAAGGACTCAGACCTCACGACGCCGGTGAAGGGCGTCACCACGTTCACGGGGCTCGCGATCCTCAACATCGAAGGCGCGGGGATGATCGGCGTGCCTGGCACGGCCGAGCGCGCGTTCGAGGCGTTGAAGCAATCGAGCGTGTCGGTGGTGATGATCTCGCAGGGCTCGTCGGAGCACTCGATCTGCTGCGTGATTCGCGAGAGCGACGGCGAGGCCGCGAAGAAGGCGGTGCTGGACGCGTTCAGTCGCGAGCTGCGCGCGAAGTTGTTGAGCGACGTGACCGTGACGCCGGGCATCGCGGCGCTGGCGGTGGTGGGTGATGGCATGGCGGGCATGCCGGGCGTGGCGGCGCGCTTGTTCTCGGCGCTCGGTCGCGCGGGCGTGAACGTGCGCATGATCGCGCAGGGCAGCTCGGAGCGGAACATCTCGGTCGCGATCGCCGCGGCTGACGCCAAGCGCGCGCTGCGGGCGGTGCACGCGGGCTTCTACTTGTCGGCGCAGACCATCTCGATCGGCGTCATCGGGCCGGGCAACGTCGGCCAGGCGTTCCTGCGGCAGTTGGGCGCGGCGCGAGAGCGGTTGCTCAAGACCTCGAACGTCGATCTCCGCGTGCGCGCGGTCATGGGCAGCAAGCAGATGGTGCTCGGTGAGCCGACGGTGGCGCTCGACGAGGTGAAGGCGCGGTTTGATCGCGCCGCCGACTTCGACGCGTTCACGGCGCACGTTCACGCTGATCACCTCCCGCACGCGGTCATCGTCGACTGCAGCTCGAGTGACGCCGTCGCCGATCGCTACGCGGGCTGGCTGGAGAAGGGCATTCACGTCATCACGCCGAACAAGAGCGCGGGCTCCGGGCCGTGGAAGCGGTACGAGTCGCTCAAGGCGAAGGGCGCGCGCTTCCGCTACGAGTCGACCGTCGGTGCGGGCCTGCCGGTGATCACCACGCTGCGCGATCTCATCGACACGGGCGACGAGGTGATGGCGGTCGAAGGCATCTTCTCGGGAACGCTGGCGTACCTGTTCAACAAGTTCGAAGGCTCGGTGCCGTTCAGTGAGCTGGTCCGTCAGGCGAAGCAGCTTGGCTACACCGAGCCTGACCCGCGTGACGACCTCTCGGGTCTCGACGTGGCGCGGAAGCTCGTGATCCTCGCGCGCGAGAACGGGTGGACGACGTCGCTGGATCAGATCGCCCTGGAGTCGCTGGTGCCCGCGGCGCTGCAGAAGGTGGGCGTCGAGGAGTTCCTCTCGCGCCTCGGTGAGCTGGACGCGCCGATGAAGGCGAAGCTGCAGCCCGGGAAGGTGCTGCGGTACGTGGCGAAGCTGGAGGCGGGCGGGAAGGCGAGCGTCGGCCTGGTTGCGCTGCCGATCGATCACGCGTTCGCGCACATCCGCCTGACTGACAACGTCGTGCAGTTCACGACGAAGCGGTACGCGCAGAACCCGCTCGTCGTGCAGGGGCCTGGCGCGGGGCCGGAGGTCACGGCGGCTGGCGTGTTCGCCGACTTGCTGCGCGTGGCCGCGGGCCTGGGGGCAAAGTTGTGAAACGAGCGACAGCATTCTCGCCGGCGTCGATCGGCAACGTGGCCGTCGGCTTCGACGTGCTCGGCCAGTCGATCGAAGGCGCCGGTGATCGCGTCACGGTGACGCGCACCACGACCGGCGAGGTCCGCATCATCGCCATCCGCGGCGCTGCGATCCCGCTCCCCACTGACGCCAGCGCGAACACCGCCGGCCGCGCGTTGCTGCACCTCAAGCAGTCGCTCCCGACGGACGTGGGCTTCGACGTGGAGATCGACAAGGGCATCGCGATGGGCTCGGGCATGGGCGGATCAGCTGCGTCTGCCGTCGCCGCCGTCGTCGCCGCCAACGCCGTCATCGACGCGCCGCTGCCGATGGACGCGCTCTACCAGTCAGCGATGCAGGGCGAAGCGGCCGCGACTGGCAGCGCGCACGGCGACAACGTGGGCCCGATGCTGTTGGGCGGCCTCGTCATCGCGCCGGCGCACGGCATGCCGGTGAAGATCCCGACGCCCGAGTGGCTGCACGTCGCGCTGGTACACCCGCACTTCGTGCTCGAGACGAAGAAGGCGCGCGCGGCGCTGGAAGGGCACTATGCGCTGCCGGAGTTCGTGCACCAGAGCGAAGCGCTGGCGCTGACGCTCGCTGGCTGTTTCTCGGGCGACGTGGGGCTCTTGCGGCGCGGCTTTCGCGACGTGCTGGTCGAGCCGCGACGCGCGCGGTTGATCCCTGGCTTCGCGCAGGTGAAGCAGGCGGCGCTCGACTGCGGGGCCATCGGCGCGAGCATCTCTGGCGCGGGGCCCAGCGTGTTCGGCTGGTTCGAGTCTCGCGAGGCCGCTCTTGCCGCTGCCGACGCGATGTCGACCGCGTTCCGCAAGGCAGGGCTCGAGAGCGACCGCTTCGTCAGCCGCGCAACCGGTCCCGCCGCACACGTGGAGTCCTCCTCATGATCGTCACCAGCACGCGTGGTGGCTCGTCGGTGACGCTGAGCGAAGCGATCGCCACGGGCCTGGCTCCTGATGGCGGGCTCTACATGCCGCCGCCCCTCGCGGCCCACAGCGGCCCGTGGGGGCACGATCTGCGCACGCGGGCGCTCACGTTGTTGCGTCCGTTCTTCGCCGACGAGCTCCTCGCACCACACCTCGAGGCGATCATCGACGAGGCGTTCACGTTCGATGCGCCGACGAGGTGGCTGAGCGACGACACGGGATTGCTCGAGCTGTTCCACGGGCCCACGGCGGCCTTCAAGGACTTCGGCGCGCGCTTCCTCGCGGCCTCGCTGGCGCGGCTGCGCACAGAAGAGACGACGGTGTTGGTCGCGACGTCTGGAGACACCGGCGCTGCAGTCGCGTCGGCGTTCCATCGGCGACCGGGTTTCCGTGTCGTCATTCTCTATCCGGACGGCCGCGTCTCGCCGCGCCAGGCACACCAGCTCGGCGCGTTCGGCGACAACGTGCAGGCCTTCCGCGTCGCCGGCACGTTCGATGACTGCCAGCGCATGGTGAAGGAGGCGTTTCAGGACACCGCGCTGTCGAAGCGACATCACCTCGCGTCGGCGAACAGCATCTCGTTGGGTCGGTTGCTGCCGCAGATGGCGTACTACGCGCACGCGTCGCTCGCGGCGATGGAGCGCGGGCACGGCGCTGCGTCGTTCGTGATCCCCACGGGCAACCTCGGCAACGCGTTCGCGTGTCTGCTCGCCCGCGAGTGCGGGCTGCCGATCGAGCGCGTGGTGCTGGCGACCAACGCGAACCGCGTGCTGGCCGACTTCGTCGCGACGGGCGTCTACGCGCCGCAGGCCAGCGTCGCGACGTTGGCAAACGCGATGGACGTCGGCGCGCCCAGCAACGTCGAGCGGCTGCGGCATCGCTTCAGCGACGTGGCGAGCGTGGTGAGCGCCGACTGGGTCGACGACGAGACGATCCGCGCCACGATCAAGGCGTCGCCTGAGGTCATCTGTCCGCACACCGCGTGCGGCGTGGCGGTGCTGCAGCGACTGCGCGCGAACGGTGCGAAGGGCCCGTACGTCGTCGCGGCCACAGCGCACCCGGCGAAGTTCGATTCCATCGTCGAGCCGTTGATCGGCCGCGCGGTGCCGGTGCCTCCGGCGTTGGCCGAGTTGCTCGCGCGCCCAGCGACCGCGCGCCCCTTGTCGCCGAGCCTCGAGAGCCTTCGACAGGTGCTTCGGTGACTTCGATCCCCGGATACGTCGCCTCATTCGCCGACCAGCTACGCCGACAATCGAAGCGTTCGGTACGAATCGGGTTGGGCGAGTTGGCCGTCGAAGCGACCCGCGCAGACCTCGGGTCGGTCCAGTACAACACGCGCGACTTCGAACTCTTGCAGCGGTCCCACGACTATCGCGTGGAGATCGGTGGGACGAGCGTCGGCGTCAGCGCGCAGCTGTATCTCAATACGCGCTACCACTTTCGTCTCTTCGCGTTCGTCCGGTGTCTCGATGCGACCGGGATGACATTCAGTCTGAACCTCACGACCGCGAAGGGCGTGGCGGGCGTGATCGGTCTCACCCAGCGCATTCGCTTTACTGAAGGCCGCAGCGGCACGGCAGAGGCGGCGAGGGCCGTGCGTGAGGCGAAGGCACGGCTGTTCGCGGACGTGCTCGCTCGCTGCGGCATCAGCGTGAGCGACAACCTCGAGGTTCAACTCGGCACGTACTCGGCCCAGGCACGGCGTTTCCTGGACACGACGCCCTCGCACTTCATGTCGCAGTTCATCGCGATTGCCCTGCTGAAGGGCCACTTCCAAGGCAACAAGGGCTACCAATTCGCTGCACTCCCTCGCTTCGACGACTCGTTCGCGTGGCGATGGAACAGCGGCGACGCTGTTCGTGAACGGCTCACGCCGAACGCGAGAGGCCAGCGCGGCTCGAGAGCTGTTCCATTAGGCCTCCGGTACCACGTCCTCGAGCGGGACGGTGGTGCGTGCGTCGCGTGTGGTGCGGCGGCGAACGAGGGTGCTCTCCTGCATGTTGATCACATCGTTCCGCATTCGCTCGGTGGGTTGACGGTCTTGGCCAATCTCCAAACGCTCTGCTGCGACTGCAATCTCGGAAAGGGCAACCGGTCCGAGACCGACCACCGGAAGCCTGTGCTGCGCTGACGCAAGGCGTTATGGTTCGTGTCGCGGCGCGTCACTGCCGCGATTGGAGCCAGCGTTGACCCACGGGCTGTACGAGCCGGCGACTGAGAAGGACAGCTGCGGCATTGGTTTTGTCGCGAACATCAAGGGCGAGAAGTCGCGCGCCATCGTCGAGCAGGCGCTGGAGGTGCTGCGCCGCATGGCGCACCGCGCAGCGACCGGCGCTGACCCGCTGACCGGCGACGGCGCGGGCATCATGGTGCAGATCCCGCACCGCTTTTTCAAACGCGAAGGCCTCAAGCTCGGCTTCGAGATGCCGCGGCGTCGTTGCTACGGCGTCGGCCAGGTCTTCCTGCCTCCAGACCCGTTCGCGCGCGCCGAGATCGAGCGCATGTTCGAAGACGTGGTGCGGCTGGAAGATCAGCGCATCCTCGGGTGGCGCGACGTGCCGGTCGACGCGTCGAAGCTGGGCACCGTGGCGCGCGGCGTGCTGCCGGTGATGCGGCAGGTCTACATCGCGCGGCGTCGCTGCGTGCCGAGCGCGTTTGAGCGGAAGCTCTTCATCATCCGCAAGCTCGTTGAAAACCGCGTGCGCACGTCGGGCGTCGACCCTGAGGGCCGGTTTCACGTGGCTTCGTTGTCGGCCGAGACGATTGTCTACAAGGGCCTGCTGTTGCCCTCTCAGCTGCCGGGCTTCTACGCAGACCTGCGCGATCCCGACTTCGTCAGCGCCATCGCCGTGGTGCACTCGCGGTTCTCGACGAACACGTTCCCCACGTGGGACCTCGCGCAGCCGTTCCGCTTCGTCGCGCACAACGGCGAGATCAATACGGTGCAGGGCAACCGCAACTGGATGACGGCGCGGCGCAGCCTGCTGCAGTCCGCGAAGTTCGGCGGCACGCTCGATCGGCTGCAGCCCATCATCGTGCCGGGCAAGAGCGACTCGGCGCAGTTCGACAACATGCTCGAGCTGTTGACGCTGGGCGGCCGCTCGCTGCCCCACGCGATGATGATGATGATCCCCGAGGCGTGGAGCGGGAACCCCGAGATGGAGGACGCGCGTCGCTCGTTCTACGAGTACGCCAGCTCGCTGATGGAGCCGTGGGACGGCCCCGCGGCGATCACGTTCACCGATGGGCACCTCGTCGGCGCGACGCTCGATCGCAACGGGCTGAGGCCTGCGCGCTACGTGGTGACGAAGGACGATCGCGTGATCCTCGCGTCGGAGGCCGGCGTGGTCGACGTGCCGCCCGAGCAGGTGCTGCGAAAGGGGCGTCTGCAGCCCGGCCGCATGTTCCTCGTCGACACCGACGAAGGTCGCATCGTCGAAGACGCGGAGGTGAAGCGGGAGATCGTCAACCGCTGGCCCTTCCGCAAGTGGCTCGAGCGCAACGTCTTCACCTTTGACGAGCTGCCCGCAGCTCAGCCGCCCGCCGCGCCCGAGGGTGACGAGCTGGGGCGACTGCAGCGCGCGTTCGGCTTCACCGACGAAGACCTCCGGCTGCTCATCACGCCGATGGCCGAGACCGGGAAAGAGCCGACGGGCTCGATGGGCAACGACGCGCCGCTCGCGGTGTTGAGCGATCGCGCGCCGTCGCTGTTCGACTATTTCCATCAGCTCTTCGCGCAGGTCACCAACCCGCCGATCGACCCCATCCGCGAAGCAATGGTGATGTCGCTCGCCACCAGCATCGGCCCCGACGGCAACACGTTCGAAGAGACGCCCGAGCATTGCTACCGGTTGTCGCTGCCCGGGCCCATTCTCACCAACGAGCACATGGCGAAGCTGAAGGCCATGCGCTCGCTGGGCGTGTTCGAGCCGCGCGTGTTGTCGATGCTCTACACCGGCGACCTCGCCGACGCGGTCGAGCGGCTCTGCAACGACGCCGTGGCCGCGGTGGAAGCCGGCGCTGACGTGCTGATCTTGAGCGATCGCGGCGTCGACGCGCGGCACCTACCGATTCCCGCGTTGCTGGCGACCAGCGCCGTGCACCAGCGGCTCGTGCGCGACGGCATTCGTCGTCACACGGGCCTGCTCATCGAGACCGCCGAAGCGCGCGAGGTGCACCACTTCGCGGCGCTCGTGGGCTTCGGTGCGGCCGCGGTGAACCCGTGGCTGACGATCGACTCGCTGCCGGCGGAGACGAGAGAGAAGGGCGCCGCCAACCTCGTGAAGGCCGTCAATGAAGGCCTGCTGAAGGTGATGTCGAAGATGGGCATCTCGACGGTGCAGTCGTACCGCGGCGCGCAGATCTTCGAGGCGATCGGGCTCGACCGAACGCTCATCGACGCGCACTTCGCGGGGACGCCAGCGCGCATCGGCGGCGTGAGCCTGAGCATGCTGGGCGTCGAGGTGACGCAGCGCCATCAGCGCGGCTTCGGCGGCGGAAACGTGTCCGTGCCGTTCACTGGCGGCGTCTACCAATGGCGTCGCGATGGCGAGCGTCACAAGTGGAACCCCGACACCATCGCGGCGCTGCAGAAGGCCACGCGGGCCAACGACGCCGCGCTGTTCGCTGAGTACGAGCGCCTCGTCGATGAAGAGGACGATGACCCGGCGCTGCTGAGATCGCTGCTCGAGGTGAAGCCGTCGTCGGGCGCGGTGCCGCTGGAAGAAGTCGAGCCGGCGCGCGAGATCGTGAAGCGCTTCGTCACCGGCGCGATGTCCTTCGGGTCGATCAGCGCGGAGGCGCACGAGACGCTGGCCATCGCCATGAACCGGCTCGGCGCGAAGTCGAACAGCGGCGAAGGCGGCGAAGAGTCGCGTCGCTACCTGCGCGAGCCCAACGGCGACACGCGGCGCAGCGCGATCAAGCAGGTGGCCTCGGCGCGCTTCGGCGTGACGACGGAGTACCTGGTCAACGCCGATGAGCTGCAGATCAAGGTGGCGCAGGGCGCGAAGCCCGGCGAGGGCGGTCAGCTGCCGGGTCACAAGGTCGATGAGCGCATTGCCAAGGTGCGGTGGTCGACGCCGGGCGTGACGCTGATCTCGCCGCCGCCGCACCACGACATCTACTCGATCGAAGATCTCGCCCAGCTCATCTACGACCTCCAGTCGGTCAACCCGGCTGCGCGCGTCAGCGTAAAGCTGGTGAGCGAGGTCGGCGTCGGCACCATCGCTGCGGGCGTCGCGAAGGCGGGCGCTGGCGGCGTCACCATCGCTGGCTACGAAGGTGGAACCGGCGCGTCACCGGTCTCGTCGGTGAAGCACGCCGGCCTCCCGTGGGAGCTCGGTCTCGCCGAAGCGCAGCAGGTGCTGGTGATGAACGGCCTTCGCGATCGCGTACGGCTGCAGGTCGACGGCGGGCTGCGCAGCTCGCGCGACCTGCTCATCGCCGCGCTCCTGGGCGCCGAAGAGTTCGGCGTGGCGACGGCGGCGCTCATCGTCGAGGGCTGCGTGATGCTGAGGAAGTGTCACCTCAACACCTGCTCGGTCGGCATCGCCACGCAAGACCCGAAGCTGCGGTCGCACTTTCACGGCCGCGCGGACGACGTCGTGAACTTCTTCCTCTTGCTGGCAGAGGCGCTCAGGCAGCGCATGGCGGCGCTCGGCGTGCGCACCATCGACGACCTCGTCGGACGCGTGGAGTTCTTGCGGCAGCGGCGTCTGTCGGACGGCAAGGCCGTGCGCGTTGACCTCACCCAGCTGCTGCAGCCGCCGCGGCCTGGTCCGCGTTCGTGTCGCGCTGGTCAGAAGAAGGACCTGACCGGTCACCTCGACACCACGTTCCTCGCGCCGACCCGCGACGTGTCAGCGGTGATCCCCGTGTCGAACGAGCACCGCGCCGTGGGCGCCATGCTGTCCGGCGAGCTCACGCGGCGTCACGGCGCCGAAGGGTTGGGCGACGACGCGATGCGGCTGCGGTTGCGCGGCAGCGCGGGGCAGAGCTTCGGCGCGTTCCTCACGCGTGGCGTCACGCTCGAGCTCGAAGGCGAAGCCAACGACTACGTCGCGAAGGGCCTCTCGGGCGGGCGCGTGGTGGTGACGCCGCCGCGCGGTGGCGGCTTTGTGCCGGAAGAGAACGTCGTCGTCGGCAATACGGTGCTCTACGGCGCGACGGCCGGCGAGGCGTACTTCAGCGGGTTGGCGGGTGAGCGCTTCGCCGTGCGCAACTCGGGCGCCCGCGCGGTCGTCGAGGGCGTCGGCGATCATGCGTGCGAGTACATGACCGGCGGCGTGGTGGTGGTGCTGGGTCAGACGGGCCGCAACTTCGCCGCGGGCATGAGCGGCGGCACGGCGTACGTGCTGGACCGCGCGCACACGTTCAAACAGCACTGCAACCTCGAGATGGTCGAGCTCGAGTCGCTCGTCGACGAGTCGGAGATCTGGCTCGTGTACGGATTGATCGAGAGTCACGTGAAGTGGACGCGCAGCCCGCTCGCGCAGCGCGTGTTGGACAACTGGGAGCACCTCGTCTCGTCGTTCGTGAAGGTCATGCCGACGGACTACCGGAAGGTCTTGCAGGCGCGGCGCGCTCAGCGGCTGCGACCGCCCACCGAGCCGAAGCTCCGCGTCGTCGGCGGAAGGGAGAGCTGAGCCATGGGTCACGTGACCGGCTTCATGGAGTGGGAGCGCGAGGCGGCGGACAAGCGGCCCGTCGAAGAGCGGCTCAAGGACTCACGCGAGTTCGCGCTGCCGCTGCTGCCCGAAGACGCGAAGAAGCAGGCCGGCCGCTGCATGGACTGCGGCGTGCCGTTCTGTCACCGCGGCTGTCCGCTGGGGAACCCGATCCCCGAGTTCAACGATCACGTCTTCCACGGCCGCTGGCGTCAGGCGTGGGAGATCCTCTCCACCACCAACGAGTTCCCCGAGTTCACCGGGCGGCTGTGTCCGGCGCCGTGTGAAGGCGCGTGCGTGCTGGCCATCGACGGCGACGCGGTGACCATCGAGCAGATGGAGAAGGAGATCATCGAGCGCGCGTTCGCTGAAGGTTGGGTGGTGCCGCGAATCCCGGTGATCCGCACCGGCAAGCGCGTGGCGGTCGTCGGCTCGGGTCCAGCGGGGCTCGCGGCCGCGGCTCGGTTGAATCAGCGCGGGCACACGGTGACGGTGCTCGAGCGCGCCGATCGCATCGGCGGGTTGCTGCGCTACGGCATCCCCGACTTCAAGCTGGAGAAGTCGTTCATCGATCGACGGCTCGCGTTGCTCGAGGCTGAGGGTGTGAAGTTCGAGACGGGCATCGACGTGGGCGTCGCGCCGACGTGGAAGGAGCTCGTGTCGCAGCACGACGCCGTGGTGGTGGCCATTGGTGCGCAGCGGCCGCGCGTGCTCGACGTGCCGGGCGTGGAGCTCAACGGCGTGATGCTGGCGATGGACTACCTTGAGGCGGCGAATCGAGGCGGGCCGGCCGTCGCTGCCGGGAAGCGCGTCGTCATCCTCGGCGGCGGCGACACCGGGTCGGACTGCCTGGGCACGGCGCTCAGGCAGGGCGCGGCGTCGGTGCGGCAGGTCGAGTTGATGGCGGCTCCGCCCGAGAGCCGTGGCGTCGCGAACCCGTGGCCCGAGTGGCCGTTGGTGTTCCGCACGTCGTCGTCGCAGGAAGAGGGCGGCGAGCGCGTGTTCTCGCGTCGCACCACGAAGCTAGAAGGTGAGGGCGGGAAGCTGACGGCGCTGCGGTGGGTCGACTCGCAGAATCCGGCGAATGAAGAGCGGGTTGAGGTTGACCTGTTGATTCAGGCCATGGGCTTCGTGGGGCCGGTGGTGACGTCGTTGAAGGAGCAGCTCGGTGTGGAGCTGGACGCGCGCGGCAATGTGAAGGTCGACGCGAAGTTCAGGACCAGCGTGCCGGGCGTGTTTGCGGTGGGTGATGCGAAGCGGGGGGCGTCGTTGATCGTGTGGGCCATCGCTGAAGGGCGCGACGCCGCGAAGTTCGTGTTGTGACAGGCGGGTGAGGTGGTGCGCACCGCCTCACCCTGACCCTCTCCACCGCGGTGGAGAGGGGATCAGGCGACGTCGAACCGGAACTTCGTCCCTTTCACGTCGATCACATCGCCCGGCAGCAACCGCGTCTCAAGGATGCGTCGACCGTTCAGCGTCACGTCGAAGCCGAGCGCGATGAAGCACCACTGCGGCGACTCCTGCCTCACGATGAAGCTCTCCATGACGGTGCGCCTCGGTACACCAGGTGCGATCGCCCGCAGGTGGCCCGGCGTCGAGCTCCCGACCCAGACGCCCGACGCGAGCGGAATGCGACCGTTCCTCGCCTGCGGTGCGTGGAAGTCGATGCCGTCGGCCACCGACAGCACCTCCAGCGTCGCCTCGCGCACCGGCGTCAGGAACGCCGACGGGTCCGTCGTCAGCCTGGGGAACCGGTGCCCGAGTCGCCGCAGCAACTGCAACAACATGTCTGACGGCGCGAGGTCTTCGCTGAAGTAGCCGAACGACAGTCGGCTCAGCACCGGGAGCGCCGGCCCGTTCAGCAGCCCGCGCAGCACCGCCGCGGCCTCCTGATGAATGCGCGCGGCCGACGGCATGACCCACGTCGACAGATCGATGGTGAGTTCTCTCGTCCATCGCGCGGCGCGCAGCGACAAGAACCGCGCGAGCAGCTCCACGTCGCTGTACGTCGCGTCGTTGATGCAGCGGATGCGCGCGGTGTGAATGAGCCCGTGCTTCCACACCAGCTCCAGCCGGCCTTCGTTCACCAGCGGGTGCAGGCCTTCCAGCACCCACTCGGACGGCGTCTCGCCGCGGAGGTGTTCGCCGAACGGGTCGCCGTGCTCGAGCAGCCAGTCGGCCCACACCGTCACGCGCATCGGGTCATCGGCGTTCGCGTCGATGTGCGACTCGAAGTCGACGCTCAGCGCGGTCGGCATCTCGAGGAAGACCAGGAGCGTGCCGTCGAGCCACAGCGTGTCGCCGTGGGCCAACGTGTGGCGCTGCACGCGGCGGCCGTTCATGAACGTGCCGCCGCTCGAACTCAGGTCCTCCACGCGCCAGCGCCCGCCATCGCTCACGAACGCGCAGTGCTTCCTCGCCACGCGCACGGAGTCGATGACGATGTCGGCGTCCTTCCTGCCGACGGTCACCATGCCGGCCTTCGCGGGCAGCTCGATGACGGTCGAGCTGAAGGTGTCGATCTCGATGCGGCGGATCCACGCCTTCATGACACCAGCTCCAGGCGGAACTTTGCGGCGCCTTGCACGTCGATGAGGTCGTCGGGCAGCAGCTCGTACATCGAGTCGATGCGGTTGTTGACGCGCACCTCGCCGCGCATGCGCCCGGCGAACAGCTGCGCGCGCCCTTGCGTGAAGCTGAAGTAGCAGGGGTTCCCATCGGCGAGGAACGGGATGCCCGGCGCCGCTTCGAGGAACAGCGTTCCGCGCTCGCCGCGTCGCAGGCGCGTGCCGCCCGTCAACACCCGGCTGCCTTCGATGCCGCTCAATTTCACGCCCGGCGCCGACGACAGCACCCGCAGCCTCACGGCGTTCGCGCGTTGGTAGACCGCCGTGCCGCGCAGCCGCGGAAACCGGAGCGCCAGCTCGGCCGAGGTGTCGACCGCGCCGCCAGCCGGTTGCGCCACGTGGTAGCCCAGCGTGAGGCGCTCGAGGCTCGGCGGTAGCTCGGTGAGGCCCGCGAGGAACCGCTGCGCCGACACCAGCTCTTCGGGCACCTGCACCGGCGTCAGGTTCTGCAGTCGCGGCAGATCGATGCTGAGGCTTCGCAGCAGCCGCCCGATGCGCAGACTCACCAGCGCCGAGAGGTGTTCGCGCCAGTCGGGCTGCATGCGACCTGCGGCCGTGCGCAGCGTGGCGCGCTTGATGAACCCGAACGACCAGTCGATCTCGAGCTCGCCCGCGACGAACGGCTCCCAGAGGCTGCCGAGCCAGGTCATGTGCTCGAGGCGCTGGCCGGCGCACGCGCGCGCGATGCGCTCACCGAGCGGGTCTCCGCGCTCCTGCAGCGCGTCGGCGTGGACGAGCCAGCCGGCTTCGTCGTCGGGGGAACGGGCGATCGCCGCGAAGGTCTCGGGCTCGGCGTGCGGCGCGTCGGTGCGGTACCGGAGCACCGTCTCACCGAACTGCACGCGGTCGCCGGGGAACAACGCGCGGCTGGCCGTGACGCTCGCGCCGTTGACGCGCGTGCCGACGGTGCTGCCGAGATCGCGCACGCGCCAGAAGCCACCGCTGAACGCGATCTCGCAGTGCTGGTTCGACAAGAGTCGATCTTCCAGCACGTACGTGCACTTCACGGAGCGCCCGAAGACCAGCGCTCCAGACCCTTCCGGCAACGAGATCTCGTCACCGGGAGGGGTCAACCGCTCGAGCCACGCACGCACGACTGGGAATCTACCAGCCGTGCACGGGACTCAGTCAGCGTCTGCTTCTTCCTTCTCGCGCTTGCGATCGCGCTCGGTGCGGTAGCGCTCCTGGAAGGCCAGGGTGCGCTTGCGCAGACGAATGGTCTTCGGCGTGACCTCGACGAGCTCGTCCTCGGCGATCCACTCCAGCGCCTTCTCGAGCGTCATGTCGAACGGCGGCACGAGGATGACGTTCTCGTCGCGGCCGGCGGCGCGGATGTTGGTCAGCTTCTTCGCGCGGCTCGCGTTCACGTCGAGGTCCGACGGGTGCGCGTTCTCGCCGATGATCATGCCTTCGTAGAGGGCGTCGCCCGGCTTCACGAACAGCTTGCCGCGCTCCTGGATGCTGAACAGCGCGTAGGGGATCGCGTCGCCCAGGCGGTCGGCGATGATGGCGCCGTTCGCGCGACGGGGGATGTAGCCCATGTACGGCTCCCACCCGTCGAACTGCGACGACATGATGCCTTCACCCTTGGTGATGGTGAGGAACTCACTGCGGAAGCCGACGAGGCCACGCGCGGGAATGCGGAACTTCACGCGGTTGCGCGCGCCGCCGAGCTGCTCCATGTCGACCATGCGGCCCTTGCGAGGCCCAAGGCGCTCCGTCACCACGCCGACGGACAGCTCGGGGATGTCGCAGAACACGAGCTCCATGGGCTCGTGACGAACGCCGTCGATCTCCTTGATGATCGGCTCGGGGTTCGACGCGGTCAGCTCGAAGCCCTCACGGCGCATGGTCTCGATGATGACGGCCAGCTGGAGTTCGCCACGGCCGACGACGCGGAAGGCGTCGGGAGAATCGGTCGGCTCGACGCGGATGGCGACGTTTCGGTACGCCTCGAGCATCAGGCGATCGCGGATGTTGCGCGACGTGACGTACTTGCCTTCGCGACCGGCGTAGGGGCCGTTGTTGACGCGGAAGATCATCATCATGGTCGGCTCGTCGACCTTGATGCGCGGCAGGGGCCTGGGGTTCTCGACGTCGCAGATGGTGTCGCCGATCGAGAGGTCTTCGATGCCGGCGACGCAGACGATCTCACCGGGGCCGGCTTCGGCGATCTCGACGCGCTTGAGGCCCGAGAAGCCGAACAGCTTGACGATCTTGCCCTGCTCGATCTTGCCGCCGTCGCGGGCGATGGCGACCGGCATGTTGGGCGCGAGGCGACCGGCTGAGACGCGGCCGATGCCGATGCGGCCCACGAACGAGTCGTAGTCGAGGTTGGCCAGCAGCAGCTGGGTGCCGGCGTCGGCGGGCGGCGCGGGCGGCGGGTTGATGTGGCTGATGATCGCGTCGAGCAGCGGCTCGAGCGTGGTGCCCACGTTGTCGAGGTCGGTGCCGGCCTTGCCCTCACGCGCGATGGCGTAGATGACGGGCATCTCGAGGTCTTTTTCGTCGGCGCCGAGGTCGATGTAGAGCGAGTAGACGAGGTCGAGCACTTCCTTCGCGCGCGCGTCCTTGCGGTCGATCTTGTTGATGCAGAGCACCGTCTTGAGGCCGAGCGCCAGCGCCTTGCTGAGCACGAAGCGCGTCTGGGGCAGGGGGCCTTCAGCGGCGTCGACCAGCAGGATCACGCCGTCGACCATGCGCAGACCGCGCTCGACTTCACCGCCGAAGTCGGCGTGGCCGGGTGTGTCGACGATGTTGATGAAGTGGTCCTTCCAACCGATGGCCGTGTTCTTGGCCATGATGGTGATGCCCTTCTCACGCTCGAGGTCGTTCGAGTCCATGACTCGCTCTGCGACCTGCTCGTTCGAGCGGAAGGCACCGCCCTGGCGGAGCATGTGATCGACCAGCGTGGTCTTGCCGTGGTCGACGTGGGCGACGATTGCGACGTTACGAATTTTCTCTCGGGGAAACATCGGCGCGGCCTTTGACACGTTCCGTCAATGGCCACAAGCAGCGCGAAGAACGGACGAGCAGCTGGTCGGAACCTGGCGGCACGGCCGTGTGGTCAGGAGTCGGCCTGGCGGCAATTTGTCGTGCAAAATGACATCGTGATGACGGCGTGATTTTCGAGCGTCGAGAGCGGTTTTCGCGCTACTTCGCGGCGCGCGTGCTCCTCCCGATCTCCTCTGTTCCAGCCCTGAAACAGGTCGAAACCGACATCTTCAAGCTCCGGTACTTCGGGCACTGCATGCAGTGCACGTTCTGCCGGGACAGCTGCTGTCAGTACGGGTGCGACGTGAACCTGGCCGAGCGCGACCGCATTCTGGCGGTCAAAGACGAGCTGGCGCCCTTCGTCGCGTCGCCGCCCGAGAAGTGGTTCACGACAGAAGAGAAGGAAGACCCCGAGTACGAGTCAGGGAAGTTCGTGCGCACGCAGGTGGTGAACGGCGGCTGCGTGTTCCTGAGCCCGAAAGGGCGGGGCTGCTCGATCCACGCGTACGCGTTGGCGAAGGGCCGCGACTACCACCGCATCAAGCCGGCGGTGTGCTGGCTGTTCCCCGTGACCTGGGACAAGGGCGTCTTGCGGCCGAGCTCTGACGTGCACGACGACCTGCAGTGCCGGCACACGGGACCGACGCTGTACGAGATGTCACGCGGCGAGCTTGAGGCGTTCTTCGGTGAGGCGCTGGTGAAGGAGCTCGACGCGCTGTTGACGACGCCGGAGGTCATCGCGGCCCAGCCGCAGTCACCTCACGCCGCGACGCGCTGAAGGAACCGCTCGATGGCTGCGTTGACGAGGCCCGGTCGCTCGAGTGGCGCGGTGTGCGTGCCGCCCGGCACGTAGACGTAGTCAGACCCGGGGATGAACTCGGCCATGCGCTGGCTCAGCCACACCGGCGTGAACTTGTCGCCCTCGCCGCCGATCACCATCGTGGGCACGTCGACGTACGGCAGGTGATCCCACGCCGAGTGATCCTTGAGCGAGTCCAGCGTCCGCACGAAGTACAGCGGGTGCATCTTCGCCAGGTGCTCCATGTACGGCGCGAAGTCGTTGGGCTTCATGAGCGCCGGGTTGAGCTCGGTGCGGATGCCGAACTCAAGCGCCAGCTGCGTGTTCATCAGCCGCGACGTCAGCGTGCGCGCGAGGTCGGGCGTGCGCTCGACGAGCCGCTTCACGTAGGGGAACGCCACGCGCATCAACGTGTGGTCGTGCCACGTGTCCAACGGCGTGCCGTAGCTGCCGCAGATCAGCACCAGGCCCTTCACTCGCGCGCGGTGTCGGCGGTGAAACTCGAGCGCCACCTGCACGCCCATCGAGTGGCCGAAGATCACCGCTGACTCGAGCTTCTGCGAGTCCATCAGCCGCGCGAGATCGTCGGTGATGTACTCCATGCCGATGCGCGTATCGTCGCCCGCCACGCCCGACTTGCCGTGGCCGCGGTAGTTCCAGTGCATGACACGGCGGTCGTCGGTGAGCGGCTCCCACAGGTAGCGCCAGATGAACCCGTCGCACCCGAGCCCGTCGTTGAGCACGATCGGCAGCCGCTTGCCGTCACCGCGCGTCTCGAACCACAACGGCGCGCCGTCAGACGTGACGAAGAAGTCCTGCTGGAAATAGCTCACGGCTGCGACTCCACTTCGTCGTCCACATCGGGCGTGCCCGGCTTCTCGAGCGCGTACTTCTGGATCTTCAAGATCAGGTTCGATCTCGAGATGCCCAGCTCACGCGACAGGCGGCTCTTGTTGCCCTTGGTGCGGTTGAGGCCCTGGCTGATCATCTCGCGCTCGAGCGCCTCGACGGCGTCGTTCATCTTGCCCACCGGCACCTGCGTCACGCGCGACGCGCCGATGACGTTCACGCCCGCCGCGCCGCTGACCGCGTCACGAATGCGGCTCGACAGCAGGTCGGCCGGCAGCAGCTCGAGATCGCTGCCCAGCACCAGCAGCCGTTCGATCTCGTTCTCCAGTTCGCGAATGTTCCCGGGCCAGTGGTACTGCTGCATCACCGCGAGCGCGTCGTTGGCGATGGCCCGCGAGCGCTGGCCGTCCTTCTTGTGCTTGCGCATGAAGTGGTCCATCAGCACCGGCAGATCGTCTTTGCGATCGCGCAGCGGCGGCACCTGAATGCGGATGACGTTGATGCGGTAGTAGAGGTCCTCGCGGAACTCGCCTTTCTTCACCATCACGCCGAGGTCTTTGTGCGTCGCCGCGATGACGCGCACGTCGACCTGGCGCTGCTGCGTGCCGCCCACCGGCGTCAGCGTGCCTTCCTGCAGTACGCGCAGCAGCTTCACCTGCAGCGAGGGCGACATGTCGCCGACCTCGTCGAGGAAGAACGTGCCGCCGTCAGCGACCTCGAAGAGCCCCTTCTTGTCGCGCAGCGCGCCGGTGAACGAGCCCTTCACGTGACCGAACAGCGCGCTCTCGAGCAGGTTGTCGTTGAAGGCCGAGCAGTTCTGCACGACGAACGGCTTGTCCTTCCGCGGGCCGTTGTAGTGGATGGCGCGCGCCACCAGCTCTTTGCCGGTGCCTGACTCGCCGTTCACCAGCACCGTCGAGTCGGAGTTGCAGACCTTCTCGAGGATGCGGAACACCTCGAGCATCGCGTTCGACTTGCCGATGATGTTCTCGAACTTGTAGCGATCGGACAGCTCGGTCGAGAGCGTCTGGATCGTCTCGTCCTTCTTGGCCAGCTCCGACTCGTAGTTGGCGATCTCGTTGGCGCCGAACTCGAGCAGGTCGCAGATCTTCTCGGTCTCGCGGTCGTCGCTCTGGGGAATGCGCTCCAGCGCGCGCTCGAGATCGGTGGTGCCGGGGTTGAGCTCGGTGATCTTCGCCTTGAGCTGCTCGGCCTCACGCGGGCTGATCTCCTGCCGCGCGAAGCCCTCGACGAACAACATGCCCTCGTACTCGTTCTCGACGTACAGCGGCGCGCCGACGATGGTGAAGCCGAGGTGGCACTCGTGAAACTGCGATCGCCGCAGCTTCTTCGACGCCTTGAACTTCTCGTGCAGCACGCGCACCGACGCTGAGCAGCGGCGGAAGCCTTCTTTGCTGAACAGCGAGAGTCGGCAGAAATCATTCGGCGGCGGGGTGATCTGACCCTTCGCCCACTCGATGACGGTGCCGGTCTTGTCGGCGAAGCACAGCTCGGCTCGCCACCACTTCCTCAAGATGTCCCGCAGCATCACGATGGTGTGCAGGTTCTGATAGCGCTCGTAGTCCACGTTGTTGTCTCGAAGCCGTACAGCTTAGGTCCGCAATTGTCGTGGAAGACGACGATTTGATGCGTGGAACCGTAAGGCGACGTGCGAAAGGGTGCGCGGAGGTCGCATGAGGATCGTCGCTGGATCAGCCAAGGGCCGGGTGCTGGCCGCGCCGAAGTCGGACGACGTGATCCGCCCGACGGCCGACCGGGTGCGCGAGACGCTCTTCAACGTGCTCGGCCAGCGCTGCGACGACCTCGACGTACTCGATCTCTATGCGGGCACCGGCGCGCTCGGGCTCGAGGCCGTCTCTCGTGGCGCGACGCTCGCGGTGCTCGTCGACCGGGGTCGTGAAGCGCTCGCGTTGTGTCGGCAGAACGTCGACGCGCTGCGCTTTCAAGACCGCGTGGAGATCATCGCTGACGACGCGCTCGCGGCCATCGCGGCGCTGGGCAAGAAGGGCCGAACCTTCCAGCTCGTGTTCGCCGACCCGCCGTACAAGCTGAAGACCGGCGTCGCGGTGCTCGAGGCGCTGCTGGCCGCGAAGCTGGTGACGGCCGACGGCATCGCGGTGATCGAGACCGGCAAAGACGAAGCAATGCCAGAGCGCGTGGGTGACTTCGTGCGCATCGACGAGCGCGTCTACGGAGCCACCAACGTGGCCATCTTCCGGTTGACGCATCGCGACGCATGACAGACGCTGCCGCCGTGCGCCTCGCCATCTACCCGGGCTCTTTTGATCCGCTGACCAACGGTCACCTGTCGCTGATTCAGCGTGGCCTGAAGATGTTCGACAAGATCGTCGTGGCGCTCGCGGTGAACCCCAAGAAGACGCCGCTGTTCACCGTCGACGAGCGCAAGCAGCTCATCCTCGGTGCGGTCGCCAACGATCCCCGCGTGGAGGTCGACGACTTCCAGGGCTTGCTGGTCGAGTACGCGCGGCGTCGCCAAATCAACGTCGTCTTGCGCGGCCTGCGCGCGGTGAGCGACTTCGAGTTCGAGTTCCAGCTCGCCAACATGAACCGCAAGCTCAACGCCGACGTTGAGACGGTCTTCATGATGACCGGCGAAGACTATTTCTACGTCTCGTCGAACCTCGTGCGCGAAGTCGCGTCGCACGGGGGCAACATCGAAGGTCTCGTGCCGCCGAACGTGCTCACGGCGCTCAAGGCCAAATACGCCAAGAAGTGAGGATCAATGCAGCTCGCGAAGCGACTCAAGGCCGTCAAGCCGTCTCCAACTCTTTCGCTCAACGCCAAGGCCCGCGCGCTCGCCGCGAAGGGAGCCGATGTCCTGAGCTTCGCGGCCGGTGAGCCCGACTTCGACACGCCCGCGCACATCAAGGACGCCATCAAGGCGGCGCTCGACGGCGGCTTCACCAAGTACACCGCGACCGGCGGCATCCCCGAGCTGAAGACGGCCATCGTCGAGAAGCTCGCGCAGGAAAATCAGCTCACGTTCGCGCCGGAGCAGGTGGTCGTCACCGTCGGCGGCAAGCAGGCGCTCTACAACGCGTTCCAGGCGATGCTGTCGCCGGGCGACGAGGTGATCATCTTCTCGCCGTACTGGGTCAGCTACCCCGACATGGTGCGCCTGGCTGACGGGGAGCCGGTCATCGTCGAGACCAGCGCGGCCGACAACTGGGTCCCCGACCCGAAGGCGCTTCGCAAGGCGCTCTCGCCGCGCACCAAGGCCGTCATCTTCAACTCGCCGTCGAACCCGTCGGGCGCGGTGATCCCGAAAGACGCGCTCATCGCGCTGGCCAACGAGCTGCGCGGCCACGACTGCGTGCTCATCACCGACGACATCTACGAGCGGCTGCTCTACGTCGACGGGCCGTTCTTCAGCATCGCCAACGTGGGCCCCGAGTTCGCGGCGCGCACGCTGGTCGTCAACGGCTTCTCGAAGGCGTTCTCGATGACGGGGCTCCGCCTCGGCTACGCCGCCGGCCCGAAGGACCTCATCGCCGGCATGCAGATGATCCAGGATCAGTCGACGTCGAACGCGACGTCGGTGATCCAGAAGGGCGCCGTCGCGGCGCTCAAGGGTCCGCGCGGCCCCATCGACGAGATGGTGAAGGTCTTCGCGCAGCGGCGCATCAAGATGACCGACGGGCTCAACAAGATCCCCGGCGTGAAGTGCCGCATGCCTGACGGCGCGTTCTACTGCTTCCCCGACGTCAGCGAGCTCATCGGCAAGTCGTACAAGGGCACGACCATCACCGGGTCGATAAAGCTCTCCGAGATCCTCCTCGATGATTTTCTGCTCGCCGCGGTGCCGGGCGAGCCGTTCGGCGCAGAAGGCTTCATTCGCCTCTCGTTCGCGACCAGCGACGCCAACATCGAGAAGGGCCTCGCGCGCCTCGCCGACTTCGTCTCGAAGCTGAGCTGACGCTAGAGGCCGCGCAGCTTCCGCAGGGTCTCGTACGCGTCCTTCACCTGACGGAACTTCTCGCCGCCGTCCTTCGAGCGGTCGGGGTGGTGTGCCGCGGCGAGGCGTCGGTACGCGCTCTTGATCTCGTCGTCGGTCGACTCGGCCGTCACGCCCAGCACGCGGTAGTAGCTGTCGGCCTTGCCGAAGTACTGCGCGGTGATCTCCTGCAGCGCTTCGTCGCTCAGGTTGAACGCCGTGACGATGCGCTTGAGCACGTCTTGCTCGCTGCGCTGCAGATCGCCGTCGGCCATGCCGAGGTCGTAGAGGCTGCGGACGACCTCGATGCGCATCGACGGCTTCACGACGGTCCGCGCGCGCACGGTCAGCGCTTCGACGTCGCCGGGCGGTGCGGCGATGGCGGCCTTCAGCGCGTCGCGCGCTTCGTCCATGGCGGCCTCGTTGAACTGCAGCCGGTGCTGGAAGAACTCGCGCACGATGCGGATCTCGATCTGCGCGACTGGCGCGTCGGCGCGCGCGACCTCGATGAACAGTGGGCAGAGCGCCTGGAGCAGCGTCAGGTCTTCCGGCGCGACCTGCTTCTTCGGCGCGGGGCGCGAGAGGGGGCGCGGCCGAGAGAGCAGCTCTTCGGTGCTGGGTGGTGAGAACGCCTTGGGCTCCGTGCGCTCGCGATCGAACAAAAAGTGGCCAAGTAACGCTCCCGCAACGCCCAGTACCGCCGCGAATGGAGGCGACCAGAGCAGCAGCATTCCCACCGCGCCGCCGATCATCAGGCCGAAGACTTTTCCCAACATCCTGCAGGTCAGTGTGACATGCCCTTGGCGCATGGCGGCTCAGATCATCGATGGCAAGGCGCTGTCTGCGAAGGTGAAGGCGGGGCTGAAGGAAGAGGCCGCGGCGATTCTTGCGAAGCATGGGCGCCCGCCCGGCATCGCCGTGGTGCGTGTGGGCGAAGACCCCGCGTCGAAGGTCTACGTCACTTCGAAAGAGAAGACCGCGCAGGAGCTGGGCTTCGGCTCGTGGCACCACCACCTCGACGCGTCGGTGACGCAGGCGGAGTTGATGGCGCTCGTGAAGCAGTTGAACGCCGATGACGCGGTGGACGGCATTCTCGTGCAGCTGCCGTTGCCGAAGCACCTCGACGCGAACGCCGTGCTGGAGGCGATCGACCCGTCGAAGGACGTCGATGGCTTTCACGCGGTCAACGCCGGGCACCTGTTTCAGGGCCGGCCGACGCTGGTGGCGTGCACGCCGTTTGGTGTGATGCGCATGCTTCAGGAGATCGGCTTCGACGTCGCCGGGAAGAACTGCGTGGTGATCGGGCGGTCGAACATCGTCGGGCGGCCGATGGCGATGCTGCTGCTCAACGCCAGCGCCACGGTCACCATCTGTCACAGCAAGAGCGACGTGGCGGCCGAGGTGAAGCGGGCTGATGTGGTGATCGCCGCGGTCGGTGTGGCGAAGCTGGTGAAGGGCGAGTGGTTGAAGCCCGGCGCCATCGTCATCGACGTCGGGATGAATCGCGACGCAGCGGGGAAGTTGTGTGGCGACGTCGACTTTGAGTCGGCCAAAGAGAAGGCCGCGTGGATCACGCCGGTGCCGGGTGGGGTGGGGCCGATGACGATCGCGATGTTGATGAGCAACACCGTCATCGCGGCGCGGCGGCGGTTGGAGCGCTGATTGCCCCTCTCCCCGCTGTCGCAGGGAGAGGGAGCGACTTCACACGCCTGAGACCTTCGCGGCGGCGCTCAGCTCCCACGAGAACTTTACGGTCTTCGTGCTCTGCGCCCCCAGCTCGAGCTCGATGCGCGCGATGCCGTCCTTGGTGACCGTCGATGGCGCAGGCGCGCAGTCCTTCGTCAGCACCTGAATCTCGACCTCCTTCACCTCCGACACCGGCACGCGCTCCTCGATGATCAACTTCGCGCCGCTGCTGCGCATGTTCGAGATGTGCAACTTCACCTTGCGCGTCGTCGTGCGCCGACCGGTCAGCCGTGCTTCCTCGGTCTTCTCGTCGGTCTCGCGGACGATCTGCAGGCCGTCCTCGTTGCCGAACGAGAGCTTCACCGTCTCGCCCGGCGCCGCGTACTTGAGCTGACCGCGCCCCACGAGCCCTGCGTCGCGAATGAGATCGACGGGCCCAGCCAACAGCACCTGCGCCGACGTGTTCGCGAAGCGCGCGATGACGAACACCAGGCTCGACAGCTCCGCCGGGCACACGTGCTCAACCAGCGCACTCGACGTGAACTCGAACAGCGCCACCCGCTGTGGTTGCCCGTCGCTGCGCACCGTGGTGCGTGACGGCGCCGAGAGCAGCCGCGTCTCACCGCCGTCGTCGAGGCCGGGGAACTCGGGCGAACCGCTCGCTTCTCCGGCCGACTGAATCACCTCTTCGCGGATCGACACGTCGACCACGCGCTTCTCTACCTGCTGCTTCGGTCGCAGGGAGAGGACGTCGTCGGTCAGCGTCGGCGGCGTCGTGCCCAGCGTCGGTCGCGCCGTCGAGAACTGGAGCTCCACGTCGTTCCAGTCTTCGCCGGTGTG
>CAYWON010000054.1:32038-37913 GCA_964459885.1 uncultured Archangium sp.
TCGACGCGCTTGCGCAGCTCACTCGCGTCCACCGGCACGCCGCCGCGTGGCTCTTCTTTCCAGCGTCGATTGAAGCGGGCCTCGAGCAGCGTCGCGCCCTTGACCTCGACCTTCAGCGAACGATCGACGGCCACCAGCGACACGCCTGGCACCTCGACGCGCGTGACGCCGTTCACCGCCACGCCGCCAGCGCGCTCGACCTGCGCGCGGTCTTCCATCACGACGACTTTCTTGATCGGCAGCATCGCGTCAGCTCCTCCGGTTTCCGCCGACGATCATCTTGTCGCTCGGCATACGAATGACGAATGAGGCGGTCAGCTTCTGCGTCTGGCCAGCGGGCAGGGTGAGTCGCCACCGGCGCATGCCTTTGACGACCAGATCGTCCACCGGCCCGTCAACGACCTCCCAGGCCGGGTTGACCGCCGCTTCTTCGATCTTCAGGTCCTTCTCGTCACCGTCGACGATGGGGACTCGCTCTCGGACCTCGATCAACGCCGCGCCAGGCAGTCGGTTGTTGAGCTCGATCTCCACGTCGTGCGGAAGCACCGTCGAGCCGCCGAGGAACCCGCCAGTCGTTTCCTTGAAGTGCGTCTTGCGGGACACCTTGAGCGCTTCTTCGACGCCGAGGCCGAGTCGGTGTGACTGATCGGCGCCGGGGCTGATCGCCGGCAGCGACGTCGTCATCAGGAACTCGTCACCCGCGGTGACGTCGACGGGGCCGGGCAACAGCGCGTGCAGGCTGCGGTTGGCGACGGTGAGCGTGCGGTACACCTTCGGCTCGACCGACGGCACGCAGACGTACTCGGGCGTGAGACCGACGGCGCAGTTCATCACCGGCACCAGCCTCCACTTGCCGGTCGAGGGCACGTCGACGCGGGCGTGACACTCGTAGCGGTAGTCGAAGGCCTTCACCGAGCTCACCGGGTTGGTGAGCGACGGCAGCGACGCCAGCTGGGCTTCGCGCGCGGCGCGCTGCGCGGTCGACACCAGCGCCATCACCACGTCGACCGGCACCGACACGCCGACGAAGACGCCGGCCCACATGGAAGCGTCAGTCAACCGGCCGCGCGACGCAGGCGCCGCGTCAGGCCCCGGCATCGTCAACTTCGCGTAGTCGCCGAACGCCGATGACAGCGCGCGCTCCGGGGTCGCGGGCGCGTCGGAGCCCAGGCCGTCGCCGCCTTCGTCCATCATCATGTCCGGCGCGGCTTCGGCCTCTTCGGCCATCGGCACGTCGTCCTCGAACGCGTCGGCCGGAGGCGCCGCGGCCCGACTGCGCGCGCCGCCAAAGCCTCCACGCGCGCTCTTCGGAGCCGAGAGGGACCGAAGGACCTCCCTCGGTGGCGCACCAGCAGACACCGCGGCCAGCTCACCTGATGGCGCCCGTCGCGGCATCGGCGCGCCCGCTGGCATCGGCATCGGCGGCGGCGCGGGCATCGCCATCGCGGGGCTCGGCAGGTCGGCCTTCTTTTCCTGCCGGAAGACCGCCGATCCGAGAACGGGTTGCGGCGGCGGGCTCGCCACCGGCGTCGTCGCGTCATAGGCCTCGAACAACGAGTCGAGCCCCGGAGGCGGCGCACGCCAGCCCGATCTCGGCGGCGCTTCCTGATGGCGACCGAGGCGCAGCGACTTGAGCTCCGGCATCTCGACGCTGCGCTGCGACGACGCGGTCGACAGCGACAGCTTCACGCCCGCCCAGTCTTCGCCGGTCTGCTGCACCACCGACGCGCGCATCTGCAGTGCGCCCGCGGTCAGTCCTTTTTCCATCGTCAGCGCGTAGCTCGGCACCCAGCGCGCGCCGGGCACGCGGTATTCCAGCGAGAGCTCCAGCGGCTCGGTCGGCGCCGTCGCCAGCGTCACCAGCGCCACGCGCCAGACCCGCGCGCGTTCGGCGCGCTGCGAGGTCGACGCTTCCTGAATCCGGCGCTGGTGCAGCGTCACCTCGCGGCGGGCGTCGGCGATGGCTTCGTTCAACTCGCGGCGCGCGGCCAAACGCGGGGCCTGCTCGGCGTCGCGCAGGTCGCCCAGCGCGAGGATCGCGTCGATGGGCGCGGGGCGCGGCGGCTCACCACGCTTCGGCTCGAGGAACGACGGTCGCAGGCTCGCCAGCTCTTTGAGCTCGGCTTCGACGCGGCTCAGCTTCAGCTCGAGCTGCTGCAGCTTCTCTTGCGCGGCCTCGACGGCCTTGACCTCGCCGGGCAGATCGATCTCGTCGACCAGCTGCACGTCGAACTGCGCGCGCACGTCGACGACCTTGCCGTTGCCGGAGATCACCTTCGCGCGCAACGAGCCGGGCTCCAGCGAGAGCGGCAGTCCACCCAGCTGGATGGAACGATCGGGCCCGGGTTGCAGCGTCACCACGCGGCGGCAGAGCGCGCCTTCGCGGTACACGGTCACGGCGTCGAGCGTCGAGGGCAGGGCAGTCACGGTGTTCAAGCTCCTTGGTGAAGTGCGGTGTCGCGCCTTCAACGCGCGCGGCGGGAAATCAGTGACAAAGAATCAGCACGGCGGCGCGCAGCGCAGCGTCATGTCGGACTGGGGCACACAGCGCCCGGTGATGCACTCGGCGTCCTGACGGCACTCGCTGCCGGTGGTGCGCACGGCGGTGCGGCATTGCAGGGTGGTCTCGGTGTCGCACCAGCCCGTGGCGCAGGGAATCTCGACGGTCCTGGCGCCAGCGATCCGCACCGCGCAGCGATCTCCGATGACTGGCGGCTCCGCGCACACGCCGACGTCGCCGCTCCCGGTCGGTTTGCAGAACACGCCGAAGCCGGCGCAGTTCCTCTTTGACGGGGTGCACGTCTGCCCGCGCACGGGCAGCACGTCGCAGAAGTTCGCGCCTTCCACGCAGGTGAGGCCGGGCCGGCATTGATCGCCGACGTACGCGCCCCACGCGGACTGCGGGCAGTTGTCGCCGGGCCCGTCGGGTGGGCGGCACTGGCCGGGCGCGGGCGCCGAGCCGGGGAAGGTGGACCAGTTGAGATCGGCGCAGACGAGGCCAGCGCGGCAGCTCCAGTGGAACGCGCAGGGCTGGAACTCGCTGCGCGGCGCGATGCAGGTTCCGGCGAGGCCCGACACGTAGGGCACCACGTCGCAGGCGAGGCCGGGCTCGCACTGACTCAAGCGCGCGGGGTCGACGACGCACGACTCGTTCAGTTGTCGCCGCGGCCGGCAGGACCCCGTGCAGATGAGCTCGGCTTCGCACTCGTCGCTCGACGCGCACGGCTCGTCGCGGCCCTTCAGCGGCGCGCACACGTCGCCGTCACAGCGCAGGCCTTCGTGGCAGCCGATGCCGCACGGTTCGCCAGCGAGACTCAGCGCCGCGCACGTGCCGCGACAGACACCGCCGGGCCGCACGCAGAAGTTCCCCGGCGCGCACTCGTAGGCGAAGACACACTCTTTCCCCGTCTCTCGGTGGCCCCGCAGCAGCCCGGTCGTCAGCGTGCAGTCATCGAACGGCTGCGCGACGGACGGGTCGACGTAGCCGGGCGGGAACGAAGGCGGGCAGGTGCTGGTGGCCAGCCGGCGCTCGCAGCGCTCCAGCTGGGCTTCGTCGGTGGTGACCTCGCCCAGCGAGATGGCCCCCAGGGCGTAGCTCGCCTCGTTGGTGCAGCGGGCCGTCTCTTCTTCGATGCAGGCCGCACGATCGCGCCGGGTGAAAGCGGGGAAGCAGCGCACGTTGGCGTCGCAGCGCGCCACGGTGATGCGCTGGCACAGCGCGTCGGTCGACAGCGGGGTCACGTCAGGGCCTGCGTCGACGGCGGGCGGCGGTGGAGGGCACGCCAGGCCGACAACAGCCGTGGGAATCAGCCACCACGCGACGCGCGTCATGGTGGCGAAACGTAGGCGAAAGCGCCGTTACGCGCCGCGCTTCTTCACGACGCCGGCCTTGTCGACCGTGTAGCCGTCGGGGAGCCGCTTCTCGACCTTCTCGCGGAAGCCCTGCACGGCCCAGCCGGTGTCGGCCAGCACCGCCGCGCACGCCGACAGCACGCGCCGCCCGGTCTCTTCGTTGATGAGGAGCTCGATGACCTGCTCCTTCGCGGGCTCGTACTTCACAGAGGCCAGCGTCTTGAGCGTCGCCATCTTGACGTCGTCCGACATGTCGCCCAGCAGCGGCGGCAGCACGGCGCCCACGCGGGCATCGTTCTTCCCTTCGAGGAAGTGCAGCAGCACTTCTTTCTTCTCGGGATCGCGCGAGTATTCGGCGCCGAGGCGCTTGAGCTCGTCGGTGACGATGCCCAGCACTTCGTCTTCGGTCAGCACCGCCGAGAGGATCTTGAGCGCCCAGCTGGACGCCTGATCGCTCTTCACGAGGAAGGTGCGCACCGGCTGCACGGCGTCCTTCTCGAGCTCGCAGATCGACTCGAAGACGTGCTGTTTTTCCTCGGCGTCGGTCGTCTGCGGGTCGACGGAGAACGTGAAGCGCTGCAAGAGCACCGGCACGGCGTCGGGGTGCTTGATCTCACCCAGCTGCTGCAGCGCCTTCTGCCGCGTCGTCGGGTCGCCGTACTTCTGCGTGGCCTTGGACTTCAGCTTCTGCGCTTTTTCAGCCGGGGTACCGCCACCAAAGAGACTCAGGAATCCCATCGCGGGCCCGCCCTTAGCAATTCAACGTGAAGTTCACAGCGCCAACTTGCCGCGCACGTCGCCGTCGTAGGCCAGCGCCGTCAACGCGGTGCGGGCGGCGTCGTTGAGCTTCTCGGGCAGCTTGATCATCACCACCAGGTAGAGATCGCCCGCGGTGCCGCCGCGCAGCGCCGGGACGCCCTTGCCGCGCAGGCGCAGCTTGGTGCCTGACTGCGTGCCGGGCTTGAGCGTCACCGTCACGGAGCCGCCAAACACCGGCACCTTCACTTCGCCGCCGTTGATGGCCTCGCCCACGGTGACGGGCACGTCCATGAACAGGTCGTTGCCGTCGCGCCGCACGAGCGGGTGCTCGGTGACGGTGAGATCGATGAAGAGGTCGCCGTTGGGGCCGCCGCGCTCGCCTGGTTCGCCCTGGCCCGCGAGGCGAATGCGCGAGCCGGTCTCAACGCCCGCTGGGATCTTCACCGAGATGCGGCGGCCGCCGATGAGCAGGTGCTCTTCGGCGCCCAGCACCGCGTCGGCCAGGGACACCTCGAGCGCCGTGGTCCGATCGCCGCCCGCGCGGGGACCCGCGCGTCGACGGCCGCCCATCTGCGCGCCGAACATCTCCTGGAGGATCGACTCGAAGTCGGCGCCACCAGCGCCGCCCCCGCCGAAGTCGAAGTGCACGCCGCCGCCGCGCCCGCCACCGCCGGCGCCGCCGCCGCTGCGGTAGGCCCGGTATTGCGCGGCCTTGCTCTCGTCCCAGCCCAACTTGGCGGCGTCGTCGCCGAACTCGTCGTACAGCCGCCGCTTCTTCGCGTCGGACAGCACCTCGAAGGCCTCGTTGAGCTGCTTGAACTTCTCTTCGGCGGCCTTGTTGCCCGGGTTGTGATCGGGGTGGTACTCGCGGGCCTTCTTCCGGTAGGCCTTCTTGATCTCGTCGGCCGACGCGCCACGCTGCACTTCGAGTCGTTGGTAGTAGTCCTTCACCATGATCGCTTGCCACCGTAACCAGCTTCGTCGTGCCCGCCAGTGGCTGATTGCGCTGTGGTTGCCGGTGCTTGCGTACGGCGCCGAGCCGCGCGTCATCGATCGGGCGGTCGCCAGCATCGAGGGCCGGGTGATCGCCGCCTCGCAACTCGAGTTCGAGGCCCGCGTGCTCCTGGTCGACGCGGGCGGCGTGGCGGCGGCGTTCGGGGCGTTGGATCAGCAGGCCCTGGAGGCGAGCCTGCGCGCCATCATCGACGCCCGGCTGGCGGTGCTGGAGGCCGACAAGCTCGAGGCCTACCCGCTGGACCCCGGC
>CAYWON010000055.1:0-34262 GCA_964459885.1 uncultured Archangium sp.
ATGAGCCAGGCGCTGCGCAAGCTGACCGGCGCGGTGAGCCGCAGCGGCACGTGCATCATCTTCATCAACCAGCTGCGCATGAAGATCGGCGTGGTCTTCGGCAACCCCGAGACGACCACGGGCGGCAACGCGCTCAAGTTCTACAGCTCGGTGCGCTGTGAGATTCGCCGCGCGGGCAACCTGAAGGAAGGCGACACCGTCGTCGGCTCGCGCACCAAGGTGAAGGTGGTGAAGAACAAGGTCGCCCCGCCCTTCCAGGAAGCGGAGTTCGACATCCTCTACAACAAGGGCATCAGCCGGCACGGCGAGGTCGTCGACCTCGGCGCGGCGCTGGGCCTGCTCGAGAAGGCCGGCTCGTTCTTCCGGCTCGACGGCGAGCCCATCGGCCAGGGTCGCGAGCGCGCCATCGAGTGGCTGCGCGAACACCCCGCCGAGATGGAACGGCTGGCCGCGCGCATTCTCGAGACGCACAAGCCCGTGGGGGCGCCGGCGCAGCCGGCCGAAGCCGCATGAGGTGGTCGACGGCGACGCTGGTGTTGGTGCTGACGCTCATCACGCTCGACGCGTGTCGCTCACACCGGCCACGTCGGGCCCGGCGCGCCCGGGAGGTGCACCGCAGCTCGATGTTGCGCCCGCCGGCGTCGCCGTCGCCGCGGACGGCCGTGCGCGTGGCGGAGTGACTTCAGGCTAGGGTGCCAGCCGATGCGCGCCCTGTGGCTCTCAGTGACGCTGGTGCTGACGGGCTGCGCCGACGTCTGCACGCGCGCCGAGCTGCAGAGCAAACAGTTCCGCGAGCGTCACGCCGCGTGCTTCCCCGAAGGCACCCTGCTCGGGCCGGCGTTCGACGCGGAGCGGTGCGGAGATTCGATGAACGCCTGCAGCGCCGACGACGAGCGCGCGGTGCAGGCGTACTTCGATTGTGTTGAAGCGTTGGACCGCTGCACGCCCCAGACGCGCAGCGAGTTCAACGAGGCCTTCCTGGACTGCACCACGGGCATGAACCGGCTCAGCGCCGGCTGCTTCGCCCAGTAGTCAGTCGATGCCGTGCTCCGTCATCCACCGTTCGGCTTCGATGGCCGCCATGCAGCCCGTGCCCGCGGCGGTGATGGCCTGGCGGTAGACGTGGTCTGACACGTCGCCCGCGGCGAACACGCCTTCCACCGACGTGCGCGCGGTGCCCGGCTGCACCCAGAGGTAGCCGTTCGACTGCAGCTTGAGCGTCTCCTTGAACAGGTCCGTCGTCGGCTGGTGACCGATGGCGACGAACACGCCCTTGGCGTCGAGCTTCTTCGTGTCGCCGGTCTTGAGGTTCTTCACGATGGCGCCGGTGACGCCCTTGTCGTCGCCGACGATCTCCTCGATGGCCGAGTCCCACACGAACTTGATCTTCGGGTTGTTGAGCGCGCGGTCCTGCATGATCTTCGAGGCGCGCAGCGTGTCGCGACGGTGCACCACCGTGACCGAGCTGCACAGCTTCGAGAGATAGTTCGCCTCTTCCATCGCCGTGTCGCCGCCGCCCACGACGAGGACGTCTGTGTTCCTGAAGAAGAAGCCGTCGCACGTGGCGCACGCCGACACGCCGCGGTTCATGAACGGGTCTTCGCCCTTCACGCCCAGCCATTTGGCCGAGGCGCCGGTGGCGATGATGACCGTCTCGGCCAGGTATTCCTTCGACTCACCCTTCACGTGGAACGGGCGCTTGCTCAGGTCGAGCTGCACGACGTTCTCCATGTGAATGACGGTGCCGAAGCGCTCGGCCTGCTTCTGGAAACGATCCATCAGCTCGGGGCCGGTGACCGCTTCGGGGAAGCCCGGGTAGTTCTCGACGTCGGTGGTGATCATCAGCTGGCCACCGGGCACGCGCCGCGCGTCGTGCTCCGACGGGCCGCCCGCGAACACCACCGGCGCCAGGTTGGCGCGCGCCGCGTAGATGGCCGCCGTGTAGCCGGCGGGGCCTGAACCAACGATGACGACCTTGCGCTTCTCCATGTGGTGCATCTCCGAAAGGGGCGGGCCAACAAAGTAATGGCCCACGATTTCCCGTGCTACGAACTAGCGCCGATGGACGTCGAGATCCTGAGAAAAGTCGCGCTGTTCGAAGGCATGACGTCGGCGCAGCTGCGAAAGCTGGCGGCCGCGCTCAAAGAAGCGAAGTTCCCCGGCAGCGCGCACATCTTCAAGGAAGGCGCTGACGGCACTTCGATGTTCATCATCGTCGAGGGCAAGGTGCGCATCTCGAAGATGGTCCCGGGCATCGGCGAAGAGGCGCTCGCCATCCTCGAGCGTGGCCAGTACTTCGGCGAGATGTCGCTGATTGAAGAAGGTCCGCGCAGCGCCGACGCCATCGCCCACACGTCGTGCACGCTCTACGAGCTCTCGCGCGAGAAGCTCGACGAGGTGATGTTCACCGACAAGGAGCTGGCGTCGACGCTGTTGTGGACCTTCGTGCGCACGCTGTCTTCGCGCCTGCGTGAGACGAACGACAAGATCCGCGCGTTCTTCGCCCTCTCGTCGTTCGGCCCGCGCTGACCGTCAACGGCAGGCGCCGCTGCTGCAGCTCGACCCGCTCCCGCAGATGGTGCCGCAGGTGCCGCAGTTGTTGCTGTCGCTCGACGTGTTGACGCACGCGCCGTTGCAGCACGTCTGCCCCTGGCCGCAGTTGCAGCTGCCCGACGGCGAGCCCGCCGTGCACACGTCAGACGCCTCGCACTTCGAGAGCGTGGCGATGATGTCGAACACGTTGCCGCACTGCGTGTTCTCGATGGCGCGGTAGCACACGTCGAGGTTCTGCCCGTCGATGCGCCCCTGACAGCGGTCGGTCGGCCACGAGCGCGTGAAGCTGGCGCGCTGCTCGGCCATGCAGTCGTTGAACGTGTCGTAGGTCTCGCCCGGCTGCACCTCGCCACACCGCGCGTAGAACTGGCACACGCGCTGCGCGCCGCCCTCACGTGCCCCTTCAACCGAGAGGCAACCCGTGACGGACAGCGCGACGACGATGAGACAGAGCATTCGGTTCATGGCGTCGCAACCTATGCCGAGGGCCTGAGCGGTCAAAGCACGGGCGCGCGTCGCCCATGCCACGCCTGCGCCTGAGGTGGTTGCGTGTCGTCGGTGCCGCCGCCGAGCCACCCTTTTCTGTCGAGCAACCGGCACGCGACGGCGAAGTTCATGTCTTCGTCGGTGATGTGCTCGTGCCCTTCGAGGTCGGCCCGCGTGCGCGCCATCTTCAAGATGCGATCGTGCGCGCGCGCCGACAGGCCGAACTGCGTCACCGCCATCTGCAGCATCTTGCGCGCGCTGGGCGCCGCCTGCGTGAAGCGCCACAGCAGCCGCGGGCCCATCTGCGCGTTGCAGAACACGCCCGGGAACTCCTTGAAGCGCTCCGCCTGCCGGCCGCGCGCCACCTCCACGCGCGCCCGGTAGTACGCCGACGTGCGGTCCGTCGACGCGGGCCCCGTGAGGCTCGAGACCTCCACCGGCCGGGTGTCGAGCGTGACGTCGAGGCGATCCAACAGCGGCCCGGAGATGCGCGTGAAGTACTCGTGCACGCGACCGGGTTTGCACACGCAGCGGCGGTTCGGCACCTTGTAGAAGCCGCACGGGCACGGGTTCATCGCCGCCATCAACATCACCTGGCACGGGTAGCTCACGTGCTGGTTCGCGCGGGCCAGGCGCACCACGCCCTCCTCCAGCGGCTGCCGCAAGACCTCGAGCACATGGCGTCGGAACTCCGGCAGCTCGTCGAGGAACAGCACGCCCCGGTGCGCCATCGAGAGCTCGCCGGGCCGCGTCGACGGCCCGCCGCCCACCAGCCCTGCGTCGCTGATGGTGTGGTGCGGCGCACGAAACGGGCGCTCCTTCACCATGGCCTGGCCGTCGTTGAGCAGCCCCAGCACGGAATAGATGCGCGTCACCTCCAGCTCTTCCTGGAACGTCATGCGCGGCAAGATGCCCGGCAGCCGCCGCGCCAGCATCGTCTTGCCCGAGCCCGGCGGGCCACACAGCAGCACGTTGTGGCCACCGGCCGCGGCGAGCTCCAGGGCCTCCTTCACGTCGAGCTGCCCGCGCACCTCCGACATGTCGAGCGGGCTGGCGTTGACCTCCCGCGCCGCCCCGCCGCCGTCGCGCTGGAAGGGCGTAATGAGGGCCTCACCGGTGAAGTGCATCACGGCCTGCGCGAGGCTCTCCACCGGCAGCACGTCGATGCGGTCCACCAGCGCGGCTTCGCCCGCGTTGACGGCGGGCACCATCACGCCGCGAAAGCCCCCGTCACGCGCCGCGAGCGCCAACGGCAGCGCGCCGCGCACCGGCTTCATCGCGCCGTCCAACGCCAGCTCGCCGGCGAACAGCCAGCCCTGCAGCGCGTCGCTCTCGATGACGCCCGCAGCCGCCAGAACGCCGAGCGCGATGGGCAGCTCGAAGTTGGGCCCTTCCTTCTTGAGGTCGGCCGGCGCGAGGTTCACCGTGATGCGCTTCTGCGGCAGCTGGAAGCCGCCGTTCTTCAGCGCCGACACCACGCGCACCTTCGATTCCTTCACCGCGCCGTCGGGCAGCCCCACCACGTTGAAGAACGGGAGCCCGACCGACATGTCGACCTCCACCTCCACCACCATCGCGTCCACGCCGATGACCGCGCCGGACTTCACTCTCGAGAGCATCACCGCCGTCGTCGCAAGCCGAAGGCCAACGCGGTGACGGCCGGCCACGCCCACGCGCCGCCGAGCGGCTTCTCAGGCGCCAAGACACCGACTGGAGCACGACGGCTCGTCCGTCACGGACGGACACCGTCGCGCGACGGCGACGGCCAGCTCAACTTCACCTCCGACACCAGCACCGCGCAGAGAATCAACGCGCCGCCCAGCAGCTCGGCCGACGTCGGCCAGCCCAGGCCCGCGACGACGCCCACCAGCAACGCAAAGACGGGCTCCAGCGCGTAGATGACGGCGGCGCGCACCGCCGACAGCTGCGCCTGCGCCCAGACCTGCACGCCGATGGCGACGGCGCTGGCAAAGACGCCGGTGAACAAGACAGCGGCCCAGTACCCGGCCGTCGGCGCGAAGCGCACCTCGACGAAAGGCAGGCTCGCCACCGACAGCGCCGAGACGGTCAGCAGCTGCACGGCGGTGAGCGGCAACGCCGGCAGGCCTTCGCCCCAGCGGCTGGTGGCCGTGATGTGCAGCGCGTAGACGACGGCGCAGCCCAGCGTCAGCACATCGCCCAGCGGCAGCGCGTCACCCCACGTGACGCCGGTCAGCCGCTGCAGCCCGAACAACGCCAACACCGGCGCGATGAACGCCCTGCCCTGCGGCCGCTGCTTCGTGAGCCACCACGTGATGAAGGGCACAAACAGCACCGTCAACCCGGTGACGAAGGCGCTGCGTGCGGGGCTCGTCGTCTCGAGCCCCAGCGTCTGCAGCGCGTAGCCGCCGTACAGCAGCACGCCCAGCTTCAGGCCCGGCACCAGCACGCGCCGCCAGTCGGCCGCCGCGCGCGTCGCCACGAGGCCCATCACCCCGGCGACGGCGCCACCCACCGCGAAGCGCAGCGCGAGGAAGCTGAAGGTGTCGCTGGCCGCGAGCGCGTCTTTCACCGTGACGAAGGTGCCGCCCCAGATGGCAGTGGCCAGCAACAACCCCAGCGTCCGGCTCATGACGTCACCTGCGAAAAGAGAAAGCCCCGACGTCCACGAGGGACCTCGGGGCCTCTTGTCACCGCGGCGGTGGAAGGTCCACCGGCCGGCGCTTCAGCTCACTTGTCGGCGAGCGCGTCGAGCGTGTTCGCAGCCGACGGGCCGCACACGCCGGTGATGGGGTGCTCGAAGTAGAACTCCGCCGAACCCACGTCACCCGTCACCGGGATGCACGTCGGGTCGATGGCGGCGTTCATGCCGGAGCCCGTCACGCGACCGGCGTCGACGTCAGGCTCCGGGTCGCACGCCGGGTTGTAGGGCTTGCCGTCACGATCGACCGTCTCGGTGGGGTCGCAGAACACCACCGGGTGCACCGCGTAGACCTTGTACGTCGCCGTGCAGCTGTCTTCGGTGATGGTGACCTTGCCGTCCAGCAGCGTGCCGGGGAACTCGGCCGTCGAGATGACGCGCACGTCGGTCCACGCGTAGCGCAGACTGAGCGCGGGCTCGACCTCCATGCCCATGTCGTCCAGCACCGGCGGGTAGTTCTGCACGGTGTCGGCGATGTCGACGACGCTGCAGAGGCCGCGGTCGTCGGGCAGCAGCGTCTGGAACTTGCCGATGGCCGATTCCTTCGCCTTGTCAGGGTCGGCCGGGTCGACGCGCTCGTAGTAGCTGTTGATGCCCACACCGTACGGCAGCAGCGCCAGGCGGGCCTCGGTGCCGTTCGGCGCGAGGTAGCGCTGGGTGTTGAGGTAGTCACCACCCTTGCCGCCACACGCGCTCGCGGGGTCACCCGACTCGAGCGTGTAGAAGGCCCAGAACGGCGAGAGCGTGTTGCACTCGAACGGCGGCTGCGGAATCGCGCAGGCGCCGACGAGCACTGAAGAGACGACTGTCGCGCTGATGGCGAGAAGCTTGTGGAATCGCATGTCTGTTCTCGTCTCTCTTAGAAGGTGAACTTGAGCCCGAAGCGGACCTGCAGCGGCAACTGGTAGGTCGCCGGCTGCTTGAAGTTCTTGTTCAGGTCGTCATCGGTGAGGGTGCCAGCGGGCTCGCCCGTCGCGTCGTTGACGACGGTGACCTTGCTGACACAGCCCGGGCCCGCCGGCGCACCACCGGCGCAGATGGCCGTCTGCGGGTCTTCACCCGCGGCCACGGTGTACGGCAACACCGAGGCCTGCGTGTAGGTCTGGTCGACCGACGTCGCCGCCTGGAAGTTGAACGCGTTGAGCACGTCGACCGAGAACTGCACGCCGGTATCCTTGTTGAACTTGTAGCCGGCCATGCCCTTCAGGTTGATGGAGTGCACCCAGGGCGTGCGGCCTGCGGCGCCGCGCTCAAGGATGAACGCTTCGTCAGCACCGTAGAGCGGGTGGCCGCCGAGGTAGCTGATGGGCGTGCCGCTCGAGCCTTCGTAGGTGACGCCGAGGCCGAGTGAGAACGCGTTGGTCACCTGGAACTGCTTGGCACCGTAGAACTTGATGTAGTGCGTGCGGTCGCCCGGCAGGGGCCCAGAGCGGTTCGCCAGCAGCGAGCGCAGGTCGAAGTCGGCGTTGGTGCCTGGGTCGAGCTGATCAGTCTCCGGGCGGAAGAAGCCGGCCCAGTTACCGCGCAGCGACGACCACGTGTAGCTGGCCTGGCCCATCCACCCGTCCGAGAAGACCTTGGTGGCCATCACGGTGACCGCGTCGTAGTCGCGCGTCGCCTTCGGGAAGTTGCTGGCGATGCCCGAGCCCGGGTTGCCGATGAAGTACGTGTTGGCCTCGTCGTTCGACATGTCTTCGATGACGTTCACCATCCACGACTTGGTGTAGGTCGCGCCGACGCGCAGGTCGGGGATGATCTCGTACTCACCGCCCGCGACGATCTCGTCCTTGGCCTGCGCCTGCAGGTTGGGGTCGATGGGCGTGCGGCCCTGGCCGGTCACGCGCGCGAAGTGGCTCGGGCTCTCACCGAAGTCGACCGGCTGGTAGCTCGTGCAGTTCATCGTGTAGCCCTCGGGGCCGCCTGGCCCCGTCGGGTCACAGGCGCCGCCCACGTTGCGGTACGCCACCACCTGGTTCTCACCCGACAGCGCGCGATCAGCGATGTTGAGGGGGATCGACTGATAGTAACGGGCGAAGTTCGCGAAGATCTTCGAGCGCCCCTGCTGGGTGAAGTCGTAGATGGCACCGACGCGTGGCGACCACATGTTGTTGAGCGCCATCGCCATGTTGCCGTTGCCGTCGAACAGCACCTGGTTGTCGTAGCGGACGCCGGCGTTCAGCGTGACGACGTCCATGATGCTCCAACTGTCCTGGAGGAAGACGCCGACCTGATTGGTCGTCGGCGTGACCCGAACCACGGGAATATCGACGATGTCGTTGATGGTCGGGCCGTTAAGGTATGAGAACCTTCGGAAGTCGTTGAACGCAGACCCATCAGTGAACTCACGCGGTCCCACACCGCCGGAGTACGCCTTGGTGGTGTTGTAGATCGCGCGCTCAAAGTCGACGCCCGCCTTGAACGCGTGGTGACCGAGCGCGTTGAGGAAGTACGTAACCTTGGCGTTGGCGGCGAGGCGGTCGTTCACGTTCTGCTGCATGAACCCAAAGCCACCGATGTTCAGCGTCGCGCCGCCGCCCGTGACCGGGCACTGCGTGAGCGACAAGCCGGCGGGCGCGGCGCAGGCGGCGGCGACGTCGGCGGGCACCGAGTAGTAGTCAGACAGGTTGTACGGGCTGGCCGCGTTGCGGAGGGTGACGATAGGCGTGCCGGCCGCGCCCGTGGTGTCGCCGATCTTCGAGCCGTCGGTCGGGAGGAAGTTCGGCGCGTCGGTCTGGTGGAACCACCCTGCATTGGCGTCGACCAGCAGCTTCCGGTCGAAGAACGCGCCGGTGTACTTGAGGCTCACCGCGAGGTTCGACTGCGGAAGTTCCATGCCGAGGGGCGTAGCCGACGTGCCAGGAATCACGCTGCGGTCGGTCTGGCGCAGCGAACTCGCGCCGTTCACCGACAGCGCGAGGCTGTGGTCGTTGTTGATGAGGAACGTCAGCTTGGCCATGTAGGTGATGGCGCGACGGTCGTCGAAGCGCTTGATGTTGAAGTCGAGCGGCGTGGTGACGAAGGTGCCGTCTTCGTTGCGCTCCCAGCTCTCGGCGTTCGGGTTCATCATGGTGGGCGCCGAGATGGTGTTGCGCCGCACGAACGAGCGCGTCCGAAGCTGGCGGTTGAACGACGGCGAGACCGCCGCGAAGAACCACAACCGGTCCTTGATAATGGGGCCGCCCACCGACGCGCCGAAGTCGACGACGTTCCAGGTCTGCGTAGTAGTCGTTGCGCCTGACGCCGTGCCGACCGCCTTGGGGGTCGCCGTCAACACGCCCGGCGAATAGTTGGTCCACACCTGGCCGTGGAACTCGTTGGAGCCCGACTTGGTGACGGCGTTGATCACGCCGCCGCCCGCGCGGCCGAACTCGGCGTTGTAGCCGCCGGTGATGATGTTGACCTCGTCGATGAACTCGACGGGCATCTGCATGGCGTTGATGCCGGTCTGCGCGTCGTTGACGCTGAGGCCGTCGACGTAGATGCCGTTCTCAGGCGACGTGGTGCCCGAGAAGCCGTAGCCGTACGTGTCGCCCGCGACCTGCGGCGCGACCGCGGCCAGCGATTCGAACGAGCGGATGCCGTTCGCCGTGGGGCGGATGAACGAGATGTTGTCGATGAACTCCTTGCCGACGACGACGCCGGTGGTGGTCGAGCCGACGTCGACCGTGGGCGGCTTGCCGACGACGACGATGGTGTCAGCGGTCACCGATTCCGGCTGGAGCTGGATGTTGACGCGCACCGTGCGGTCGATGCGCACGTTGATGTCCGTGCGCGAGTACGGCTTGAAGCCTTCCTTCTCGAGCCGCAGCGTGAAGACGCCCGCGGGCAACTGAGACACGCGGTACACGCCGGTCTCGTCAGTGACGACGACCTCTTCACCCTGCACGGCAGGTGAGGTCGCGGTGAGCACCACATCGGGAACCGGCTTGCCCGTGGCCGCGTCAGTCACGGTACCCGTGATGACAGACGTACCCTGAGCGACGGCCAGAGTCGAAACGAGCGCGCTCGCGATGAGCGTCGCTCTGTACAACCAGGTTGTGGAACGCAATGTGCGGACCCTCCAGGACGGAAACGAATTGCGGCGCGGAACCTCCCTCTGCGAGATCAACGTGTCAACGCCACTCTCGTTGATTGGCGCCAACACGCGTCAGGGTTACCGAAACTCAACGCGCCTCGATTCGGCGCGACTCGTTGCGATAAGAGGCCGCACGCATGTTCGCGTCCGTACTGAAACAGAGTGACGTGCAGCACAGCCGCTTCGGCACCGGCGCCATCATCGCCATCGGCGTGCACGTCGCGCTGATCGGGTTGGTCATCTGGTTCAGCACGCGCCCCGAGGTGAAAGAAGAGATCGAGCCCGAGGTGAAGTTCTTCGCCGCCTCGCCGCCGCCTCCTCCCCCGCCGCCGCCTCCGCCTGCTGGTGGCTCGACGCAGCCGAAGGTCGAGAAGAAGGTCGAAAAGAAGACACCCAAGAAGGACGTCATCGTTCAGCCGAAAGAGATCCCCGTCGAGAAGCCCGCTGAGGCCGAGCCGGTGAAAGAAGAGCCGGCCGAGCCTTCACCCGCAGGCGTCGAAGGTGGCGTGGTGGGCGGCGTCGAAGGCGGCGTGGTCGGTGGCGTCGTCGGCGGCACGGTGGGCGGCGTGGTCGGTGGAACCATCGGCGGCACGGGCACCGACGTGGTGCCGTTCGGCGAAGGCATGACCAGGCCCGACTGCGACAAGGCCTCGCTGCAGCGCCGCGCGTACACGCGCGAAGCGCTCGAGGCGCGGGTCGAAGGCAAGCTCATCGTGAAGTGTCAGTTCATGGCCGACGGCTCGGCGCGCAACTGCCGCGTCATCAAGCCGCTGCCGCACTTGTCAGAACAGATCCTCAAGCTCTTGAGCGAGGCCTCGTGCAAGCCGGGCACCTACCAGGGCAAGCCGGTCTCCATCGACATGACGCTGCCCTTCGACTTCGTCCTCGCGAAGTAGCCGCGCGCGCGCACCACTTTTCCGTCCACACCTGGGACATCACCAAAGAGGGAGCAAGACACGACATGGACTTTTCGATTGGACACATGTGGTCGCAGATGGGCCTCTTCGCGAAGCTCATCGTCATCACCATGCTGCTGATGTCAGGCGCGAGCCTGCTGGTGATGTTCGAGCGCATCGCGGTCTACCTGCGCTCGGGCTCCGAGTCGGTGAAGTTCGCCGAGCGCATGGGCAAGCTGCTCGCCGGCGGTGACATCGCCGCGGCCGCGAACGCCGGCGTCTCGAAGGGCGTTGGCCACCTCGGTCGCACCATCAACGCGGGCCTCGTGGCCTTCAAGACGGCGCCCAGCGACAAGGACGTCGCCGTCGAATCAGTGGCGCGCGCGCTCGAGCGTCAGGCCGCGCGCGAAGTGCAGAGCCTCAAGCGCGGCCTCGGCGTGCTGGCCACTGTCGGGTCGACGGCGCCGTTCGTCGGGCTGCTCGGCACCACGATGGGCATCGTCAACTCGTTCCAGCAGATGGCCGCGTCGGGCTCCGGCGGTCTGGGCACCGTCTCGGCCGGTATCTCCGAAGCGCTGCTCACCACCGCGCTCGGGTTGCTCGTCGCCATCCCCGCGGTGATGGCGTTCAACTTCCTGCAGGGCTGGGTCGACGCGCGCTCGGTGGACCTCGCGGAGTCGAGCAACGAGTTCCTCGACGTCGTCACCAAACACTTCGCCAAGTAACCGGAGACAGCCATGGGAATGGCAGTCGGCGGTAAAAAAGGCGTCAAGGCAGAGATCAACGTCACCCCGATGGTCGACGTGGTGCTCGTGCTGCTCATCATCTTCATGGTCATCACGCCGATGCTGCAGCGCGGGAAAGACGTGCAGCTGCCCAAGGCGGTGAAGGTCGATGAAGAGAAGAAAGGCGGCGCCGACCCCATCGTCATCTCGGTGACGCCGGACAAGCGCATGTTCATCGAGAGCGACTCGTTCGAGGGCGAGGCCTTCGTCAGCGAGCTCAGGAAGAAGCTCGTGTCGAACCCGGGCGGCCGCATCTTGCTCAAGGGCGACGAGTCGCTGGTGTTCGACGACGTGCGCAAGGTGATGAACCTCGCGCGTGAGGCGGGCGCCAAGTCGATCGCGCTCGGCGTCGAAGAGGTGAAGCCATGAGTAGACGCCGCAGGAAGATCTCCGTGGCGCCGCAAGGCGGCCTCAACTCGGACATCAACATCACGCCGATGGTCGACGTGGTGCTGGTGCTGCTCATCATCTTCATGGTCGTCACGCCGCTCCTCGAGAAGGACATCGAGGTGAAGGTGCCCGACACCGACAAGGTCGAAGAGCAGCAAGACGTGCCGCAGGATCAGCTGGTCGTCAGCCTCGCCGAGTCGGGCGAGCTGAAGATCAACCTCGAGGTGATGCCCGACGAAGCGACGTACATCGCGACGCTCTCGCGCATGGTCGCCGCCAAGCCCAAAGGCGAGCGGCTGGTGTTCTTCACCGCTGAAGATCGCGCCAGCTACCCGCGGCTGGTGAAGGCCTTCGACGGCGCGCGCCAGGCCGGCGCCGAGACGCTGGGCATCGCCACCGAGAAGATCGAAGCGGCGCAGCCCGCGGCGACGCCGGCCGCGGTGGAAGAGCCCGCGCCGTAGTTCACTTCAGCAGCTCGGCGAGCCGGCCCTTGGTGCCGGGCAGCTCGCCGGGCGGCAGCTTCGACATCACGTAGTGCACGGTGTCGTGCAGCGTCTCGTACGGATCTCTGGCGACGAAGCCGAGGTCCGCTTCGGCCTTCGACGAATCGAGCCAGAACCAGTGTTCACCCACCTCGACCTCCTGCGGATCGAGCGTGGGCTTCTCGCCGCGCCACTTCGAGAAGCGCTCGAGCGCGTACGCGCCCACGATGTTGACCTGCTTCGGCAGCTTCACGCGCGGCGCGGGCACGCCCGTCATGCGCTCGAGCCGCTTGAAGAAGTCGTGCATCGAGAGGTTCACGCCCATGAGGTGACGCCCGTACAGCTCGCCACGCGTGAGCGCGTTGACGGCCGCCTGCGCCGCGTCGCGCGCGTCGACGAAGCTCATGCCGCCGCCCGGCATCGCCGGGATGTCGCGCTGCAGGAACTTCACCACCGTCCACGTCGACGAGAGGCGATCGTCGCCCGGCCCCATCAAGAGCGACGGGTTCAGCACCACGAGCGGGATGCCTTCCTTGCGGCAGAACTCGAGCGCCAGCTTCTCTTCGTAGATCTTCGAGAGGTAGTACGGCCACCGGCCGACGGTCTCGATGGGGTAGTCGTCGGCTTCGGTGCCGACGCGCTCGGTCTTCGAGACCGCGATGGTGCCCGACGTCGACGCGAGGATGACGCGCGGCTTCGTGCCCAGCGTGCGCACGTCGCGCAGCAGCTCGCGGGTGCAGTCCACGTGCAGCTCGTACATCTTGCGGCCGTCTTCGTTGCGGAAGCTGACGAGCCCGGCGAGGTGGTACAGCGCCTCGACGCCCTTGAGCGCTTCGCGCACGGCCTCGCGGTCCTTCAGGTCGGCCTGCACGTGCCGCACGGGCTTGTCGCCGGTGAGCCACGCCGCGGGCGGCTTGCTGCGAGAGATGAGCGTCAGCGAATGGCCCTGCGCGCGCAGCAACGGCACGAGGTGCGTGCCGAGAAACCCGGTGCCGCCGGTGATGACGATGTTCACGACTCGATCTCCTTGCGGCCCTGCGCCTTGCGACGCTCGACGTGCACCTCGAGCTCTTCCGGGCGCACGGTGCGGCCCTCACTCAGCGCCCGCACCGAGTCTTCGGCCATGCGCGTGACCACGCGGTAGGCCTCGCTGCGCGCCAGGCCCTCGACGCGCTTGCGCAGCAACGACAGCTCGAGCACGGGCCCGATGCGCACCTCGAGGTCGTCGAACTTCGGCCACCAGGCGCCCTTGGGCAGCGCGTTCCACGTGCCGTCCAGGTACACCGGCAAGATGTCGACGTCGAAGCCGAGCGCCAGGTAGCCGGTGGTGGGCTTGAAGTCCTGCAGCGCGCCGTCGGGCGACCGCGTGCCCTCGGGGAAGATGAGCAGGTTGTAGCCCTGCGTGAGCGACTCGCCCGCGAGCCGCAGCGACTCGCGCAGCGAACCAGACCGGTCCATCGGAATGAGGTTGGTGAAGTTCTCGAAGTACGCGCGCTTGAGCGGCGAGTCGAAGAAGTAGTCGCGCGCGGCCAGCGCGACGAGGCGCTCGCCCTGCTCGCCCATGGCGATCTTCACGAGGCCCATGTCGAGGTGCGAGGCGTGGTTGGCGACGACGAGGAAGTTCCGGTTCTGCGGAATGAAGGCCTTGCCCTTCACCTTCACGTCGAAGAGCCCGCCGTAGATGGCGCGCTGGCCGGCCTGCAGCAGGCCCTTGCCCGCCTTCGCCACGCCGTCCGGGAGGTTGAGCTCCAGCGCCTCGTCGCTCTTGCGCGCGAGGTCCTTCGTCAGCTCGCGGGCCTTGAGCTCCGCCGCCGGCTTGCGACCTGACGCGGCGACGACGCGGCGCAGATCTTCGACGGTGGTGATCTTCGTGAGGTCGCTGACCGCGGTGACGGGCACGCCGGCGGCTTCCAACGCGGCCGAGAGCTCGGTCAACATCAACGAGTCGAAGCCGAGGTCAACCTGCAGGCGCGAGTCGGGCTTCACCTCGTTGACGTCGCGCTGGATGACGTCGGCGATGACCTGCGAGAGCCAGTCAGTGTTGTCGTCGTGCTTCTTGGCCTTCTCGACGGCCAGCGCGGCCTTCTCGAGGCGCTTGAGCTCGTCGACCACCAGCGGGCGCTTCACCTTGCGCGAGCTGGTGCGCGGCAGGTCGACGTCCCAGAACCGCACGAGCTTCACGCGGCGGTAGAACGGCAGGTCGCTCGACACGCTGCGGAAGTGCTCGTCGAGCTCGCGGCGCACCTCTTCACGCGGGCGCTCGCCGTAGTCGGGCACGCACAGGCAGGCCACCTTCTCGCCGCCGCTCTCGTCGGGCAGGCCGACGATGCTCAGCTCCTTGATGGCCTTGTGCACGCCGTAGAGCTCTTCGAGCTCGTCGGGGTACACGTTCTTGCCGTTGGCATCGATGATGACGTCCTTGCGGCGGCCGACGAGGAACAGGTGCCCTTCTTCGTCGAGGCGCCCGAGATCGCCGGTGTAGAGCCAGCCGCTCTTCAGCACCGCGTCGGTCGACTCGCGGTCCTGGAAATAGCCGGCCATGACGTTGGGGCCGCGCGCGATGACCTCGCCGATGCCGTGCTCGTCAGGCTCGTGGATCTTGAGCTCCACGCCGGGCAGCGCCTTGCCGACGGTGCCGGGCAGGCGCTTCTCGCTGCCGACGGTGACGGTCAGCACGGGCGCCGCTTCCGTCAGCCCGTAGCCTTCGTCGAGCGTGAAGCCGAGCGCGTGAAACGCCTTGTGCACGTCGTCGGGCAGCGCCGAGCCGCCGGAGATCATGAACTTGATGTTGCCGCCGAACTTCCGGTGCACGGGCCAGAAGAGGAGCTTGCCGAGGTTGACGCCCTGGCGGTCGCGCAGCTCCGCGTTGATGGACATCAGGCCCTTGATGGCCTCTTCGACGAAGCGCGGGCGGGCCGCGAACTCCTGGGTGATCTTCCGGTGGAAGAGCTGCCAGAGCGCGGGCACGCCCACCATGCCGGTGATGTTGCCGCCCTCGAGCACCTCGCCGATGCGGTCGGCCGTCAGCTCGTCGAGGTACGCGACCTCGGCGCCACGTGAGAACGGCGTGAGGAAGCCCGCGCTGAACTCGAACGTGTGGTGCAGCGGCAGCACCGACAGCACGCCGTCGCCGACGCCGATCTCAAACGCGCCGGCCAGCTTGGCGATGAGCGCGGTGAAGTTGCGGTGCGTCAGCATGACGCCCTTGGGGTTGCCGGTGGTGCCGCTGGTGAAGAGCAGCGAGGCCACGTCGTCGGGCGCGGCGCCCTTCTTGACCGGGCCCATGCCGTCGGCGCGCAACGGGTCGCCGGCGAAGGCGTCACCGAGCGTCAGCAGCTTCGTCGACAGGCCGCCCGCCGCGAGCGCGTTCTCGAGGCGCGGGTGCTTCTCGAGCATCAGGTCTGAGACGAGGCACACCTTCGCTTCGCTGCGCCGCGCGATGTTGACCACTTCAGCTTCGGAGATCTCCTTGTCGACGGGCACCGCCGTGCAACCGGCGCGCAGCACGCCGAAGAACGCGATGCCCCACTCGGGCCGGTTCTCCGACAGCAACATCACGCGGTCCTGGTGCTGCACCCCGTTGGCCAGCAGCGCGCTGCCGACGCGGGCGGCGTAGCGCTGCACCTCGCCGTAGGTGAAGCGCGCGGTCTCGTCGCCTTCGTAGAAACGGAAGGCCACGCGGTGACGCCACTCGTGCGCGCTGGCGTCGAGCAGCTCGAGCAGGTCGCGGTACGCGGGCACCACGCGGCGCTTCGCGGTCTCTTCGTCGAGGCCGGGGAACACCCATTTCTCGAGGCCGGGAATGTGCGTGTCGAGGAAGTAGGTGCGCCAGTCGAGCTCTTCGGGGTTCCAGTTGATGCGCTCGCGGTCGTGCGCCGGCATGCCGACGTAGAGCGAGCGCGTGTTGTCGCAGCGGTAGATGAACCGGTTCTCCCAGATGAACGGGAGGAACAGGTCGACGATCATGTTGACGCGCGCGGCCTGGTCGCTGACGTCGTCGAGCTTGTCCTGCACGCGGTCGAGCAGCGCGTTGACCTTCGGCGCGCCCCACGTCGGGCGGTTCTCGTCGATGGCGCCCTTGAGCCACTTCGCGCCCTTGCTGAACATGGGCGTGTTCGTGAAATCGAACCGCAGCTTGCCGTGGGCCTTGGGTTCCAGCCGCGCCTTGAGCTCGTTGAGCGTCTGGTTGCCGGTGTCTTTGTTGCGCAGACGACGGCGCTTGTAGAGGCCGACCAGCTCGACCGATCGCGACGCGATGAAGGGCGTCGAGTCGCCGGTGGCCTGCTGGTACACGCGGCGCTCGCTGGTGCGCAGCTGCTGCGCGGTGATGGCGATGAGCGAGCCCGAGACCTGATCGACGGGGATCATGTCGAGCACGGCCTTGTCGCTGGCGGGCAGCGCGTCTTGCCCCTTGATGAGCGAATAGATGATGGGCGCCGACGTGGTGAAGCCCTCGTTCCACCCCGGGAACGGGTAGCGCTGCGCGCTCTCGACGATGGACGGCCGCACGATGGCGTAGCGGAGGCCCGGCGTGGCGGCGATGACCTGCTCGCCGAGCGACTTGGTGTACGTGTACGTGTTGGGCCAGCCCCAGTGGCGCGCGCGCTCCATGCCGGCTTCCACCAGGCGCGTCGACAGCCACAGCTTGCGCTCGCGGCCGATAGCGAGGCGCAGCGTCTTCTCGTCGTTCCAGTCGCGGCCTTCTTCTTTCAGGCGGTCGAGCGCGGCCTGGCGGAACGTCGACGCCAGCGCCTTGTCGTCGGCCTGCTCGCGCAAGCGGGCGACGATCTTCTCGGCGTCGGCGAGCTCCTGCTCCAACGTGAAGTCGCGGCCGTCGACCTCGCCGCGGCGCGGGAAGTAGCCGACGATCTCTTCGTCTTCGAAGATGAGACCCGAGCGGTTGCCGGCCACGAAGGCGGTCGACATGTGCACCAGCGGCACGTCCCAGTGCAGGCACGCCTCGACGAGGAACTTCACGCCGTGCGTGTTGACGTTGAGGCCGACCTCGAGCGACGGGTTGAACGACACGAGGCCCGCGCAGTTCACGACGACGTCGATCTTCCCCTTGAGATCGCGGGCGAAGCCTTCGTCCATGCCCATCCACGGGTCGGTGATGTCGCCGTCGAGGATGGTGACCTTCGTGCGCAGCCAGTCGATGGCCTGCGCTTCGCCGCCGAACTTCGTGCGCAGCGGCTCGAAAGGCTCGCTGGTGGCGACCTTGTCGAAGAAGCGCACCTCGGCCGACTTGCTCGAGCCCTTGCGCACCAGCACGAACACGTGGGCGAGCTGCTCGCCGTAGTGGTGCAGCAGCATCGAGAGCGACACCTTGCCCACGAAGCCGGTCGCGCCCGCGAAGAGCACGCGCTTGCCGGTGAGGGTTTTCGTGACGTCGAGGGGTCCGAGCGACGGATCGGCCATGGGCGCGCCGTGTAGCGCAAAACCGTCACTGCCGGGCACATGGTAGCGTCGCGTCGTGACTCGCTGCCGGACCATGAAGACGCTGACGCAGAGGGTGAGATGAGAACGTCGTGGCTGGTGATGGTTCTCGCCATCCCCGGGCTCGCCGCTGACCTCTCTCCCGAGGCGCAGATCGCGCTGACGTCCCTGCGCGCAGGCGAGCGCGACCGCGTGCAGGCCGTGCTGGGCGAGGCCACCGAGCTGCCGCTGTACCGCGGCGACTTCACCGTCGACCCGAAGGCCCGCACCGTCATCGGCCGCGTCGCCATCACCGTGCCGGCGAAGCGCGCGGCGAAAGACCTCTTCTTCCGCAGCACGCCGGGCGCGAACCACTCGGGCGCCGTGGTGCTGACGAAGGCGCGCGTCAACGGCGTGGCGGTCGCGCTGGCGCAGCCCGACCCGTCGCTGTACCGCGTCAGTCTGCCCGAAGCGCCCGACGGCCCGGTGACGGTGGAGCTGCTGCTCAACGCCATGGTGCCCAAGCAGCCGCGCAACACGAACGCCGCGATGTCGCTCGACGGCCCGGTAGGTGACTACGGCGCGTTCATGGCCGGCGACGACGTGGTGTCGCTGGTCGGCCTCATTCCCATGCTGCCGCCGGAGCGCAACGGGCAGCTCTTCGAAGGGCCGTCGGGGCTGGGCGATTTGGGCAGCTTCGACCCGTCGAACTTCGTGGTCAGCGTGACGGTGCCCACGCCGTGGCGCGTGGTGGCCAACGGGCAGGCCGTCGGTGAAGTGCCGACGGGCAACGGCACTGTGCGCTTCGCGTACGCGGTGGGCGCGGCGCGCGAGATGCCGCTGCTGGTGATGAAGCAGCCGCAGGTCAGCAGCAAGAAGTTCGGCGACGTGGAGGTCGAAGCGGTGCTGCTGGGCCGCGACAAGAAGCGCGGCGACAAGGTGGTGCAGACCGCCGGCGAGTTCCTGCAGCTCTTCGAGAAGAAGCTGGGGCCCTACCCGTTCAAGACGCTGCGCGTGGTGGAGCAGCCGCTCAACTCGGGCGCCGGCGGCATGGAGTTCCCCGGGCTGGTGACGGTGTCGTCATCGCTGGTGTCGGGCGAGTCAGACCCGCTCGAGGCGCTGGGCCTGGGCGGCGACCAGGGCCACATGCTGCGCACGCTGCTGGGCCCGGCGCTGACGAAGCTGGTGGCGCAGACACTCGATTTCACCATCGCGCACGAGCTGGCCCACCAGTACTCGGCGATGCTCGTGGGCAGCGACCCAATCGCCGAACCCATCGCCGACGAGCCGCTGACGCAGCACCTGGCGTTGTTGGCGCTCGAGTGGCGCAGCGGCAAGAAGGCAGCGAACGAGATGCGCGACGGGCAGCTCAAGGGCGCCTTTCAGCTGCACCGCATGCTGGGCGGGCAAGACGGCAAGGCGGAGCGCGCGACGCACGAGTACGAGAGCAACCGCGAGTACGCCGCGCTCATGTACGGCAAGGCGCCGCTGCTGTTCGACGAGCTGCGCAAGCTGCTGGGCAACGACGCGTGGGAACGAACGCTGAAGCGCTATGTCGAGGAGAACCGGTATCGCTGGGTCACGGCGCGCACGTTGACCGACCTCGCGGCGCAAGAATCGAAGCAGGGCAAGAAGGTCGCCGCCCTGCGCGCGCACTGGTGGGAACAGACGCACGGCGATGAAGACCTTGCCGTCGACCTCGCCGGAGCGATGGAAGCGGACCTGCTCAAGGGCCTCGACCCCGAGCTGCTCAAGCAGATGGAAGAGATGATGAGGACGCTCAGCGGGCCCTGAGTCAGCGCCGGCCGATGGCGTAGTGCGTGACGCCGAGCTCCTTCAGCTTGGCCGGCGCGTAGATGTTGCGACCGTCGAAGATGACGGGTGCCGAGAGCGCCGCCTTGATGCGCGCGAAGTCAGGGTGACGGAACTCGTTCCACTCGGTGACGACGAACAGCGCGTCGGCGCAGGTGAGCGCGTCGTACGGCCGCTGCGCGTAGGTGACGCGGTTGCCCAGCACCCGTCGCGCGGTCTCGGTGGCGACGGGGTCGAAGACCTGCACCTTCGCGCCCTTGCCCAGGAGCCCTTCGATGATGTCGATGGACGGCGCTTCGCGCATGTCGTCGGTCTTGGGTTTGAACGCGAGGCCCCACACGGCGAACGTCTTGCCCGAGAAGTCAGGCCCGAAGTGCTTCACGGCCTTGGCGACGAGGAGCTTCTTCTGGCGCTCGTTGGTGCGCTCGACGGCGCGCAGGAGATCGAACTCGATGCCGTGCTCGCGCGCGGCGGCGACGAGGGCCTTCACGTCTTTCGGGAAGCAGCTGCCGCCGTAGCCGACGCCGGGAAAGAGGAACGGGTAACCGATGCGCTGGTCTGCGCCGAGGCCCTTGCGCACGGCGTCGACGTCGGCGCCCACCTTCTCGCAGAGCGCGGCGATGTCGTTCATGAACGAGATGCGCGTGGCCAGCATGGCGTTGGCGGCGTACTTGGTCAGCTCCGCCGAGCGCGTGTCCATGAAGAGGATCGGGTGCTCGGTGCGTACGAACGGCGCGTAGAGCTCGCCCATGACAGCGCGGGCCTTGTCGGAGTCGGCGCCGATGACGACGCGGTCGGGCTTCAAGAAGTCGTCGAGCGCGGCGCCTTCTTTCAAGAACTCGGGGTTCGAGACGACGTCGAACGGGTGCGTGGTCTCGTTGGCGATGGCGGCGCGCACGAGGTCGGCGGTGCCGACGGGCACGGTGCTCTTGTCGACGACGACGGTGTAGCCGGTGAGCGCCCGGCCGATGGCGGCGGCGGCGGCCAGCACGTACTGGAGGTCGGCGTCACCCGTCTCGCCCTCGGGCGTGCCGACAGCGATGAAGACGACCTGGCTGTTGGCGACGGCGGACGCGAGGTCGGTGGTGAAGGTGAGGCGCTGCTCGCGCGCGTTCTTGGTGACGAGCTCTTCGAGCCCGGGCTCGTAGATGGGAATGCGACCGGCGTTGAGGGCGTCGACCTTCTTCTGGTCGATGTCGACGCAGGTGACGTCGTTGCCCGAGTCGGCGAAGCAGGTGCCTGCGACAAGACCGACGTAGCCTGAACCGACGACAGCAATGCGCATGCCCGATGTGTAGCACCGCGCCAGGGCCGACTTGAGGACGTCGATGCCAGCTTCGTTGCGCCCTGTGCTACGAGCCCGCGCATGGCGGAGCCGAAGATCCCCTTCAACAAGCCGGTGCACCTGGGCACGGCCCTCGACGCCCTGGCCCAGGCCATTCACCTCAACGCGCACACCGCGGGCGGCGGGCCGTTCGGCAAGCAGTGCGAGGCGCTCCTCGAAAAGACGCTGGGCCGCAAGACGCTGCTGGTCAGCTCCTGTACGCACGCACTCGAGATGATGGGGCTGTTGCTGGGGCTCCAGCCGGGCGACGAGTTCATCGTGCCGTCCTTCACCTTCGTCTCGTCCGCCAACGCCTTCATCTTGCGCGGCGCGAAGCCCGTGTTCGTCGATTGCGACGTGAACGGCAACCTCACGCCCGAAGAAGTGGCGCGAGCCATCACCCCTCGCACCAAGGTCATCGTGGCGGTGCACTACGCGGGTGAGTGCGGCGACTTCGAAGCGCTGTTGAAGGCCGCAGGCACCGTGCCCGTCGTCGAAGACGCCGCGCAGGCGCTCACCTCCACATTCGACGGTAAGCCCCTGGGCACGCTGGGCGCGATGGGCGCGCTGTCGTTTCACGAGACCAAGAACGTGGGCGCCGGTGAAGGCGGGGCGCTCATCTTGAACGACGCGCGGTTGGTCGAGCGCGCGGAGTACCTGCGCGACAAGGGCACCAACCGCCGGCGCTTTCTCAACGGCATCGTCGACAAGTACACGTGGGTCGACGAGGGCTCGAGCTACGTGCTGTCAGACCTCAACGCCGCGTACTTGTGGACGCAGCTGGTCGAGCTGGAGCGCATTCAGGCGCGCCGCCGCCAATTGTGGGAGCGCTACGACGCGGCCCTACGACCAGTGGTGACGCCGCTGGGCGTGCACATCGTGCGCGGCAGCCCGCGCGTCCGGTCGAACCAGCACCTGTTCGGGCTGGTGCTGCGCAACGGCGCCGAGCGCGCCGCGTTCATCGAGCACATGCGCGGCGCCGGCATCATGACGCCGTTCCACTACGTCTCGCTGCACACCTCGCCGATGGGCGCGCGCTTCCACGACGGGCGTCCCCTGCCAATGACCGAGCGGCTGTCTGACTGCCTCGTGCGGCTCCCGCTCTTCTTCAACCTCACCGACGACGAACAGCAGCGCGTTATCAGCCGCGCGCAAGACTTCTTCCATGGCAAGGCCTGAGCTGCTGTCTCTCGTCATCCCCTGCTACCGGTCGGCGGCGTACATCGAGAAGACCGTCGCCGAGCTGAGCCAGGCGCTCGGTGACTGGTGCCCGCTGGAATTCGTGCTGGTGAACGACGGCTCGCCCGACGAGCTGCAGCCGGTGCTCGAGCGCATGGCGGCGGCCGACCCGCGGGTGCGCTTCGTGGAGCTGGGCACCAACCGCGGCCAGCACTACGCGACGCTGCAGGGCTTCGCGCGCACGCGTGGGGACTGCGTCGTCACCGTCGACGACGACGGGCAGAACCCGCCGGCCGCCGCGCGCGCCGTCGCGGAGCATCTCCTGACCGCAGGGCACGACGTCGTCTACGGCGCCTTCCGCACCACCGAGCAGTCTGGCTTCCGCAAGCTGGCGAGCCGCATCAACCGGTGGATGACGAAGCACACGCTGGGCAACCACCAGGGCATCGCGCTAACCAACGTGCGCGCCATTCGCGGGGCGTTGGCGAGGGCCGTCGCCGGCGCTGGCAACTCGACGCCGTACATCGACGCGCTGTTGTGGCGCTCCACGCGCCGCATCTCCCAGATCGAGGTCGAGCAGCGCACGCGCAGCGATGGCCTCAGCACCTACACGCTGTGGAAGCTGATTCGCCTGTGGGTGTCGCACCTGACGCTGCTGACGATCATCCCCCTGCAGCTCGCAAGCGTGGGGTCGCTGGTGGTGGCGGTGGCGGCGTTTCTGCTGGGCGCGGTGCAGCTGGGGCGGGTGTTGGCCGCGCGCGAAGCGCCGCCGGGCTGGCTCTCGCTCTTCCTCGCCACCACGTTCCTCTTCGGGACGCTCTTCGTCTTCCTGGCCATCGTCGCGGCCTACGTGGGCTTCATCTACGTCGAGCTGAACGCGCGCGGGCTCAACTGGGTTCGCTCAACCAGCGTTGCCGACGCCGACCGGCCCGTCGACCCACCGGTGAAATGAGTACGCGCTGCCGGTCTGCACGGCTCCGAGCTGCCACCAGGTGCGCTGCACGGCCAGCTGCTGGAGCTGCGTGGTGACGTCGAGCCGGCTTGCGCCGCTGGCCCGAAGCTGCGCCGCAGCAGCCATCACCAACCAGCGGTAGAGCCCGCGCCCGCGCACGCGCGCAGCCACCGCGTTGAGGGGCACGCGCGCGACCCCGGCAGCGTCGGCGTGCTTCAGCGTGAGGAAGGCCACCAACGCGTCGCCTTCGTAGACGACGAGGCTGGAGTCGGCCGCCGCGCCACCCACCGAGGTGCGGCCCCACGTGTCGTAGACGCGACGCACCTGCGCGGTCGTGAAGCCGGGGTCGTTGAGGTAGCGGTTGAAGCTGGCCGACGGATCGCTGAAGGCGTCGGCCGCCAGCGCCGCCATGGCCGCCGCGTCTTCGGCGACGGCGACGCGCAGCTGGAAACCCGGCACCGCTGTCGGCGCCACATCGCGCTGCAGCGACAACGACAGGTGCACCACGCAGTCGACGAGCCGGAAGGCGCCGGTTTGCAACACGCCGGAGGTCAGACGGTCGTTGGTGTCGACGCGCGCCGCGAGGTGACGAAAGCGCCCCTGTGCCAGCGTCAACGCGGCGCTCAGCGCCTCACGCCCCTCGAGCTCATCGCGGAAAGTCAGGCGCTCCAGCTTCGCGGCCTCGAGGCCGAGCTGCGCACAGTCCCACGGCTCGCGCCGCACCAGCAGGCTGCTGCCCCCCACGCTGATCTGTTCACCCGGCTCGAGCTTCATGCGGGCAGGAGTCTGCCCCGTTTTGCGCGGTGGACACCGCGAGAACGGCTGCTAGGTCGTCCCGCATGGCTCCGGCACTCCCGTCGAATCTGCGCGTCTCTTCTACGCTCGCGGCGGACCACGCCGACTACCGGGTCGATGACACAGCGGCGCTCGCGGCGCTGTCGCGCGCCGAAGACGGCCACTTCTGGCACCGGGCGCGGAACCAGCTCATCGTCGAGCGCCTGCAGGCGCTGGGCTGCGGGCCGCGCGTCATCGAGCTGGGCTGCGGCGGTGGCGTGGTCGTCAAGGCGTTGGCTGCCGCAGGGTTCCAGGTCATCGGCGTCGACGGGCACGTGGCGCGGCTGACAGAGGCGGCCCGGCGTACGCCGACGGCCGAGTTCATCGCGCACGACCTCTCGCGCGGGCCGGCGCCGGTGCCAGCGGGCGGCTTCGATGGCGCGGCGTTCTTCGACGTCATCGAGCACCTGGACTCGCCCGGGCCGGTGCTGGAACAAGCGCTCGAGTTACTGCGCCCGGGTGGGTTGCTGGTGGGCACAGTGCCAGCGCTGATGGCGTTGTGGAGCCGCGTCGATGAGGTGTCCGGCCACAAGCGGCGCTACTCGCGCGAGACGCTGACGTCCGCGCTGAACGAGGTGCGCGGCGCGCGGCTCCTGGAGGTGGTCGACTTCAACCGGCACCTGGTGCCGATGACATGGGCGCAGCGCCGCTGGCTGGAGCGGTCGCGCCCGGCCGACGCCGTGCTGGCCGAGAACCTCTCGGTGCCAAGCCCGCCGGTGAACGCGTCGCTGCTGCTGGCCAGCCACGTCGAGCGCCGCCTCGAGCCTTTGCTCAGGCACTTGCCGCTGCCAGGCGCGAGCCTCTGGTTCGCCCTGCAACGCAGCGTAAGGGCCTGAAGAGCCTGGTTCTGCGCGCCTGCGATCCAACGAGTGCGTCGGCTCAGCTCGGATGGCTCTTGCTCCGAGCGACGATGCCGACGCCGAAAAGCAGCGGCGAGCGGCGCGTGACGGAAAGGGATGCTCACGACCGCGCCCACGTCGAAGTAGCTCGCGACGTCGACGAGCAACGCGCGGTAGTCAAAACCCTTGTGGTCACGGCGTGCGACGTTCCAGGTGTGGCCGCGCACCTGGTCGACAAACTCGTGAGCCGAGTACGCCTCGGCGTCTTGAAAACGGGGGCGCTTAACCAGCCACTTCGCAGCAAAGACCGCGCCGAGTTCGTTGGCACAGTCCACAGCACGTGACCGCGCACCAGGTGCGACAGCTTCGCGAGGTACGTCACGACCGGCGTTGAGGACGTCGACCTTCTTCTGGTCGATCTCGACGCAGGTGACGTCGTTGCCCGAGTCGGCGATGCAGGGCCTGCGACGAAACCGATAGAGCCAGAACCGACGACGGCGAGGCCCATGAAGGCGTCGTAGTCCGAGTCGTGCGCTCAGCGGAAGAACCGGCGCACGGCGTCTACGACCCGTGCCGCGTCATCCATCGAGAGATGCGGGCCTATGGGGAGGCTCAACACCTCACGCGCGGCCAACTCCGTCGCCGCGAGTTGCGTCCCATCCAACCCAGCCCCGGCGTAGGCCTGCTGCAGATGCGGTGGGATTGGGTAGTGAATGATGGTGCTGATGTTCTCCCTCTCGAGGTGCGCGCGCAGTGCATCGCGACGGTCGGTGCGCACGACGAAGAGATGCCACGACGATTGGTGGCCGGCCGGCACAACGGGCAACGCGAGCTCGGACACCTGGGCGAGCTCGCGGAGGTAGAGCGCTGCGATGGCGCGCCTCCGGGCGTTCCACTCGTCAAGATGCTTGAGCTTCACGCGGAGCACCGCGGCCTGCAGCGGGTCGAGACGCGAGTTGAACCCGACCTCGTCGTGCACGTACTTCACCGTCGAGCCGTAGTTGCGCAAGCGGCGCAGCCGTTCCGCGATGGCGTCGTCGTTGGTCGTGACGGCCCCGCCGTCGCCCAACGCACCGAGGTTCTTGCCGGGGTAGAAACTCCACGTCGCCGTGGTTCCATGGCTGCCCACGCGTTGACCTCGAAGTTCGGCGCCGTGTGCCTGCGCGGCGTCCTCCACGAGAATCAGGCCGCGCCGAGCTGCCACCTGCTTGATGGCGTCGACGTCGACGGGCAGCCCGTAGAGGTGAACTGGCAGGAGCGCACGCGTGCGCGGCGTCAACGCGCGCTCGAGCGATTCTGCGGTCACGAGGTGCGTAGAGAAGTCCGGCTCCACCGGCACTGGCGTCGCGCCCGCGTGCGTCGCCGCGAGCCAGGTCGCGATGAACGTGTTCGACGGCACGAGCACGTCGTCGCCGGGCCTGAGTCCGTGCGCGACCAACGACATCGTGATCGCGTCCAGGCCATTCGCGACGCCAATGCAGTGCCTGGCACCCACGAAGGCGGCGAACTCGGCCTCGAACGCTTCCACCTCAGGACCACCGATGTAGTGGCCAGAGCCGAGAACCCGGGCAATGGCGGCATCGAGTTCCGTCCGGAGTTCGTCGGTTGCCTGCCTGAGCGATAGAAACGGCACTACGTCGGCGTCGTTGGGAGTCATAGAGTCGCGCTTCAACCAGAAGGAGAGACTGTGAACTCGGCCAACAGAATCAGCAAGTCTGCGGTCGTAGAGATCGAACTCCCGCCCGACGCCGGGATCGAGGTGATGGAGTTCGCCGTCATCCGAAGTGGCGCGAGCATCGGCCCGGGGTGTCGCATTCATCCGGGGGCGTTCATCGCTGGAGGCGTGACGCTCGGGGCGAACACCGAGGTGTTCCACGGCGCTGTACTCGGGAAAGAGCCAAAGGGAGCAGGCGCGACAGCGCGGAAGATCGAGTTCGACCGCCACATTTCGATCGGCGACAACTGCTCGATCGGGCCCCATGCGGTGCTCTACTTCGACGTGAAGATCGGCTCCCACTGCCTCATCGGTGACTCTGCGTCGATACGCGAGCAGTGCGTCATCGGAGACCGATGCATCATCAGTCGACACGTCTCGCTGAACTACAACGTACGCGTCGGAAATCGGGTGAAGATCATGGACGCGTCGCACATGACGGGAAACATGGTCATCGAGGACGACGTCTTCGTGAGCACCCACGTCGCCAGCGCCAACGACAACGCGATGGCGCGCGACGGGTACGACGATCAACGCACCAAAGGCCCCACACTGCGGATGGGGGCGGTCATCGGTGCGGGGGCGACGCTGCTGCCGAGCACGGAAATCGGCGCTGCCGCGACCGTCGGTGCAGGATCCGTGGTCACGCGCGACGTGCCAGCTGGTGCAACAGTCGTCGGAATCCCCGCTCGGCAACGTTCATGAGCGTCGCAGACTGTCGGTTGATTCAGCTCCCGAAGATCTCCGACCCGCGGGGCAACCTCACGTTCATCGAAGGGGGCCGGCACCTCCCGTTCGACATCGCGCGCGTCTACTACCTGTACGACGTTCCCGGCGGCGAGTCTCGCGGAGGCCACGCGCACAAGCAGCTGCAGCAGTTGATCGTCGCGATGTCCGGCAGCTTCGACGTCATTCTGGACGACGGCGTCCACAAGCAGACGTTCACGCTCAACAGGAGCTACCAGGGGCTGTACGTCACGAACATGATCTGGCGTGAGCTCGTCAACTTCTCGTCGGGTGCCGTGTGCACTGTCATGGCCTCACACCGCTACGACGAGGCCGACTACTATCGCGACTACGACGCGTTCTTGGCTGACGTGGCAGTGTGAGTGCGTAGGTCGCCGAAGGTCGCCTCCAACACACCGGCGTATTTTGAGAGCCCAGCCTCAAGAGAGAAGTGGGGCTGAGCGATCTCGCGAGCCCGAGCGAGGACAGCGTCGGCGCCACGCGACTCGACAATCTGCGCTGCCGCCGCGGAGAGCGCAGAAGACGTCACCGCATCGAGGACCAGACCGGACTGTGCCGTTCGTACCCAGTCGGAGACTTCAGCGTTACAACCGAACTGCACCGGGCGAACCCCACAAGCGAAGAACTCTGCCAGCTTCGTCGGCATCGACGCTCGCTTTGCTGCGCTGGCGGGGTTCAGCAACAACATCCCCCACTCCAGCAACGACAACCACTCCGGCATGGCCTCATGCTTGGCGCGCGTCAGCGTGAAGCGAGACGGCTCCACACCAAGCGCGTTGAGCCTCCGCTCGTACTCGGCGGCCTGCCCGCTCAGCACGAGCAGATGAAACGACGGGTCGCGCGCGAGCACTGCTGCGCACAGGGTGAGCGTCTCGTCGACCAGGTACGACCGGTTGATTGAACCGACGACGCCGACAACGCGCTTCCCAGACAACCGGCGCAGGATCTCAGCAGGCACCCCCGGCAGATGCTCGCGGCGACGGAAATCATCGAAGTCTGCGCAAGTGGTGATGCACGCGACGGCGCGATGGCGAGACGCACCGAAACGACCGCGTCTCACGTCGTCAGCCTGAAGCTCTGTGAGCGTGACGACGCCCGCTGCGCGCGCGAACAACTGATGCTCGACGCCACGCGCGAGCCCAACGCGGACCGGCGACGTGAACCACCGACCTTCTTCAATGCGCTCGTCGAACCAGTACGAGCGCGCATCGAACACATACGGCGTTCCCCGCGTAAACCACCTCGCCAACGCCGCGACCGCGCCGTGATAGGCGCGAGCGTGAACGCCGCCAACGTCCTTCGCGTGCACTGCCGCGCGCACAAGTGCCTGCTCGTTGCGCATCGCCGCCCCCGCGCTGCCCGCCATGTCGTAGACGTCAAACGACCACGAGACGCCCGCCGCGGCGAGCCGTTCGCGAAGCCCTCGAACACGGTGCTCGTCCGCGAGGTCTCCGGGCTTCTCCAGTGAGTGAATGCGATAGGGCCAACCGCGCCTCGCGAGCGCCTCCACGACGCGAACGACCTGCGAATGGCCGAGCGGCTCCAGCAACCCGTCAGCCGTGAGATAGAGCAGCCAACGCTTCACGGCGCACTCGATCCCACGGCTGCCACGCGACTTCAAGGCGGAGAAGCGCAGGCGTGAGTGCTAGGGCGGGCTCTGTGACTACCGAGGGGCCGCAGCCCGACGACAACTCGCGTCCCGCGGAGCCGACGGTCAGCATCGAGCGCGCAGCCGGGCTCGGCGCCATGGTGTCCCTCGCCAACGTGTTTGCGGCCGTCGTTCGCTCCAAGGCGGCCGCCGTCTTCCTGGGACCAGCTGGCGTGGGCATCGTCGCGGAGGTTCAGCAGGTCGCCACGTTGGCGCTCGTTCCGCTGGCAGCCTTTGCGGGTCCCGCGCTTGCCCAGTCTCTCGCGAGCGAGGGCGAGTCGGAAGCTCCGCGGATCGCTGGCGCCGCGCTGACCTGGACGGCGGTCACCGGCTCGATTCTGACCCTGCTCGTGGGGATGGCTGCGCCGGTCTTCCTTCCACGCGACTGGCACCTCGCCGCTCGACCTCTCGTGCTCATTGCAGCGACGGGTCTGGTGCTGACAGCGCTCGCCAATGTCGCCACGCAGACGCTGGTGTTTCGAGGGCAGCTGCGCGCCACGACAAGGCTGCAATTGCTGACCGTCATCGTGACCACTGTCGGCAGTGTGGTGTGCACCTGGCGCTTCGGGGTCACCGGACAACTCGTCGCCGCCGCGGCGGCCGCTGCGATGGTGCTGCCGTGGCACTTCGCGACCGCAAAACGGTCTGGGTTCTGGCCCGCCCGGCGCGCCGACCTCTCACCTCAGCGGAGCTACTTGCGACGAGCGTTGTCTCTGGGCGCGACTTCGCTGGTCGCCGGCGTGGCCCTGCAAGGCGCCCTCTACGCGATCCGGTGGAGGCTTGAGCTGACCGGCGGCGCCGCGTTGAACGGCCAGTTTCAGGCTGCGTGGGCGATCGCGTCCATGTACCTCTCGATGTTGCTCTCAGGTATCGCCAACTTTGCGTTCCCGCGGTTCGCGAAGGCGCGCAACACCGAGGAGCTCCAGCGTGAAGTTGATTCCACCGCGAGCTTCGTGGCGCGCTTCGCGCCGCCAGTGGTGTTCCTGGCCTCTGCGTTCTGCGGCATCGGCATCCAAATCCTCTACTCGCGCAGCTTCGACCCGGCGGCTGAGACGCTTCGCTGGCAGTTGGCCGGTGATGTCGCGAAGTGCTTCGCGTGGGCGTACGCCGGCCCACTTCTGTACCGGGGAAAGCTCCGCACGTTCCTGACCACAGAGTTCACGGTCGCCGCTGTGTTCGCCGGGCTGTCCTGGCTGCTGGTGCCTCGATACGGGCTTGTCGGCGTGGGCCAAGCCTACGTAGCCACGTATGTCCTCTACCTCGCGATGACGGCCACGGCGGCCAGACTCAGCCTTGGGGTTGCTGTCCAGAACGCGCACCTGCTCATCGCTGCGGCGAGCACGGCCGCGCTGGTCACCGCTGCCGCCACGGATGGCGGAGTGGTCGTGCAGGTCATCGCCACGCTCGTGAGCGGACTGTGGGTGTGGCGCGCCGGGGCGCTCAGCCTGCTGACCGCTCGCTTCGCTCAGCGGTCCATCGCGCGCAGCGTGCCCCCACCGAAAGACCCCTCATGACCGACACCACTGTCTCCGTCATCGTGCCCGCGTACAACCACGCCAGGTACATTCGCCACACCATCGAGAGCATCGCGGCGCAATCAACGGTGCCGTACGAGCTCATCATCATCGACGACAAGTCGACAGACGAGACCTTCGCCTGCGCCAGCGAAGCGGCCCGAGACCTGCCGTTCAAGAAGGTCCTCGTCCAGCACACCGAGAACCGCGGGCTCTGCGCGACGCTGAACGAAGGTCTGTCGATCGCGCAGGGGAAGTACGTGATGTTCCTGGCGTCGGACGACACCGTGCCCCCCGAGAAGCTCGCGCGGCAAACCGCCTTCCTCGAACGGCATCCAGAGTTCGCGGCCATCTACGCGGACATGGTCATTCTTTCGGAAGATGGGAAGGCGCTGCGCGTGGATCGCAGCATCACCAGAGAACAGAACGTCTCCGCATCCGCGGAGGTCCACGAGATGAGCTTCGAAGCTGTGCTCCTCGGGCGAAGTTCGGCGTTCATCCAGAGCGGCCTGTTCCGCCGTACGGCGTTGCTCTCTGTCGGGGCCTTCGACGAGGCACTCCGGCTCGAGGACCTCGACGTGACACTTCGACTGCTGCGCGCCGGTCGACTGGCCTACGAATTTCAGCCGGGAGCGAACTACCGCACGCACGCGCAGGGGACGAACCGCAACTTCCGCCGGCTTGAGCCCGACTACGACACGATTCTCGAGAAGCACCGCACGTACGCGCTCGATGCCGGCATGAGCGAGCGTCAGCTTCGCGCAGCGAATGCACTGCGAAGGGCGGTCAACCGGTCCAACGCCGACGAACGTCTTGGCGCCATCGCCTGGTCGTTGCGCGCGTTGCTGAATGAGCCGCTGAGACGCCAGCCGTACGTGCTGATCGCACGTGCCGCGGCGCCTCGCTTCGCCCGCGATGTGCTGCGGTCGCTACGACGGCGGAGTCAGTGAGCGTTCAGGGACTCACAGCCGAGCCAGCGCGTGCATAGCAGTAGTAGCGGACCCACGGACGCGGGTCCTCTGAACGAGTCTCGATCTGAAACCCTTCCGCGCGCAGGAACCCCGTCACCGCAGCGAACGTCCTCAACTCAGACGGTCCGCCAGCGTCAGCGATGAAGTCGTGGCACGACACAACGAGTTCAGTCACAGACGCGAAAGTTCGTCTCATTCCTCGAAGCGCGGGCCACTCTGCCCCTTCGATGTTCACCTTCAGGAGATCGACCTGCGTCACGCCCAGCTCAGCGAGCAGGGCGTCCAACGAGCGCTGCGGCACTGAAGTCCCCCGCGCGCCAACGCGCGACGACAGATGGCTTTCGCCGTCGTCGATGAGCACCGTGCCATCACCTTCTCCGACCGCGACCTGGACCGCGGTGACGTTGGACAGCGCGTTCGCCCGGATCGTTTTCTGCAGGCATCGGAACGTGACCGGGTGCGCCTCGATCGCGATGACGCGCCCTCCTGGCCCCACCATGCGAGAGAAGGCGACGAGGTCGTCTCCGACGCCAGCGCCAACGTCTACGACTGTCCCGCCACTCCGAATCGCTCGGCCACGGCACCACAGGTCGAGCGGTTCTGAGAGAACGTCGCGAAAGCGCTTCGTGTTGGGCGTGGGGCTGTAGAGCTTCAGCTCACGCTGCCAGGTCAACCAATCGCCGTCGTCGTCTCGCCACACGAAACAGCGCGACATGCGCTGCACTGAGAGCACAGCCGAGACCGCGGCAGCGGCAGACCGCTGCGACGCCAGGTTCGGGAGATTGGTCACTGCGGCCCAGACGTTCATGTGTTCCCCGTTTCGTGCAGCGCATCGACAGCCCCGGAGCTTCGTCACGACGACCGGAACAGTTCTTCCCATTCAGGCACGATGGCCGCCAGAGAGAACTCGTGTTCAATGAACGCGCGCGCACGAGAAGCCCTCTGCGTTCGCTCGTGCTCCGCTCCGAGCGCTTCGCGCAACGTGATCGCCAAAGCACCGGAGTCCGACGCGGCGACAAGCCACCCGCGACCAGCGTCGAGCAGCTCCGGGACGCCTCCGACACCCGTCGCGACCATGGGGGTTTGCAGCGCCATCGCTTCGAGCACCGAGACAGGCTGGCCTTCTGACACCGACGAAAGCACCGCGACGTCCGCCGCGCGGAGCCACGCGTACACCTCGCGTGCCTCGCGAGCGCCCAACCAATCAACGGAAGACGTGAGCTTCAGCGCGTGGGTCACAGCCGCGAGTTCACCGCGGAGGGGACCGTCGCCCAACATCACGACGCGAGGTCGCGAATCTGCAGGGAGCGCCGCGAGCGCCGACAAGAGCGTCCGGTGGTCCTTCTCCCACGTCAGCTTCGCGACGCACACGACCAGAGGCCTCACGTCGCCTGGCGTCAGCTGTCCCTTCGCTTCCGCGCGCGTGGCCGGTGCGATGGCGTCAAGTCGTTCGAGATCGACGGGGTTGTTCACGACGACTGGCGCACCCGGCAGCCACAGCTCACGCGCGTACGCAGCAGCAGCGGCGTCGCTCACGGCGGTCACCACGTCGAAGCGACGCACGAGGGCTGTGAGGCCGGCACGCACGAGGCGAGTGCGACCTCCACCGACTGCGCCACCAGCGAGGCCGAGGTTGTGAAACGTGGCGACCCGCTTCGCGCCTGCAAGTCGTGCGGTCGCCACCGCCAACGTCGCATCGAGCAGATGGGCATGAACGACGTCTGGACGCCATGCGCGCGCCAACGCGCGCAACCGCCAACTCGCGAGCGCGATGTTTCGCCGCGGGCGTACATCCAGGACGTGAACCGGGACGCCGCCAGCGCGCAGTTCCGACGCGAGGTCGACTTCGTCGTAGAGACACGCGAGCTGCACCTCGTGCGTACGTGCGAGCCCCTGCGAAAGCGCGACGACCACGCGCTCAGCGCCACCACGTCCGAGGGAATCGATGACCTGGAGGATCTTCATCAGGAGACGAACCTCCGTCCGTCGGCTCACGCGGCGGAGAGAACCCCGGCGTATGCGTTCAGCCACTGACGCGCAATGAGCGGCGCGTCGTACTTCGTGTCGACCACCTCACGAGCCCGCGCCACCCGAGCCGCCGTCGCTTCGGTGGGCTGCACGCTCGAGAGCACAGCGTCGCGCAGCCCGACAGCGTCTTCAGGAAGAACCAGCAGCGCGGTGTCGCCGTCGGTCACGACCTCGGGGATGCCTCCCACCCGCGTGGCGACGACAGGTCGCTCGAGCGCCATCGCTTCCAACAACACCAGCGGTACACCCTCTGCGCGCGACGGCTGAATCACGACATCCGCTTCGGCCAGCCAGCCCAGCGTGTCGTCGTAGTCTGCCTCTCCCGTGAAATGGACCCACGGGCCGAGCTGCGCGGCCTCCACCTCACGCGAAAGCTTCGCGCGTTCGGGCCCATCACCGACACAGACCCAGACGAAGCGATGCTCGGGCGCACAGGCCTTCAACGCCGCCAGCGCGACGTCATGGCCCTTCAACGGTCGGAAGCTGCCGGCTTGCACCACCAGAGGTCCGCGCGCCTTCAAGCGCTGCGCGAGGTCGCGATGGCCGCTGTGCTGCGCGAACCGCCGCACCCGCTCCACGTCGACGGGGTTGTAGATGACGTCAACGGGCGGCAGCCCCAGGTGCCGCTCGTAGCTCCGCGCCGACTGGTGACTCACCGCGAAGAAGCGGTCGATCTGTCGACGAACGACCACGCGCTCGTAGAGCCGGGTCGCGTGGTCGACCGCCGACATCGGCCCGGCGTCGTACCCGAGGTTGTGGAACGTCGCGACGCGACGCGTGTGGCGCAGCGCGGGGATCGACGCCGCGTACAGCTCCGCGAAGCGCAGATGCGCGTGAAGAATGTCGGGAGCCACGCGATGAACGAGCCGCCCAAGCAACGGCAAGGCGCGCCAGAAGTCGCGACGGTGCGCGAGATCAAGCGAGTACACCTGCGCGCC
>CAYWON010000055.1:34362-36242 GCA_964459885.1 uncultured Archangium sp.
GCGAGCAGCGTGTCGTCGACCTGTCCTCGCAGCGAACCGCGGAACCAGGCCCCGAGCGGCACACCGAAGCCCATCTTCTTGCGAGTGAGGATCTCGTCGGGGATGAGGTCGCCGAGCGCGTGCTTGAGCAACCACTTGGTCGTCGTGCCGCGCAGCTTGAGTCGCCCGGGCAAGGTGAAGACGTAGTCCATCAGCTGCGTGTCGAGGAACGGCGCACGGGCTTCGAGGCTCGCCGCCATCGAAGCGCGGTCCATCTTCACGTTGAGATCATCCAGGAGGTACGTCGTGGCATTGACGTAGAGGATCTGGTTCAGCGTGTCGGCCGCCCGCGCGCGGTGGAAGACCGACGCGTAGCGCCACCCCAACGCCTCGTCGCCAGCGAACGTAGAGAGCGAGGGCTGCAACAGCTGACGCAGGTCTGCCGCCGAGAAGTAGCTCGACCAACCGCGCAGTCGCGCCGGGAGATCGCGCGCCAACTGTTCACCGAAGCGCCGCGCCCGCGCCTGGACGCTCTTGTAGTTGCCGCTGTCGGGCACAAAGCGCAGCGCCGACGCCGCGAGACGGCGCATCGGGTGCGGCACGTACTCGGAGAAGTTCGCAGCGGCGAAGCGCGCGTACCCCGCGAACAGCTCGTCGCCGCCGTCACCGGTGAGCGCCACCGTCACCTTCTGCCGCGTCAGGCTCGACACGATGAAGGTGGGGATGGCCGACGAGTCGCCGAACGGTTCGTCGTAGTGCCACGCCAGCTTCTCGACGAGATCGAAGCTCTCAGGCTTCACGCGAAACTCGGTGTGCTCGGTCTGGTACCGCTGCGCCACCTTCGCCGCCCAGGCGGTCTCGTCCCACTCGGCTGGCCCCTCGAAGCCGATGGAGAAGGTCTTGATGGCCTTGCCGGTGATCTGCGCCATGGCGCCCACGACGAGCGTGCTGTCGATGCCGCCCGACAAGAACGCGCCCAGCGGCACGTCAGAGACGAGACGCTTCTTCACCGCAGAAAAGAAGAGCTCACGTACCCGTGCCGACGCGGCGTCGAGCGACGCGGCGTCGCCCACAGGCTGCTCGGGGCCAACGGGGAAGTCCCAGTAGCGACCCACCTTGTGCGGTCGACCAAGCGCGTGCAGTTCCCACGTGGCGGGCTCGACCTTGCGGATGCGCCGGTAGAACGTGCCTGGCGTCGGCACATACCCATGCGAGAGAAACTGGGGGACCGCAGCGGGGTCGATGGCCCTGTCGAGCCCCGGGTGCGCGAGGATCGCCTTGATCTCCGAGCCCAGCACCAGCCGCGCATCGTCTTCGTAGACGAACAGCGGCTTCTTGCCGGTGCGGTCGCGGGCCAGCAACAACGTGCGGTCGCTCGCGTCCCACAGCGCGAACGCGAACATGCCGTCGAGGCGCGCGACAGCGGCGGTGCCCCACGCTTGCCACGCCGCGATGATGACCTCGGTGTCGCTCTTCGTGCGAAACGTGAAGCCCTTGGCGATCAGCTGCTGGCGCAGTTCCTGGAAGTTGTAGATCTCACCGTTGAAGCAGAGCGCCACGCGACCGTCGGCGCTGAGCATCGGCTGGTTGGCGTCGGTTGAGAGGTCGATGATGGCCAGGCGCCGGTGGCTGAAACCGACGGGGCCCGAGGCCCACACGCCTTCGCCGTCAGGCCCGCGGTGCGCCTGCGCCTGCCCCATCGCCCGCAACGTCGCTTCGGGCACGGGCTGGCCCTGCTTCGAGAGCACTCCTGCGATGCCACACATGCGAGTCGTTCCCCACCAGCGTCAGGCGACCTTCTTGTCGCTCTCGCCGTAATACCGGTACGCGTAGCCGTAATAGTAGTCGCCGTACTTGCTGCTCTTGAGGTCGACGTCGTTGAGCACCGCGCCGTAGATGTT
>CAYWON010000056.1:0-7737 GCA_964459885.1 uncultured Archangium sp.
GGCACGGGTGGGTTTGGCGGTGCGGGTGACTTCTTCAAGGGCTTCGGCTCGACCGACGCGACGGAGGCGCGGCGCCTCGTCGACATCGCGATGGAAGCGGGCGTCACGATGTTCGACTCCGCCGACGTGTACTCGAAGGGGTTGTCTGAAGAGATCCTCGGCAGCGCGCTCAAAGGGCGACGCCACGACGCGATCATCTCGACCAAGGCGACGTTCACGTGGGGCCCGACGCCGAATGACGTGGGCAGCTCGCGGTGGCACCTGCTGCGGGCTGTGGAGCGCGCGTTGACGCGGCTGCAGACGGACTACCTCGACGTCTTCATCCTTCACGGCTTTGACGCGCAGACGCCGGTCGACGAGACGCTGCGCACGTTGGACAGCCTCGTGACCTCGGGGAAGGTCCGCTACATCGGCGCGTCGAACTTCTCGGGCTGGCACCTGATGAAGTCGCTCGCCACGTCCGACAAGCACGGGTGGAACCGCTACGTGGTGCACCAGGCGTACTACTCGCTGGTGGGCCGCGAGTTTGAGTGGGAGCTGATGCCGCTGGGGCTCGCCGAGGGCGTGGGCACGATGGTGTGGAGCCCGCTGGGCTGGGGTCGGCTGACCGGCAAGCTGCGTCGCGGGGCGCCGAAGCCGGAGGTGTCGCGCCTCAACTCGAAGTCGACGGCTGATGGCGGGCCGCAGGTGCCTGAAGAGCAGCTGTTCAAGGTGGTCGACGCGCTCGACGAGGTGGCGAAAGAGACGGGGAAGACGATTCCGCAGGTGGCGCTCAACTGGGTGCTGGGTCGCCCGGGCGTGTCGAACGTCATCGTCGGCGCGCGCAACGAAGAGCAGCTCAAGGCGAACCTCGGCGCGGTGGGCTGGTCGCTGTCGGCCGAGCAGGTCGCGAAGCTGGACGCGGCGAGCGCGGTGCCGAAGACGTACCCGTACTGGCACCAGAGCCAGTTCAAGTCGCGCAACCCGTTCCCGACGACCTGAGTCTCCCTCTCCCTGCGTCAGAGGGGAGAGGGGCGGGGAGAGGGGCCGCGCACTACGGCGCTCGGCCCAACCAGCGCTTGAGCATGAAGAGCACGGCCGACTGGAACTCCTGTGGGTGCGCCTCGTGCTCAGCGATTCGGGCGAGCAACACGGGCTCTTTGGGCCCCCTGCCGGAGCGCTCCAGCACCACTTTCCGCTCTGCGGTCACCGCTGCGAGGCGGGCGGTCGTCAGCCGGTCCAAGTTGAGGTTCCAGATGCCTGGCGGCAGCGGCGGCGACGGCGGCGGCGGAAAGGCCTCGGAGAACGCGGCTGGCGCGTTGGCGCGGGCCTTGATCCCGCCCGAAGCAGTGAACTCGAGCTCATGGGTCCAGTCGCGCTCCGCCGGAGTTTCGAAGCCAGGCGCGGCGCTCTCTTGATGCACATCGCAGGTGTCGGGGTCTGAGCACGACGCGAACAGGTTGCTCCACGTCACGGCCTTGAACGGGTCGTGCTTGACGGGGACCCAGTGTGCAACCCGGACGAAGGCGCGCTTCGTGTCGGAGCCTTCGCTTGGATCGACGCGGCGCTCACAGAAGGCGCAGAGTGCGTGCTGCTCCTGGCTCAACGCCTCAACGGAGCTGCGCCGGTGATCGCCGGTGACCTGGTCTTTGAAGTGGTTCCGCGCGCGCTCGGTGCGCTCGCTTCCTTCCGGAATCGCCTCGAGATCGACGCGAAGTGTGGCTGTCGCCTGCTGCCACGATCCGCAGCGCACTCCGTTGGGAGGAGGGGCGTGCTTGGTGATCTTCCGCACGTTCAGCCTCCTGCGGCGCGCAGCAACGTCTCGCCGTCGATGACCTCCGGTGCGAGGTCGCCCCACACCTCGCGCAGCTGTTCAAGCAACGCCCTGGCCTTCTCAAGCTGCTCTCGCTCGAGCGCTTCATTGAACTGCTCGAGCAACGCTTCTTCGCTCGAAGACTCAGGGCGCATGGGGGTGTTGAACGCCTCGCGGAGGATCGAGTTGCTGTCGCGGCCCTGCACCGGCGCCGACGCGATCAGTCGGCCGTTGCTGAGCGTGCGCACCTGATCGTTCGCGACTGATGCCAGCACCTGCGGCGAGTGTGTGGAGACGACGAACTGCAGGCGAGGGAAGGCGCGCAGCAGACCGGCGAGGGCCTCGCGTTGCCAGCGGGGGTGAAGATGGAGGTCGATCTCGTCGATGACCACGGTGCCCTGTGCCCGTTCTGCCGCGTCAGCCCCGTGGTGCGGGTTGAGCGTCACGCACCGGCGCGCCACGTCGGCCACCATGCCGAGGAACACGTGGTAGCCGTCCGACAGCCTCGTCCACGGGGTGAACGCCCCGTCGGCGTGCTGGATCACCGGCTCGTCGTGGAGCGCGTCGTAGGCGACGCGCTTGACGCCTCTTGTGATGGACGATGGGAGTGCGCTCGAGAGCGCACGCTCCAACGCCTCGAGCTCCGGCGGCGCGGCGCCGCGCTGTAGCCGGAGCGTGGTGGCTTGTCGGAGCCAGTTGAGGAGTTGGTTCTCCTTCGAGCGGGGATCGAGCGCGTCGGTGTAGCCGTCATCCCGCTTCGTCGGGCCGCGCTTCTGTGACGTGTCTTTGACCAACCCCTGGAGCCGTTGCGTTCCGTACGCCGCGACCACCGGCCAGTCTGTGTCGTCCGCAGCCCACAGCGCGTCGAGGCGAGCGCGCACGCTCTTCACCTCGACGTTGTTCGTCTTGCCCATGGGCCCGGCGCGTTGGCGCGCCCACTCGACGCGCGCTCCAGCCAGGTGGGCGTCGGCGTGCACACGACACATGGGCGCAGGCGTGCGCGTGAAACCGTCCTCGATGATCCGCTCGTAGACGTCGGACGGTTCGAGGTTGCCTTGCTTCTGTTGGAACGCGGCGCCGATCAACGTCGTGACAGCCGCCAGCGCCGCCGTCTTGCCGCCCGCGTTCTCGGCGTGGAGCACCGTCAGCGTCGGGTGAAGCTCGAGCCTCAGCTCGCGGAAGAGCCGGTAGTTCGTGAAGGTGACGGTGTCGAGACGGAAGAGGTTCTGCACGGCCGCGACAGTGGAACATCGACCCGGCCGTCGCAACTTAACGGCGAGGCCTTGATCTCCGTGGGCGGCGGGCTCCAGCCTCCCGGCCGCTGTCCAACTCACAACGGAGGTCGGTCATGGCGCGTAGTGGCTCGTTCAATTCAGAAGTCGCAGCTCGCACCCTCGCTGCAGAGAAGCTCCTGAACACGGCAGAGTTGTTGACGCAGTACGAGGCCGCGGGCGGCCTGCGGTCGGATCTCGAGGCCATCGTCGCGCACGGCAAGGAAGCCGAGTCGCTCAACGCCACGCAGGGCGCGCTCACGAAGGACAAGTCGGCGGCGTCGCTCCGCACCCAGGAGGCCTTCCTCGCCGTGCAGCGCGACTACGTCGCCATCATGGACGTCGTCGCCTCGCTGCGCGCGGAGCTGACCAAGGCCGGTGACACCGCGAGCCTCGCGCAGATCAAGCGCATCATGGCCGCGGAGGTCGAGGTGGCCTTCGCGCCTGCTTCGCCGACCGACGGCGGGAAGAAGAAGGCCCGCCGCGAGCGCACCCAGGAGGCCATGCGCGCGGAGATCGCCCGCGACGCGCAGCTGTTGCTCGACTTCTCGGCCATCTCGCAGCGGCTCGCCGCCCGCAGGGTCGACGCCGCCCGGCTGCAGAAGCTGCTCGCCGACGCCCAGGGCCTCTCGGGGAAGGTCGCCGAGCGCCTCGCCACCGCCGCCGATCGCAAGGTCGCGACGACTCAGGAGCGCGCCGCCGTCGCCAACCAGCGCCTCCACTGGGACTCGGCCAAGCGCATCCTCTCGGCGCTGGCGAAGCGCGACGTGCGCGCGCTCGAGTTTGTCCGCGTGATGAAGCAGTGAGCCACTGAATCGAGGCAGCCTGCCAATCGCCCGGGGCAGGCTGCCAAGGCGCCGGTGCAGGCTGCCAATGGACCGGTGCAGGCTGCCAATGGACCGGTGCGGGCTGGCAATGGACCGGTGCGGGCCGCCAATGGGACCGGTGCAGGCTGCCAATGGACCGATGCGGGCTGCCAATGGACCGGTGCGCGCCGCCAATGGACCGATGCGGGCTGCCAATGTAACGGGGCAGTACGTTTTTGACCTGATTTCAGGTGCTTGGCGCGTGTGCCGGCGGCGCGAAGTACCGGGCGCGGAGCCGGTTGGCGACCGAGACGAGGCCGATCAACACCGGCACCTCGACGAGCGGCCCGATGACGGCGGCGAAGGCCTGCCCGCTGCCGAGGCCGAACGTGGCGACGGCGACGGCGATCGCCAGCTCGAAGTTGTTCGACGCCGCCGTGAACGACAGCGTGGTCGTCTGGCCCGCGTCGGCGCCGAGGCGCTGCGACGTCAGGTACGACGCGAGGAACATGATGACGAAATAGATGAGCAGCGGCAGCGCGATGCGCAGCACGTCCATCGGCAGCTGCAGCAGCGTCTCGCCCTTGAGCGAGAACATGACGACGATGGTGGCCAGCAACGCCACCAACGTCAGTGGGCCGATGCGCGGGAGGAACCGCGTCGTGTACCAGTCGTCGCCGCGCAGCCGCCGCAGCACGACGCGCGTGAGGAACCCGGCCACGAAGGGCACGCCCAGGTACAGCGCCACGGTGCCGGCGATCTCCCGCATCGAGATGTCGATGGCCGCGGTCGGCAGGCCCAGCGCGCGCGGCAGCGCCTCGCCGAAGAGCCACGCGTACGCGGGGAAGAAGAGCACCTGGAAGATCGAATTGAAGGCCACCAGGCCCGCGCAGTACTCCGGGTCGCCGCGGGCCAGATCGTTCCACACCAGCACCATGGCGATGCACCGCGCGAGCCCGATGAGGATGAGGCCCACCATGTAGTCGGGCTTGTCGCGCAGGAAGATCGCCGCCAGCGCGAACATCAGCAGCGGGCCCACCACCCAGTTCTGCAGCAGCGAGAGCGCCAGCACGCGGCGGTCGCGGAACACCGTCGGCAGCGCCTCGTAGCGGACCTTCGCCAGCGGCGGGTACATCATGACGATGAGCCCGAGGGCGATCGGCACTGACGTGGTGCCCACGCGGAGCTGCTCGAGCCCCTGCGCGACGCCCGGCGCCACCACCGACAGGAGCACGCCCAGGCCCATGGCCAGGAAGATCCACAGCGTCAGGTAGCGGTCGAGGAAGGACAGACGTTTCATCGGCTTCTTTCGATTAGATGGCGCCCACCAGCGCCTTCAGCCGGCGCAGCGTGCGGGGCTCGAGGCAGTAGCAGGTGCGTGGACCGCTGATGGTGCCGCGGATGAGGCCGGCGTCTTTGAGGACCTTGAGGTGCTGCGAGACCGTCGACTGCGCGAGCGGCAGCTCGTCGACGAGCTCCCCGCACACGCAGCTGCTCCGCCTGATGAGCAGCCGGAGGATCTTCACCCGCGCCGGGTGGCCCAGCGCCTTGGCGAACATGGCCAGCTCGTCGTCGGCCGCGTCGCCTTCAACGGGGCGCAGATCGGGCGAGGTGTCGGCGGGCGGGCACGTGGTGCTGGCGGCGGAGCGAGCCATCGTAATAAGACGATTAGCATGACGACTCCGCGGGGCGTGTTGTTTCTGTGTGTCGCGAACTCGGCGCGCAGCCAGTTGGGTGAAGCGCTGGCGCGCGGGCTGTTCGGCGACGCGGTGCGGGTGCAGAGCGCGGGCAGTCGACCGTCGCGTGTCAACCCGCTGGCGCTCGAGGTGCTGCGGGAGCTCGGCGTGGAGGCGACGGGCCAGACGAGCAAGTCGGTCGACACCATCGACCCGGCCACCGTCGACACCGTCATCACCTTGTGCGCGGAAGAAGAGTGCCCGTTGTTCCTCGGCGACGCGGCGCGCCTTCACTGGGGAATGCCAGACCCTGCGGGCGGGGCGGGCTCTTTGGACGAGCAGCTTGAGGGCTTCCGGCGCGCGCGCGACGAGCTCCGCGCCCGACTCACGAAGTGGCGCGACGACGGGTTCCCGCGCTGACTACAGGCCGAGCACCCGGAGGAGGGCCTCACGCACCTCCGACCAGCGCGCGTCAGGCAACCCGGCGATTCGCGCGCCGAGGTCTTCGCGCGGTACCGCGCGGATCCACTCCGGCGTGAGCACCGAGCGCGACGGGACACCATCGGCCTCGGTGAGCGTCACTTCCCACGGGAGCAGCCGTGCGTTCGTCGACAATGGGATGACCGCCACCTGCGCGAGTGACGGGAGGGCCAGCGCGTTTGCGACGACCAGCACCGGCCGCCGTTTGTCCGGGCGGTCGAAGCTGGACCACCTGATGTCGCCGCGCGCGATCACGGGAATGCGGCCCCGGCGTCGGCCATCGGGCCCTGTTCCCCGGCCGATACCCAGTCCGCCCAGGCGGCCGCGAGCGCTTCAGGCGTCGTGGCCGGGTCATCAACGATGAGTTTCACCGTCACGCGCTTCCCATCGAGCTTCACGTCTTCGTCGAGGTCGATGGTGTTGCCGCGGACGGTTCCGTGAACGGTGATCTGGGAGGCCGCTGAGCGCATGGTCGCAGCATAGCCGCTCATCGCCCGCGGCTTCCGCTCGCTACTGCTTGATGAACAGGAACGTCGCCGCGCTGAGCTCGGGCGTGGTGCCGTTGAGCATGCCCGCGCGGAGCTCCGCGGCCGTGATCGCGACGTGCGTGCGCGGCTGGATCTCCTCGCTGCCCACGAGGTCGCGGTCGCTGGCGGAAAAATCGAAGCCACTCGCGAGCAGCTGGGCGGCGGTCACGTTGCAGCCACCCGCGGACCACTGCGCGTCCTGCGCGTCTTGCACGGTCGAGGTCGTGTAGCTGACCATCGTGGCCGTCGCCGGGCACCAGAGCTCCACGAAGACGTCGGGCGGGGACGTGGTGTCCCACGTGGTAGCGACGATCGCCATGCGCACTGGCCGCACTGTCCACACCGACGCCGGGTCGATGTCGCAGACGCCCGCGACGCACGAATCGACGCCCGTGCACGCCACGCATTGAGCGCCGTTGCTGCCGCACGCGGTGTTGGTCGGCGGGTTGACGCAGTTCGAACCTGAGAGACAACCCGCGCAGCTGCCGGAGCCGCCGCCGGTGCCCGTGCCGCCGCCCGTCGCCGAGCCGCCGCCCGTCGCCGAGCCGCCGCCAGTCGCGGAACCACCGCCCGTTGCCGAGCCGCCGCCGGTCGCTGAGCCGCCGCCCGTCGCCGAGCCGCCGCCCGTCGCCGCACCGCCACCGCCCGCTGAGCCGCCACCCGTCGCCGAGCCACCACCCGTCGCCGTGCCGCCACCCGTCGCTGAGCCGCCGCCCGTCGCCGTACCGCCACCCGTCGCCGAGCCGCCACCCGTTCCGGCGCCGCCGCCGGTGGGCCCCGTCGTGAAGCCCTGCAGACACGCGCTTGAGAGGTCGGGCTGCGCGGTGATCTCGCACTGCGAGTACGCACCCACCGCCGCCGCTTCGCTGCCGGTCGCGCAGACCGTCGCCGCGTCGATGCAGGTCGCCCAGTCTCCGAGCACGGTGAGATCGTCAGTCGTGCAGTTGGGCAGTGCCTGGCTGCAGCGGGCCGCAGGCGACTCGTCGCTGGTCACGCGCACCGTGTTCATGCCGGCGGTGAACGAGCACTCCGTCTTGCCGTCGAAGAACGCGTCGGTGGCCTCAGTGAAGCGCGTGCACAGCGGCGTGACGCTGGAGCCGCCGCCGCCCGTGGTGGAGCCGCCGCCAGTCGCCGTGCCGCCTCCGGTGCCGTCGCCGCCGCCCGTGCCCGTCATCGGCGACACAC
>CAYWON010000056.1:7816-36201 GCA_964459885.1 uncultured Archangium sp.
TCGCCGTCCGCGTCACAGCAGCCGGTCGCGCACGTCGCGGGAGAGCAGTTGGGCACAGTGGGGCCTCCGCACGAGGCGGACAGCGTGAAGCCCACCAACAACCCAAGCATCAGCCAGCGTGACGTCGTCATCTCGTGCGGTCCCCGTGTGGAAGGCGGCGGACTCTACGGGCAGCGGCCGGGCGCGTCGCGGACCGTCGTTCCTGCCAGCGAGAAACCCGGGCGCACCAGTGAGAGACTCAATCTGTTGGAATCGTTGATGAATCGGTCACATGTCGGTGGTGTCTGGTAGAGGTGCGACACGATGGGCATCGCATTCGCCGTGCTGGCGCTCGGGCTGGGGGGAATCGTCGGGTGGCTCGTGGCCCGCCGCGGCGCTGACGCGTCGCTGCGTGAGGTCGAGCTGGAGCTCGCGGCCGCCAGGGCCTCGCTCGCGGCCAAGTCGGCGGCGCTCTCGGGTCAGGAACAGGTGGCCGGGCTGCTCGCGACGACGCGCGCTGAGTTCGCTCGGGTCGACGCCGAGGCCCGCATGGCGCGACAGCAGGTGGTGGATCTCCAGCGCGACGTCGACGAGCTCAAGGGCGTCGAAGCCCGCGCCGCGCGGCTGGAATCAGAGCTCGCCGCCGCACAACGTGGCGCCGCCCGCGCTGACGAGCTGGAAGCAGCGCTCGCCGACAGCTCGGAGCTGAACGCGCGGCGCGAAGCCGAGCTGCGCGCGGCGATGGAACGGCGCGAGGCCCTGGAGTCGCAGGTGGCGCTGTTGGAAGACACGCGCGCGCGTGCGGCCGCGCTGGGCGAATCGCTGGCCCGGGCCGAGGCGTCGCTGGCCGCGGTGGCCGACGCCGACAAGACGCGCGCGGCGATGAAGCTGGAGTTCGAGTCGCTGTCCAAGAAGCTGCTCGACGAGAAGCTGCAGCAGTCCGAGAAGGGTCTCGAAGGGCTGCTCACGCCCGTGCGCGAGAAGCTCAAGACCTTCGAAGAGAAGGTGCAGCAGACCTTCGACCAGGACAACCGCGACCGCGCCACGCTGTTCGCGCACCTCAAAGGGCTCGCTGAAGCCCAGAGCCGGCTGCACGCCGACGCCCAGGCGCTCTCGAAGGCGCTCTCGGGTGAGAACCGCGCGCAGGGCGACTGGGGCGAGCTGGTGCTCGAGAGCCTGCTGTCGTCGGCCGGGCTCACCGAGGGGCGCGAGTACGAGCTGCAGGTCGATTCGGTCGGTGAAGACGGGCGGCGCCGTCGGCCTGACGCGCTCGTCTACCTGCCGGGCAACCGCGTCATCATCGTGGACTCCAAGTGCTCGCTGCAGGCCTTCATCGCCTCGGGCAAGGCGCAGAGCGACGAGGAGCGCGAAGACGATCTCGCCGCGCATGTGCACTCGCTGCGCACGCACGTGAAGCTCTTGTCGGCCAAGGAATACCGGCTGGTGACGAAGGCGCGCACCGTCGACTTCGTGTTCCTCTTCGTTCCGAACGAAGCGGCCTTCCACGCGGCGCTGTCGCGCGCGCCCGAGCTGCCCGAAGAAGCGCTGCGACAGAACGTGGTCATCGTCAGCCCCACCACGCTGCTCACCACGTTGCAGATGGTGCACCACGTGTGGCGCAGCGAGCGGCAGACCGAGAACGCGCTCGTCATCGCCGAAGAGGCCGGGAAGATGGTCGACAAGCTGTCGGCGTCGCTGACGTCGCTCGACATGGTGGGGGCGCGGTTGCGCCAGGCGGGCGACGCGTTCGACGACGCGAAGCGCCGCATGGGCGGGAAGGGGAGCGCATTGAGTCTGGCGAGGAAGGTGAAGGAGCTGGGGGCCCGCGTGGGGAAGGTGGAACGCCTCGAAGAGGTCGAGCGCGCGTTCGACGCCGAGGTGCCGCGCGCCCGCGAGGTGGGCGACGGGCGGGGCGAGGCGAAGAAGTCGCAGACCGAGCTGCTGCTCGACTCTGGCGGTGATCAGCCGTGCTAGACGCCGCCGACGTGACGGCCGCGCCTGAGAGTCCACCGCCCGAAGTCGTCGACGCGTCGACCCTGACGCCGATGATGAAGCAGTACCTGGAGGTGAAGGCCGCGCACCCGCAGGCGCTGCTCTTCTTCCGGCTGGGGGACTTCTACGAGCTCTTCTTCGACGACGCGGTGAAGGCCGCGGAGATCCTGCAGATCACGCTCACCTCGCGCGCCAAGGGCCTCGATCGCGTGCCGATGTGCGGCGTGCCGTACCACGCGGTGCGGCGCCACGTGGCCAAGCTGATCAGCGTCGGCGAGAAGGTGGCGCTGTGCGAGCAGCTGACGCCGCCGGGCAAGGGCATCGTGCGGCGCGACGTGGTGCGCGTCATCACGCCGGGCATGGTGCTCGACGACGACGTGCTCGAGGCCCGTGAGAACAATTTCCTCGCCGCGGTGCTGCCCGCCGACGAAGGCCCGTGGGGCGCGGCGCTCATCGACGCCTCGACCGGTGAGTTCTTCGCGCTGCAGCCCGGCGACGCCGACGTCATCGCCGACGAGCTGGGGGCCGTCAGCCCGCGTGAGCTGCTCGTGCCCGAAGGCGCAGAGCCGGTCGTTGAAGGGCTGCTCCGCAGCTTCGCGCGGCGGCCGGCGCTGGCGCTGCTGGGGCCTGACGCGTTCGACGTGAAGCGCGGTCGCGCGCTCTTGCAGACGCACCTCGGCGTGCAGACGCTGGAAGGCTTCGGCGTCGCCGACGCGGGCGTGTCGCTCGGCGCGGCGGGCGCGGCGCTGCGGTACCTCAAAGACACGCAGAAGAGCGGCGGCGGCCACGTCGATCGCATCAGCCTGCAGGCCCGCGGCGGGTCGCTCGTCATCGACGAGGCCACGCGCGCCAACCTCGAGCTGGTCAAGACGCTCAAAGACGGCGCGCGGTCGGGCTCGCTGCTGGGCGTGCTCGATCGCACCGCGACGTCGCCCGGCGCGCGGAAGCTGGCGCGGTGGCTGACGGCGCCGCTGTGCGACGTGCAGGCCATCGGCGCGCGGCACGACGCCGTCGCCGAGCTGCTGGAGCGTGCGGCCCTGCGCGAGGGCCTGCTGGGCACGTTGAAAGAGGTCGCCGACATCGAGCGGCTGTGCGGTCGGCTGTCGCTGGCGTCGGGCGGTCCACGCGATCTCGACGCGCTCGGGCGATCGCTGGCCGCGCTGCCGCGTCTGGCGACCTCGCTGGGGCAGCTCTCGGGCGCGTTGCTGAAGGCGCTCATGGGCCCGCTGACGCACGCCGCGCTGGGCGAGCTGGGCGGTACGCTGCGCCGCGCGCTGGTGGAAGAACCGCCCGCGGTGCAGGCCGACGGTGGCTTCATTCGTCAGGGGTACCACGCGGAGCTCGACACGCTCATCGAGCTGTCGACCAGCGGGAAGGACTACCTGCTGAAGCTCGAGACGCGCGAGCGCGAGCGCACCGGCATCAGCTCGCTGAAGGTCCGCTACAACAAGGTGTTCGGCTACTACCTCGAGGTGACGAAGGCGAACCTCGCCCACGTGCCCAAGGAGTGGATCCGCAAGCAGACCACCGCCAACGGCGAGCGCTACGTCACCGAAGAGCTCAAGACCTACGAAGAGAAGGTGCTGACCGCCGACGAGAAGCGCATCGCGCTGGAGCAGCGGCTGTTCGAAGAGCTGCGCGCGCTGGTGGTGGCGCGGGCGGGGCAGCTGCGCGCGGCGGCCGACGCGGTGGCGACGCTCGACGTGCTCGTCTCGTTCGCGCGCGTCTCGTCGGAGCAGGCCTACGTGCGCCCGGTCATCGATGAGTCAGCGGTGATGGAGCTGGAGGGCGGCCGCCACCCGGTCGTCGAGAAGGCGCTGGGCGGCGACTCGTTCATTCCCAACGACGTGCGCGTCGATCGCGACGACGCGCAGGTGCTGATCATCACCGGCCCCAATATGGCCGGTAAGTCGACGGTGATGCGCCAGGTGGCCATCGCCGCGGTGATGGCGCAGGCGGGCTGCTTCGTGGCGGCGAAGAAGGCGCGCATCGGGCTGTGCGACCGCGTGTTCACCCGCGTGGGCGCGTCAGACAACCTCGCGCGCGGCCAGTCGACCTTCATGGTCGAGATGACCGAGACGGCGAACATCCTCCACCACGCGACGCGTCGCAGCCTGGTGGTGCTCGACGAGATCGGCCGCGGCACGAGCACGTTCGACGGCCTGTCGATCGCCTGGGCGGTGGCGGAGCACCTGCACGATCGCATCGGCGCGCGCACGCTCTTCGCCACGCACTACCACGAGCTCACCGACCTCGCGCGCGAGAAGCCCCGCGTGAAGAACTGCTCGATCGCGGTGCGCGAGCAGCAGGGCAAGGTCATCTTTCTGCGCAAGCTGGTCGCCGGCGCCGCGTCGCGCAGCTACGGCATCGAGGTGGCCAAGCTGGCCGGCCTGCCGCCCGAGGTGCTGGCGCGCGCGCGCGAGCTGCTCAAGAACCTCGAGGCCGGGGAGTTCGACGAGAGCGGTCGCCCGCGGCTCGCCAAGCGCGCCACCGGCGGCGAGAAAGACAAGCCGGCCGCCGCGCCCGTCGACGACTCGCAGCTCGGGCTGTTCGGCGCGCCGAAGAAGTCAGCGCCCAGCAGCGCGCAGCAGCAGGTGCTGGCCGCGCTGGAGGCCTTCAGCGTCGACACCTCGAGCCCGCTCGAAGCGTTGACCGCCATCAACGAGTGGAAGCGGCGGCTCAAGCCGTCATGAAGCTGGCGATTCCTTCGCCGCCGCGCGCGGTCAAGCTGACGCAGATCCCCGGGGCGCTGCGGCGCGTGGGCGTCATCGCCGCGGTGTTCGCGCTCGTCGGGCTGGTGGCCTGGGCCATCGTGGCGTGGGTGCAGCGGCCGTTGGCCAGCCAGCACGAGTTCCTGCGCGACGCCGTTGAAGTGCAGGGCAAGGTGGTCGACGTGACGCTGCCGCCGCTCGAGAAGCGGCTGGAATCGCCCGGCCGCCTGCGGGTCATCTTTCAGTGGAAGGGCGGCGATCACTCGGCGAGCTCGGTGCCGGTGGACGGCGTGGAGGCCGAGAAGCTGTTCACCGGCGTGCCGGTGACGCTGCTGGTCGACCCGAAGCGGCCGTCGCACGCGCAGGAAGCGACCTGGGCACGGCAGCAGGCGGGCTGGGTGTGGCTGGGCAGCGCGGTGCTGGGCCTCGTGTTGCTCGCGGGAGCGGCGGCGGTGGCCTTCGAGCTGCGGCGCGCGGTGCGGCGGGAAGTCGAGCCGCTGCGCGTGGGCGCGCTGGTGTGGCTTACGCCCGACGCACCGCTGCCCGACACGCCCGACGAGCTGCGCTTCACGGGCTTCTACTTTCGCGACGACGTGAAGCACGCCGTCACCGCGCGTGGGCGGCCGCGGCGTCGGCCGGTGCGCAACGGCGAGAAGGTGCTGGCGGCGGTGCTGCCGTCACTGCCGGGCTGGGCGCGCGTCGTCGACGAAGCGCTGGCGCAGGACCTGGGCTGGTACCGCCACGGGTGATTCAGTCGTGGAAGAAGCACTCGAGCGGCTGCGTGCCGAAGAGCTCGCGGGCCTGCGCGCCGTTGCTGCGCGTGAGGCCCACGCCGGTCAGCAGCGGCCGGTTGGTGTCTTCCTGCGGCGCGACGATGGCGATGTGCCGGTTGGCGCGGTCTTTGGGCATGACCACCACCAGGTAGCCGGCGTTGGCGGCCTCGATGACCTCGTAGTCGTTGAGGCGCTTCCACCCGCGCATGGGGCCTTCGTGGCGCAGCCAGTCGCAGGTCTGCACCAGCGACAGCTCTTTCGCGCCGACGAAGTGGGGGATCTCGCAGCCCATGGCGCGGCTGACGTCCCACACGAAGATGTGACCGCGGCCCTTGCCGGGCGCGTCGTCGGCGTAGCGCGGATTGTTGGTGACGCCGAACTGCAGCACCACCTGCGCGTACTCGGCCTTGCTGCGCTTGCCGGGCGCGCTCTGCAGCGGCGCCTGCACGGCCTTCCAGAGGTCTCGGCCCTGCAGCGCGGCGGGCACGTTGGTGCCGTCGAACTTCTCGGTGAGGCGCGGCAGCTCGGTCGACGACGCGCGCACGGGCGCGGCGGCGGGCATGGCCAGCAGCGAGTTGCGGCGACGCTCGGCTGAGGTGTCGGCGAAGCCCGAGCCGTAGGTCGCTTTCTGGTGCGAGGTCAGCACCGAGTTGAGGACCTGCGCGTTGTGGCCCGCGTCGTCGACCGGCGCTGCGGGCTTCGCGGCGGCCGGAGCGGGGGCGGACTTCTTCTGATCAGAGGGTGCGCCTTTTCCCTGCGACATGGTGCTGCAGCCTACCGATGCCCGCGGAATGAGGCGACGCCCAAACTTCCTCGCGATGATCAGCGGCCGTTTTTTTGCCGACGTGTGGGACGCGTGGTCACATTCACAACCCTGTAGCGAGCCGTTGTCCGCGGGTGATCATGATCAGAGCCGTCGCCATCACCGTGTTGTTGCTCTCGAGCGCTGGCGCCCGCGCCGCGTCGGCCGACGAGTCGTACCTCGACGCGAAGAGCGCGTACGAGAAGCTGAAGGGCGACCCCAAGCGTCGCACGTTGCGACACCACTGGCAGAACGTGGCGCGGAAGTTCGAGAGCGTCGCCAAGAAGTACCCGAAGAGCGATCGCGCGCCGGAAGCGCTGTTCAACGCCGGCCGGCTCAACAACGAGCTCTCGCGCATCTCGCAGCTCGACGACGATCGCGAGGCGGCCAAGCGCGCGTACCGCCGGCTGCTCGACGGGTGGCCGAAGCACAAGCTGGCTGACGACTCGGCCTTCGAGCTGGCGAAGCTGCTCGCTGATCGCGAGAACGACCCGCAGGCCGCGCGCCGCGTGCTGGACGCCGCGCTGCCCAACGCCGGCGACATGAAGAAGGACATCACGGCGATGTTGGCCGTGCTGCCGAAGCCCGCGCGCGTTGACCCGCCGAAGCCGAAGCCTGAGCCGGTGGTGATCGCCAAGGCGCCGCCCGCCGTGAAGCCCGCGCCGCGCGCCGAGACGCCCGCCGTGAAGGCGAAGAACGAAGCGCCCGCCACCGACGTGGCCGAGGCCATTCGCCGCGCCATCAAGCCGCTGCAGGATCTCGAGGGCATCACCGACGCGCCGCCCGTCACCGCGCAGGCGCGCCGCACCGCGCCCAGCCGGCCTGAGCCCGAGCCTTCGCGGCTCACCGAGCGTGACGAGACGCCCGCCGTCGACGACGTGATCGAAGAAGACGAGCCCGTGGTGGCGTCGCTCGCCGAGCGCCTGCGTGACGTGCGTGTCGGCGCGCGGGTGCCGGCCAAGGCCGACGCCGACGCGAAGTCGCGCTTCAAGAAGCTCGCGACCGCCGAGGCCGACAGCGACATCTCGCTCGCGCAGCAGCTGGGGCTGAAGGTGCGTCGGGTGATCATCGACGCTGGTCACGGTGGGCACGACACGGGCGCCATCGGCCCCGGCGGCACGCGCGAGAAAGACGTGGCGCTCGCGATCTCAAAGAAGCTCGCCGCGCGGCTCGAGGAGATGGGCCTTGAGGTGGTGCTGACGCGCGACGACGACACGTTCGTGAAGCTGGAAGATCGCACGCGCATCGCCAACCGGCAGAAGGGCGATCTGTTCATCTCGGTGCACTGCAACGCGGCGCCCAGCAACAAGATGCGCGGCATCGAGACGTACACGCTCAATACGTCGTCGAACCGCTACTCGATCCGCCTGGCGGCGCGCGAGAACGCGACCACCGAGCGCGGCGTGGGCGACCTCCAGTACATCCTCGCGGACCTCGCGACCAAGGCGAACACCGGCGAGTCGTCGCACCTCGCCGACCGCGTGCAGCGCTCGCTCATTCGCAACCTGTCGGCCGACTACAAGGGCGTAAAAGACCTCGGCACCAAGGAAGCGCTCTTCTTCGTGCTGCTGGGCGCGAAGATGCCGGCGATCCTCGTCGAGACGTCGTTCCTCTCGCACCCGGAAGAAGAGCAGCGGCTCGCTGACGACGGGTACCAGACGAAGGTGGCCGACTCGATCGCTGACGCGGTCGGCGGCTTCCTCGAAGAGCGCAACAAGCTCGCGCAGATCGACTGAGGGCGTTCCCGATGAAGAAGAAGGTGTTGGTGGCCGCGGCGGTGCTCGGGGTGGTGCTCCTCGTCGCGGGTGGTGCCATGGGCAGCGCGTTCGTGGGCCTCGTGCCGGTGCCTCCGGTGAGCGACCTCGGTGAAGGTGTGACCGGTGTCGCCGATGGCTACGTGCAGGCGTTCATCGTGCCCATCGGTGGCGGTGACGCGCTGCTCGTCGACTGCGGGCAAGACCCGGAAGGCAAGGCCGTGAAGGCGCAGCTGGCGGCGAAGCAGCTCACGGTGAAGGCCGTGGTGCTGACGCACGGTCACTCCGATCACACCAACGGGTGCGCTGCGTTCCCCGGCGTGGAGTTCGTCTCGCTGGAGACGGAGAAGCCGGTCATCGAAGGCGCCGAGGCCGCGAAGGGGCCGCTGACGAAGTTCGCGAAGAACGACCCCACGAAGAGCCCGCGCGTCACGAAGGTGGTGCGCGACGGTGAGACGGTGACGTTCGGCGATGCGGTCGTGCAGGTGTTCTCGATGCCCGGTCACACGGCGGGCAGCGCGGCGTACCTGGTGAAGGGTGTGTTGTTCGTCGGCGACGCGGCGTCGGGCGAAGCCGGCGGTACGGTGCGCATTGCGCCGTGGGCGTTCAACGACGATCCGGTGCAGGCGCGTCAGTCCATCGACGCCATCCGGGAGCGGGTGAAGGCGCTGCCGATTCGCACGGTGGCGTTCTCGCACACGGGGCCGCTGCCGAAGCTCTGAGGGGTATCTGAGGAAACTATGACGCTGCGTGTCAGACGATTTTCAGCTGCTTTTTCAGCTCGGCACGCAGTTCTCGCAGGAACGGCACAACCGTAGAGGTTTTGAACGGCAGATTCCTGCCCGCGACGCCGTGTTTCACGTCGTTGTCGGCCGAGACTAGATGAGAGGCGCCACCATCGATTGCGGTGTGGATGAACTTGTCGTCGTCAGGGTCGGCACAGAAGGCGACGCTGGTGTGGAGCGGCACGTCCTGAGCGAGTTCCTTGAGTGTCTCAGCGAGTTCAAGAATCAGCTTCTCGGCGACGCCTTGCTCCTCAAGCTGTTCGACCAGTTCTAGGTAGGTGCCGATGGACATCAGAAGAACGAATTCTGGTCCGAAGGCACGGTCGACAAACTCGCGACTCGGTGGTCGCTGGAACCCGTTCGCCAAGTCGCGGTCAATCGTGACTTGGTTCACGGCGGACACGAACACATTCGTGTCCGCGACCACTCGAAATGGCCACATCAGCCGCGCGTGCTGGCAGCGATCGCGTCAAGAAGTGCGGAGGCTCGTTCCCTGTCGACGGGCTTCTCTGAACGAGGGCGCATCCAGATCTCCAGTGCCGCTTTCAAAAGTCCGTTCGGCTTCGTTCTTTGAACGACCAACACTTCACCCTTAGTAGATCCAGCCTCAGTCTCCGCACGGACTTCGGTTGAACGAGTGTTCAGCGCGTTCGCGGGGATGGCGGTTGTCAACAGCCCGACCGAAAGAGCGGTGGCTGCAACGAACGCCGCAGTGGAGGCCAACTTCACGTGCTGTGACGAGCGGGTACGCTTCGCCATCGCGGGGAGAGGGGCCTCCTCCGGAACGTTTTCGAGAACCTCAGATAGAAAAAAGTTCTGAGCGAAGTTCATGGTCAGTTACTCGGGTCTAACGCTGGTCCTAACGCGTTGGAGAAGGCAATAACGTCCCTGCAGAAAGCCAGCAGGATTGATGCGGTGGCGTCTACACGAACAACGGGGAAGATCTCAATTCTTCCCACGTCGGCAGCTTTCAGCTTCGCAAGATTCACTGTGGGCGGCATCCGATAGAACACCAGAGACGCTTCATTGTCGTTGTACCCAAGGGTCGAGAACGTCGCGGCTTCCGCGTGCTCTTTCGTCGCAGCCGAAACGAGGCGCCGAGCGTCCCCAGGCGGCGTGTGCTCAAGCTTGTTGCTCTCAACGAACGTCTCAAGCCCTTGAAGAAAGGTCGATTTCGTCCCTTGAATGGTCTCCGACATACCCAAGAGCGCAACTTGTGCGATCGGAATGTCCAAGACCGTTACCAAGTGCGTCTGCGCCACGCTCATTTTTCCGAAAGTGAAGTGGGCAATTCGATCCCGAAGAACTCCCGTGTACCAGTCCGAGTAGTAGGACGATTTCGGCGTGCCGAGCGACTCGAGATTCACTTCGACCGACCGTCTGCCGTCGTCCAACTGAACTAGCCGGACTGGACCTTTCTCGTGGAGGATCTGACTCACAGCTCGCGAGCCTACAGTGGGATCGAATGAGCGCGACGAAGAAAGCCCGTTTCTTCTAGGCACCAGCGGCGTTCACTCATCCGTTGACGGAGCGAAGCGAACTCTCGAAAGAGTCAAGGCGCGACGGCCTTCAACACGCCGCCGCCTTCCGTGCCCACCCAGATCTGATTCCCACCCAGACCGAACAGCGCTGTCCCGCGCCGATGCGCACCGGAATCAACCAACTGCCAGTTGATGCCGTCGTACCGCATCATGAACCCGAAGATGCCCGGCGTGACGGTGATGCCCGTCATGTAGAGGTTGTCGATCTTGTCGCCCCACATCGCTTCGGCGACGTCCATGCCGACGGGCCCTGGCCGCGACTCGAGCAACTGCGTGGTGTCCCAGTACGCGCCGAACTGCGCGTCGCCGAACGCGAACCCTTCACCAGGCCCCGGGCTCCACGCTGCCTTCCAGTCGCCGTGCGTGAAGTCCGGTGACTGCCGCAGCACCCAACCACCGCTCGCCGGCCGCGTGGCCATGAAGCCCGTGCCCGCAACCCACAGCTCGTTGTTGCGACAGAAGATCGAGTTGAGCGTCGCGTTGCCCACGCCGCCCATGTTGTCGATGCCGAACGCGTTGCCCCGGTACACCGTGCCGCCTTCGCCGGCGCCCCAGAGATCGTTCCCGCACCACATGAGATCGAGCACCGCGCCCGCCGCCGTGCCGAGCGGCACCGTGTTCCAGCCTGCGCCGTTCCACGCGAAGATCGTGGTGTCGGTGGTGACGATGACCTCGTTGTCAGCGCGCGCCACCAGCGCGTGCACCTGCTGCAACGTCGGCAGGCTCCCCAACGCTTCGTACCCGTTGGCGCCGCGGTGCATCACCACGCCGCGCTTCGTCGTGCAGCGGATGTCGACGCACTCGTTGACCGCCGCGAAGGTGTCCGTCGCCGTCGCCGCCACGTCGCTCACGTCGCCCTGAAACCCGCTCGACGTCTCGGTCCACGCGTCGGTGGTGGCGTCGTACTTCCACACCGCGCCAAGCGTGCCCACCAGCCGCGCGGTGACACCTTCCGACATGAACCCGAGGGGGATCTGCTGACCGCGAAGAATGGCGCTCGTCCACACCGGCCCCGGCGCGCCGCCGTCGCTCGGCACCTCTTCGCTGCGCACCAGGACCAGCCCCTTTCCGTTGGGGAGCAGCCCGGTCGTCGGCAACTGCAGCTCGCCACCGATGATGACGCGGCCACCGGCCACGCCGACGGTCGTGCCGCGCAGCAACGCGGGCGTCGCGGGCAGGCCTTCCGACACCCAGCCGGTGCCCATGAAGTGCCACAGCCGGTTGCCGCCCACCGCCCAGGCCTCGCCCGTCGAGAAGTCGATCAACTTCGCGGCGTCCAGCTTCACCGCGAGGCGCGTGTCGTAGAGCGAGTCCCACACGCGGCGCGTGGGATCCCACTGGTAGATCGAGCCCAGATCGCCCACCACCGTGAAGCCGCCGGCGCCATCGCCGATGACCGAGAGGATCTCCTCGAACGACGGGTGGTACTCCGTCTCCCACTGGCCGCCGCGGTAGATGACGAGCTCGTTGCCGGTGCCCGCGCCCATGCCGTGCGTGCCGTCGAACCACAGCTGCGAGAGATCGGTGATCTGGGTGGCGGTGAACGTGCGCGCCGTCGGCGGCTGCGCGCCGTGGAACTCAACCAGCACGCCGAGGCCATTGGCCTGACCCACGGCCGCCGCGTTCTCGAGCGAGCTGCCGCCCACGGCCTTCAGCGTCACCGAGGGAATCGACGAGACCCGCGTCCACGCGCCAAGCGCGTCTTCCACCAACACCGTGCCGTTGCCGCCCGCGTACACGGTGCCGAGGCCCGCCGGGCCAAACGCGCCGCCGTAGAGATCGTTGCCGGTGGGGAAGGGGTTCTCATGCGCGAACGTCACCGGGCCGGTCGGGTTGCCCTGCACGTAGACCTTCGCCGTCGCGCTCTGCATGCCCGCGCTCACCGTGATGGTGGCGATGCCCGGGTCGAGCGCTGTGAACACGCCAGCGTCATCGAGCGAGCCCACGCGCGGCGGCGCGACGCGCCAGGTGATGGGTGTGTCGATGGTCTCACCCGTCGGCGACACCACCCGCGCGGTGAACTGCTGTGTGTCACCCACGCGCAGCGACGCCTCTTCAGGCGTCAGCTCCAGCCGCTCGATGTTGGGCTCCGACGGGCTCGTCACCCAGAACAGGCCGGGCTTGTCGGTCTTCGCTTCGATGTTCGCGACGGGGTTGAGGTCGCTCGCGAGGTTGACGCGCACGCCCGGCAGCGCGGTGTACGCCTCGCCGCCGAACTGCCGACGCAGATCGAAGCTGTCGGGCGACACGCCGGCCGGCACCGCCCCTGCGTCCCACGTCATGAAGATGGTGAGCGGCGCCGACGGCTTGAGCGTCGACGGCGACATGCGGCAGCCGTGGCTGATGCGCTTGCGCATCGGCGGGTCGGTCAGCCCCATCTCGGTGCGCGTCACGAAGATGCGCGTCTCTTCAGCGAACGCGCCCTCGGGCACGATGAGCGAGCACGCCTCGCGGATGAAGGTGCCGCCCTTGCCCGCGGGGACGATGATCTCGATGCCGTCACCGCCGTCGGGTACGTCGATGGGGCCAGGGCAGGCGAACAGCGCGAGCGCGAGGGGCAGCAACCATTTCAGGCGGTACATGGGGCTTCTTTTCTGCTCCTTCGGCCTCAGGCGGGACGAATTTCGACACTACCGACATTCATGCGGGAAATCTCCGCTGTGGGTTGATCGTTGCGCCGGGTGCGTTACCAACGACCTCGCATGCGCCACTTCATCATCGCGTCACTCCTCGCTGTTTCGTCTGTCGCGCTGGCTCAGCAGCCCGCCCCGCAGGCGCAGCTCGTCCCCTCGCTGGCGCCGCTCATCGACTCGGTGAAGGGCGCCGTCGTCTACCTCGACGTCGCCAAGCGGCCGTCGGAAGAGAACCAGGCGATGCTCGAGCGCTTCCGCCGCCGCGGCGGCCAGGCGCCCGACATGCCGCTCAACAGCGGCACCGGCTCCGGCTTCATCATCGACGCGCGCGGCCTGGTGCTGACCAACAACCACGTCGTCGACGGCGCGGTGACGCTGAAGGTGCGGCTCGATGACGGCCGGTCTTTCGACGGCGAGGTGCTCGGCCGCGACCCGCTCACCGACGTCGCCGTGGTGAAGCTGAAAGGGAAGATCGACGCGCTGCCCACCGTGAAGCTGGGCGACTCGTCGGCCATGCGCATCGGCGACTGGGTCGTTGCCATCGGCAACCCGTTCGGCCTCGCGCAGAGCGTCTCGGCGGGCATCTTGTCGGCCAGCGATCGGCAGATCGGCGCCAGCCGGTACGATCAGTTCCTCCAGACCGACGCCGCCATCAACCCGGGCAACTCCGGTGGGCCGCTCTTCAACCTCAAGGGCGAGGTCATCGGCATGAACACCGCCATCATCCAGACCGGCACCGGCATCGGCTTCGCGGTGCCGTCGAACCTCATCAAGGCCCTCCTCCCGCAGCTCGAGACGAACGGCTCCGTCACCCGCGGCTGGCTCGGCGTCGGCATTCAAGACGTCACGCCCGCGCTCGCGAAGGCGCTGTCAGTGCCGCAGCGCGACGGCGCGCTCATCACCCAGGTCAACCCGGGCAGCCCAGCGGCGAAGGGCGGGGTGAAAGAAGAAGACGTGGTGGTGGCCATCGACGGCGAGAGGGTCAGCTCGTCGAGCGGGCTGACGCGCACCATCGCGCTCAAGCGCCCCGACGCCACCATCACGCTCGCCATCATCCGCGCCGGCAAGCCGCTGGAGCTCAAGGTGAAGCTGGGCGTGCGGCCCGACCTCGAGAACATCGGCGAGCTCCGCCGCGCTGAACCGACCGAAGGCGACACCCACAAGATCGGCATCTCCTTCCAGGACATGGACCCGCGGCTCGCCGACGGCACCGGCCTGCCCAAAGACTCGGCCCTCATCATCGGCGTCGCGGCGGGCTCGGCGGCCGACGAAGCAGGGCTCTCGCGCGGCATGGCGGTCGTCGAGCTCAACCGCGCGCCCATCAAGAGCCGCGACCAGCTCACCGCGGCGCTCAAGACGCTCAAGTCTGGCTCGGTGGCGCTCTTCCGGGTCGCGTTGCCAGGTGCCGCGGGCCGTCAGCTCAAGGCGCTCGAGGTGCCGTGATGTGGGTGGCGTCAGACTTGCTCTGAACCAGGTTCGCCATGAGCAACGAGTCGAAGACGCCACGGGTGGTCGAAGGTACGAAAGTGGAGGCGCGTTTCTCGCCGATGCCGGTTTTGCGCCTCATCTCGCGGCCTTGCGCCGCCATCGTGGACGGCCGGCTGGCCATCGTGCTGCGCCTGCTGACAGCAACGCCCTGACATTCCTGCAGACGCGGGTGGCAAGAAGGTCAGGCCCCGGAACATATGGTCACCTGACGTAGTGTCACGCTTGCTCGTGACGATGTGTGGGTGCTAAGCGGCGACCCTCTTCCAAGGCCGATTTACCGGCCTCGGATGCATTTCGGAGGGGCCGAAAACCCATGCGGATCAAGCGTCTCGACATCACCGGCTTCAAGTCGTTCATGGACCGCGTCGTCATCAGCTTCGACGAGGGTGTCACGGGCGTCGTCGGCCCCAACGGCTGTGGCAAGTCGAACGTGGTCGACGCCATCCGCTGGGCGATGGGAGAGCAGTCGGCCAAGAACCTCCGCGGCCGCGGCATGGAAGACGTCATCTTCAACGGGTCGGAGACGCACGCCCCGCTGTCGATGGCCGAGGTCACGCTGACGTTCTCGGTCGAGCCCGGCGACGTGCTGCCCGAGATGCTCGCCGGCATGCCCGAGGTCTCGGTGACGCGCCGCCTGTTCCGCAGCGGCGAGTCGGAATACCAGATCAACAAGACCACCTGCCGTCTGCTGGACATCACCGAGCTCTTCCTCGGCACCGGCGTCGGCACGCGCGCGTACTCGATCATCGAGCAGGGCCGCGTTGGTCAGTTCGTCAGCGCCCGCGCTGAAGATCGCCGCTCGGTCATCGAAGAGGCCGCTGGCATCACCAAGTACAAGGCCCGCCGCCGCGCCGCCGAGCGCAAGATGGACTACACGCAGCAGAACCTCCAGCGCGTGAACGACATCGTCTCGGAGCTCGAGCGCCGCCTCGATTCAGTCGAGCGCCAGGCGAAGAAGGCCGAGAAGTACAAGCGCCTGAAGTCCGAGATGCGCGACATCGAGCTGCACCACAGCTCGCACCGCTGGCTCGAGCTGCAGGCCGAGAAGGGCGCGCTGGCCACCCGCCTCGCCGAGCTCTCGACCGACGAGCGCGCCACGTTCGAGCAGGTGAAGTCGCTCGAAGAGGGCATCACGCAGAAGCGCGACGCGCTGGCCGCGGGCGCCTCGGAGCTCGAAGCGCTGGCCGCCGAGGTCTACGCCATCGAGAGCCAGGTGCAGCTCGACGCGCAGAGCATCTCGCACTGGACTGAAGATCAGGCCGCTACCAAGGCGCGCGTCACGCAGGCCGAGGCCGAGCTGGCCGAGGTGCTCGAGCGCAAGACGCAGGCGGAGGCCGACAAGGCTGCGGGCCTGGGCGAGCTCGACCGCATGGGCGTCGCCAGCAAGGAAGACGAAGTCAGCCTGCAGGTAAAAGAAGAAGAGCTGCGCCGGTCGACTGAATTGGTCGCCGAGATCGCCGTGCGCCTCGAAGAAGATCGCCTGGGCCTCGTGGAGATCGCCCGCCGCGTCGCCAACCACGAGTCGAAGCTGCAGGGCCTCGAGCAGCGCAAGGCCGAGCTGGCCGAGCGCGGCGTGAAGCTGACCGAAGAGCTCGAGACGCTGCGCGCAGAAGAGCAGCAGCTCGACGCCGCGCGCCGCGAGGTGCTGGAGCGCGTCGAGCAGGCCCGCCAGCTGTCGATCGAGCTGACGCAGCGCCGCGGTGAAGAAGAGGCCGCGCTGACGCAGGTGCGCGAGGCCTTCACCGAGAACGAGGTGATGGTGACCGCCGTGCGCGAGGAGCTCGCCGACAAGCGCAGCCGCCTCGGCTCGCTGGAAGAGATCGCGCAGAACTACGACGGCTTCGATCGCGGCGTGCGCGCCGTGATGCAGAAGGCCGGCCCTGACGCCCGCAGCGCCGGCGTGTTCGGCCTGGTGTCAGACATCGTCACCGCGCCCTCCGAGCACGAGCAGGCCATCGAGGCCGTGCTGGGCGAGCGCCTGCAGCACGTCATCGTCGAGACGCCGGACCGCGCGTGGGAGCTGGTCGAGTTCCTCAAGGCCGGTGAAGAGGGTCGCTCGACCTTCGTGCCCGTGCCGCTGGAGGCCGTCGAGCCGCTCGCGCCGGTCTTCATGATGGAGGTCGTCGGCATGGCGGCCACGCTGGTGCAGGTCAGCGACGAGTCGCTGCGCCCGGTGGTGAACGCGCTGCTGAACGGCGTGGCCGTGGTGCGCGACCTCGCCGACGCCAAGACGTGCGCGGCGCAGCACCCGGCGTACACCTTCGTCACGCAGGACGGCGACGTGGTGCGCCCGGGCGGCGTCATCACCGGCGGCGTCATGGAAGGCGCCGGCGTGGGCGCGCTGCAGAAGAAGCGTGAGATCGGCGACCTGCAGGGCGACGTGGCGCGGCTGGAAGAGCGCTACAACGAGCTCATCACCCGCCACTACGAGCTCCAGAAGCAGATGGGGCAGTCGGAAGGCGTGCTGAAGGGCCTCGAGAAGAACAGCCACGCCGAAGAGGTGCAGCTGGCTGGCCACGAGAAAGACCTGCACTCCGCGGGCTCGGGCCTCGTGAAGCTGCGCGACCGCATCGCCGGCGTGCAGGTCGAGCTCGATCAGCTCGAGACCACGAAGGGCACGCTCGACTACGAGCTCGAGTCTTCGCGCGGTGAGGTGATGCACGGCCAGACCGACCGCGAGCTGCGCGACGATCGCGTGAAGCTGCTGGTGGTCGAGCGCGAGTCGCTGGAAGCGAAGATCGCCGCGCTGTCCACCGACGTCACCGCGCTCAAGGTGAAGTGCGCGTCGGTGAGCGAGCGTGGTGAAGCGGCGCGCCAGCGCGTCGACGCGCTGTCTGACGCCGTCGACGAGCTGACCGAGCGCGCGGGCCGCCTGGCTACCACGCGTGACGAAGGCACCGCGCACCTCGCGGCGCTGGAAGAGCGCCTCGCCGAGACCGCCACCGAGCGCGGTGAACGTCAGGCGCACCTGGACACCGCGAAGGCCGGCCTCGAGACGAAGAAGGCGGAGCACGCCGAGAAGGCCGCGGTGGTGACCGCCGACGAGAACGGGCTGCGCGAGCTGCGCGGCAAGGCCGACGGCCTCTCGCAGGGCCTCAACGCCATGGCGCTCAAGGACAAGGAGCTCTCGCTGGAGCTCGAACACCTCGTGGCGTCGGTGGGCGAGCGCTTCCAGGTGAACCTCGTCGAGGCGGTGCACGAGTACCACCAGCGCGGGCCGCTGGAGGCCGAGGCGAAAGAGAAGCTGACCGAGCTCCGCGCGCAGCTGGAGCGCATGGGCGAGGTCAACGTCACCGCCATCGAAGAGCACACCGAGATCCGCGAGCGCTACGCGTTCCTCTCGAAGCAGAAGCTGGACCTCGAGGCGTCGCTCGAGCAGCTGCGCGACGCGATCCAGAAGATCGATGAGACGAGCCGCCAGCGCTTCAAGGAGACGTTCGACGTCGTCAACGAGAAGTTCCAGGCGGTGTTCCCGCGCCTGTTCGGCGGTGGCCGCGCGTCGCTGCTGCTGACCGAGCCGACCTCGCCGGGTGAAGAGCCGGGCGTGGAGATCCTCGCGCAGCCGCCGGGCAAGAAGCTGCAGAACGTGAACCTCTTCTCGGGTGGTGAGAAGGCGCTCACGGCCGTGGCGCTCATCTTCGCCATCTTCCTCATCAAGCCGACGCCGTTCTGCCTGCTGGACGAGGTCGACGCGCCGCTCGATGAAGGCAACGTCGGCCGCTACAACGAGATGGTGAAGGAGATGAGCAAGGGCTCGCAGTTCATCCTCATCACGCACAACAAGCGCACGATGGAAGTCGCTGACGTGCTGTACGGCGTGACGATGGAAGAGCCCGGCGTGTCGAAGCTCGTCTCGGTGAACCTCAAGAAGGCCGTGCCGGCGAACGACGACGTTCAGGTGGCCTGAGACTTCGTCGCTTCGAGCAGCTCGCGCGCGGCGCTTCGAGCGCGCGGCTCCAGTGAGAGTTGAACCAGAGACCATCGGCCGCGAGCGCCGGTGGTCTCTTCGTTTGCGCGCGTGCTGCCGGACAGCCGCACCGCCCGCGTGGCGGCGTCGAGCAACGCCAGCGCGTCTTCGAGGGCCTCCGCGCCGCCTTCCATGCGCGTGCGTAAGTCCGCGTCGACATTGGCGGATTCTGGTGGGCGGATCGAAAGCGACACGGGGTTTGAATTCTACAGATCGGAACTCGAGGGTGCCCGTTTCAGCCGGAACCCGACGCGCACTTGAGCGCTCGAGAAAAGAGAGCCCACATGTTCCGCAAGTCCTTGCTCGCCGCGTGCGCCGCGGCGTTGACGACCGCCCCTTGCTTCGCCGCTGACAAGCCCGCCGACCCGGCGCCGATGGTCGAGAAATCGGCAGTGGAGCCGAAGATCCAGATCGCCATCCTCCTCGACACGTCGGGCTCGATGGACGGGCTCATCAACCAGACACGCGAGCAGCTGTGGCGCATCGTGAACACCTTCGCGACGGCCAAGAAGGACGGCAAGCGCCCGAAGCTGGAGCTCGCGCTGTACCACTACGGCAACGACTCGATCCCCGCGGCGGAACACCACGTGAAGATGCTGGTGCCGCTCACCACCGACCTCGATCGCGTGTCGGAGGCGCTCTTCAAGCTCACCACCAACGGCGGCAACGAGTACTGCGGCGCGGCGATCTCGCACTCGCTGGGCGAGCTCGAGTGGAGCAAGAACCCGAAGGACCTGAAGCTCATCTACATCGCGGGCAACGAGCCTTTCACGCAGGGCCCGATTCCCTTCCGCGACACGGTCAAGACAGCCATCAGCCGCGGCATCGTGGTGAACACGATTCACGCCGGCACGCAGCAGGCCGGCATCTCCGACTCGTGGGCTGAAGCGGCGAAGCTGGCTGACGGCAACTTCCTGTTCATCGACAGCAACCGCGCGGTGGCCCGCGTCGACGCGCCGCAAGACGCCGAGCTGGCGCGCCTCTCGGGCGAGCTGAACAAGACGTACATCGGCTACGGCGGGAAGGGGAAAGCGGCCGTCGCGCGCCAGGAAGCGCAGGACAAGAACGCGATGGGCATGTCGGCGTCGTCAGGTTCGACGCGCGCGGCGGCGAAGGCGTCTGCGAACTACCGCAACGGCGACTGGGACCTCGTCGACGCCAAGAAGGAAGGCAAGCCGATGGCCTCGGTGCCGGTCGCCGAGCTGCCGGCAGAGATGCAGAAGATGGACGAGAAGGAGCGCGACGCGTTCGTCGAGAAGAAGGCCGAAGAGCGCAAGCAGTTGCAGGCGCAGATCCAGAAGCTGTCGACGGCGCGTGACGCCTACGTGGCCGACGAGCTGAAGAAGCGCGCGAAGGACGGCGCCAAGACGATGGACGACGCGCTCATCGACTCGGCGCGCAGCCAGGCACAGAAGGCCGACTTCGCCCTGTGAGCCTCAAGCGAGGTCTGCGTACAGCGCGCTGACCTCGAGCGTGGCGCCGATACTTCGAAGCTGGAGCGTCTCTCCGTCTCGCGCGGAGCTGATGCTCCAGCTTCCGTCGTTCTCGCGGTGGTGGAGCGTCGCGTGACGCTCGTCGTGCGAGAGAATGAGGATGTCGCGGACTGAAGCGAGGCGCTTGTAGTGATCGACTTTGGCGCCGCGGTCGTACGCTTCGGTCGATGGGCTCGTGACCTCGATCAGCACAACGGGGTTTGTCGCCGCCAGACTGTCGTTGGTCGCTGGCGCGACCCGGCCACACACCACGGCCCCGTCCGGGTACGTCGTCAGATCACTGGCGTCGATGCGAACCCGCAGGTCTGACGTGTAGGCGCGACAGCCACTTGGGAGCTGGTTTCCGATGAGGCGCAGCGTGACAGCAGCGAGGGCGGCGTGCTCGGGCGTGCCACCGGCCATCGCGTAGATCTCGCCGTCGATGAACTCGTGACGAATCGGGCTGTGTTGCTCGAGCGAGACGTACTCCGCGTACGTGTAGCGGTGGTGCCGTGCGGTCGCGACCATGGCGTCATTCTATCCCGGACGAGCGAGCCAACGCGCCTGCCCACGCGGGAGCTGTCGTTTCGGTCGTCACGTCGCCGTCGCCGCGCACGAAGTAGCCGTTCGGCGTCACCAACGAGAACCGCAGCCGCCGACCGAGCGCCGCATCGAGCGCGTGCATGGTGGTGACGTCCTCGTTCGAGAACGCGTCAGGCCCGACAGGGTGCGAGTGCGCCAGTTCGGTCAGCGCGTCGCGGTGCTGCCAGATGGCTTCCCAGCGTGCGCGCGAGTCGGGCAGGGCGAGCGGCGAGTCAGACGCGTCGGTCCACAAGACCTGGCCGTCGCCGCCGATGAGGAAGAAGACCTCGCGCTTCACGGGTGCCTCAAGATGACGAGCGCGTCGGTCTCCATCGCTTCTTGAATCACCGACGGCAGCGACTCGAGCGTGACGAGGTCGTCGCGCGGTGGGTGGCCCAGGCAGATGCCCGAGTCGATGACCTGCAGCGTGGCTTCATCGACGATCGAGATGAAGCGCGTGAAGTGAAAGCGGAACACCACCTCAACGCGGCCTTCGCCAGCGCGACGGTGTGACTCCAGCTGCGCGCCCGCCGACTCGAGCGCGTAGAAGATCCGCTCCTCCAGTGTCTGCCGCCCGCCGCCACGCGCGGCACGGGCCCGGTGCACCTCGTCGCGGAGCAACTCGGCATGTTGGCGCTGACGGAGCTCCGCCAGCTCGCGGTTGGCCTGCAGTCGCTCTGCTTCGAGCGCGCGCAGCGCTGCTTCCGCCGCCGCCACGCCACCTTCCGCGATGCGCGTGATGAAGGGTTTCAGCTCGGCCGGCACGGCGTTGATGTTGAGACGCTGAGAGGTGCGCGACGCCAACGCGTACACCCACGCCGCGCGCAACGTCGCCGGCACGCCCTTGAGCCCGGTCAACGCGGCGCCCTCAGCCAACAGCGCGCGCGCCTGCCCCTCGACCTCGCTCTCGAAGTCGAGCTGATGGAAGAGCAGAGAGCCGTCGTGCCAGCGTCGCGTCGTCAACGGGGCGAACTGCGCGGGCTCTTCTTCGGGTCGCAGGAACACCGGCACGGCCTTCCCGCCGTCCACCACGAGCTGCTCGTTCCAGAAATGGCCGCGCACCGCCGAAAGCGACGTCAGCTCGCCTGGCTCAGCCGCAGACACCACGTGCGCCACGCGGCGCTTCACCTCGAAGCGGTACCAACCGAAGCGCTCGGGGCGGGCCGCGACACGAAGCCTGCGCTGCGCGTCGTGTACGAAGTCGCCGCCGAGCCACGGCGCGGTCAGCTCGTCTTTCTTGCCGAGGTACTTGCGGTAGTCGGCCACGCGAGCTCCTTCACGCGAGCAACGGCGTCTTCATCACCCGCTCGACCCACGCAGCGCGGCCGCCGGGCGCAGCGGCCACTGGCGCGTCGAGCATCGCGCGCAGCACGCGCGGCACCTGGTACGGGTCGTCGAACGACTTCACGTCGACCTCGCTGAACGGCACCTGGAGGTGCGCCGCGCAGCCGCGCACGGTGACGCCGCGCCCGCCAGCGACCGACACGATGAGCCCCATCGCCGACACGCGGTACCCACACTGCTCGAAGACCTTCGCGAACTGATCGCCCGTCTCACCGGCCTCGTCGCCGACGACCATGACCACCAGGCGCGCGGAGGCAGGCACCTCGACGCCCACGGCGCGCAGCGCCCGCACGCCAGCTGCGTGCACGGTGCCGCCGTCGGCCCGCACGCCCTTGAGCATGTGCTGCACCGCCGCGCGCGTCGGCGTCTTGGGCACCAGCACCGTCCCCATCGTGTCGAACGTGGCGATGTGCACGCGCTCCGGCGGGAACCCCGAAAGAATGCGCGAGAGCGCCTCCTTCGACTGCTCGATCGCGCCCTGCATCGAGCCCGACTTGTCGATGAGGAACATCACGTGCACGTCGGCTTCACCCGTCGCTTCCTTCACCGCGTTGCGGGCCGCGGCGTCGGCGGCCTCTTCGAGCCGCTCGCGCACCGATCTGTCGCGGACGTTCCGGGCGATGTTGAGCGCGCGTTGATCCGTCGCGGTGGCGATGGCCTTCTCCCACCGGGCGCGCACGTCGGCGTCGGTCATCAGGCCCAGCTCTTCGAGCGTCGGCGTCAAGATGCGCAGATCGCGATCTGACAGCGACGGCAGCAGCGCCACCATGATGGCGGGCGTGAGCCCGAGGTCCTTCGGCAGACGGCCGACGACGTCCTTGTACGAGAGGCGCTGCGTCTCGATGGCCTCGCAGATCTCCGCCTCTGACAGCCCGTCGAAGCGCTCCTGCTTCTCGAGCTTGAGCGCGCCGAGGCCCACCGAGCGATGGCCGCCGTCGGCCTGCTTCTGCTTCCACCCGAGCACCTCGAAGAACGCCTGACTCTGCGGCTTGTAGCCAGCCTTGCGCGCGAGGTCCTTGATGGTCTCCTTGAAGCCCGCCTTCACCAGGCCCTTCAGCATCGCGGGGTTGGTCTCGCGGAACGCGAGCCAGCGCTGCGCCGCGCGCTTCCACCGACCGAGCGGCGGCTTCTTTGAAGCGGCGTCACCGAAGCCCGCGCGGCGGTTCAGCGCGGCGATGCGGTCGTTCTCGAGCAGCTGCGCCACGCGCAGCACCGCCTTGGGCGTCATCATGCGCGTCGACTTCTTCTCGTAGAACAGCAGCATCGCTTCGCCCTGCGCGCGCAGGTCGTCGTCGTAGAAGGCGACCTCGCCGTCGTCTTCCTTCACCGGCTGGCCCGACCGCGACTGCACCAGCATCAACGCCGCAACGGCGACCTTGAGATCGCGCCAGTCCGTTTCCTTCAGCGCGTACGCCGCGAAGTGCGCGAAGAGATCGACGTTGAGCGAATAGATCTCGAGCAGCCGCTCGTAGAGCCGCACCGCCGCGGCCTCGTGCAGGCCGGGCTTCACTTCCTTCGCGCCGCGCGGGCGGGGCGCGCCGGCTTTCGGCTTGGGCTGCCACACGCCCGCGACCTCGAGGCCCGGGCGGTTGTGCCAGAGGTGGGCAGAGCTGGAGAGCACGAGGTCGAGCAGCTTCTCGGCGGGGCCCAACTGCGCTTCAGGGAGGAGCGGTTTCGCGGCAGCCATGAGTCCGGTGAGTGTCCTTTCGCTCGCCGAGACGGTCACGCCTTTTCGCGCCTGACGAGGGGTGAGAACATCGGCGCGTGCGCTGGTTCCCGTTGCTCTTCGTGTTCATCACCGCGTGCGCGCCCACGCAGCGCGCCGACGACGTCGAGCTCACGTACTACTACCTGCGTTACTGCCGCGTGTGCGACGCCACGCGCGCGCAGGTCAGCCGCTTGCCCGACGAGTTTCACGGGCAGGTGAAGGTGCGCATGGTGCAGAGCCTCGCGCCCGAAGCGAAGGCGGCCGCGGAGAAGCTGGGCTGGCAGAGCCACGGGCTGGTGATCGCCCAGGGCCCGAAGATCGTGTACCAGGCGCGAGATCACCGCGCGAACGGCTACGACGCGCACGTGGCGCTGCGGGAGCTGTTGGGGCTGCCGCTCGACTGCCGATGACGAAGGACGAGCTGTTGTTGCAGTACCTGCAGCGCGCGGTCGACGCGCCTGACACCGCCGAGATGGTGCGCGCGGTCTGCGCAGCGTGGGCGACCGCGCCGGCGACGCGACTCTCGAAGCTGGCTGCTGCGCTGACGCGGCGACTCAACGTCGAGCCCGTGCCCGGCGTGAACCAACCCGAGCGAGAACAGGCGTGGCACGCGCTGGCGATGAGCGACGCGCCCGACGTGTTGCCGCGACTGTTGGCGACGCCGTGGAGCAAGCAGGCGCGTGACGCGCAAGAGCGGCTCAACGTGCTCATGTCGCGCTTCGGGCCTGATCCGCGCATCGCCACCGCGCTGCTGGAGCTCGACACCGGCTCTCGGTATCCGACCGGTGCAGGTCACCGCTTCTGGGGCAACGCGTACCGACTGCTCTTGCGCTGGGGCTCGGCGGAGGCTGCCGACCGCATTCCCCGCGACGCGCGCGCATTCCCCGACAGCTCGCCGTGGGCGGGGCGCCGCTTCGTGTCGATCTTCGAGCCCATCGTCGTCGAGTGGAACGATCGCTGGCCCGAAGAGCCGGAGCTGGCCGACGACGCCATCGCGTTGATCGCGCGGCTTGAAGCGCGCCTCGCTCCGCAGCAGCGCCTCGCGACCGAGCTGCTGGCCGCCGTGCACGCCGCGCCGCACGAAGACGGCCCGCGCCTGGTGTTCGCCGATGCGCTGGCAGAGCAGGGTGACCCGCGCGGTGAGTTCATCGCGATGCAGTTCGCGCACGCGCGCGGCGAGCTGCCGATGGGCGAGCGTGAACGCATGCAGCGGCTGCTGAATGCGTCAGGGCGGTCGTGGCACGACGGGCTCGACACGCAGGTCGCTCCGCTGTCGGTGTTTCACAAGGGCTTCGCGTACGAGGTGCGCATGGCGACGCGCGCGCCTGACGCGGGCATTCCGGCTTGGCGGTTGGTCGAGTCGCTCGACGTCGCCGCGATCGCGACCTCGTTGTCTGACTTCCTCTCGCACCCGCACACGGTGGGCGTGCACTCGCTGCGATCGCTGCGCGGCACGACGCTGCAGGAACTCGCGCGCAAAGGTGCAGCCCGGCACTTTCAACTGCTCGAGGTGGGCTTCCTCGGCGGGCGTGAGTTCCCCGTGCCGGCGTGGACGGTGGACACGCTGCGCCTGCTCGCGCCCATCGATGAATCGGCGTGGTGGCTCGTGGGCTCGTCAGGTCGCATCAAGGCGAAGCGCGTGGAGCTGCAGTTGACGGGCAGCTTCGAGCGCGTGGGCGCGGTGCTGCGCGAGCTGGAAACGCGCGCGCCTGACGTGGACTTCGTGACCTTCGCGGCGCGTACCCCGGCGTGGCCGCAGCCGTGGCGTGGCGCGTGGCAGCTGGAGCTCACGCGCGTGAACGGCTCATTTTCTCGTGCGCGCGTCGTCTTGTTCGACGCCTTCTTCGAGGGGCTCACGCAGGCGCTCGCGAGCTTGCCGGTCGAGCAGCTCTCGACGATCGAGATCAGCTCCATCGTGCGGCGCGGCCCGGCGTGGCGTGACGACACGCGGCGCGCGCTGATGGACGTGTTGGAAGGACAGCAGCACCTCGAGCCGCCACAGTTTGAGCTGCTGCGTCCGCGCATGAGCGTCGTTGCGCCAGTGATCTACGAAGGCACGTAGCCGGTCGGGCGTCGCCTGATTGACAGTGGATCATTGCGGTCGGTACAAGCCGCTCGCTGTTCACAACTCAATACAACCGGAGGTAGGGGATGGGTGACGTGGCTTGGGGCTTGGGGCTTGGGGCTGGGCGTTGGCGGCGGGGGTGGAGGTGCAGTGTCGTAGCGGTTGGAGTTTGGCTGTCTGGTTGTGCGGTGAGTCCGGTGCAGTTGCCGCCGGGCTTTCCGAATGATGGAGGAGCGCAAGCAGCTTCCCGATTCGTCCGGTGATTACCGTGCCGGGCGTCGGCGGCGATGCACTCAGCGTCGGCCTTCCGTTGGTCGAGGTAGAGAAGGTGCTCGCGCCAATTCGGCAAAGCACTCCGGTGCAGGTGCGCTTCGAAGCGCGACATGCGCCGCAGATGTTGATGGTCTCCATGCCGCAGGGCGCGGTCGACCAAGCGGCTCCGCATGTCAACTTCGTCAATGAGTTGTTGACCACTCTCGCCCAGGATCAGGCGCCGCCGGGCGGGTTCGTGTCGCCCGTCGAAACCGACCTGGCGTTTTGTCAGCGCACGGAGTTGCCGAATGGCACGGTCGCCGCCACGTCGACGAGTGAACTGTACCAGCCAGTGCAGATTCCGTTGCTTCGCGACGGGGGCACAGCGAACGGCGTGATCGAACTGCACCGTTTTGGCGGCACGCTGAGCGACCTGACGTTCTTGCCGGATGACGTGGACGGCGGCGTGCCCACTCTCACGACGCCGGCTGGCGATACAGCCAGCTTCGATGTGAGCATTCGTTTGCAGAACCTCAGCGCGTACCTCGAAGGGCACGACACGGCGGTCTTTCTCGCGAACGGTCCGATCGGCATCGAGATCGACGAACTCTCGGTCTCGTGCAAAGGCACGTTTGTCGCGGCGCCGCCGAGCGCCATGGCGCCAGACAAGTGGTTCTGTGGCGACCGACTGTTTCAGTGTTTGCCTGGCACCGAGAACGTCGTCGTCGACGGCTTCCGTACCAGCGTTGCGCTGCCAGACCTGGTCTGGTTCTTCGAACAGGAAGACTTCATCGACTTCGTGAAGTGGTGGCTGGTGAACGTCGGGCCCCAGTTCCACTTCTCGAACTACGCCGTTACCTCTGTGCACGCCGACCGCAACCTCGGCGTGCTGAGACTTGCTGGGCAGAAGACCGTCGACTCTGAGGGGAATTCGGTCTGCTCTCCACATACGCCTTCGATGCCTTCGGCGCCGCCGACCCGAGGTCTGCTCTCGTCGCGGACGCAGCGCGGTCACGGCGAGGTCTTCACCAACGATGGCTGGGTGCGGCCCTTCTTCATCGAGGCCGAGGTGTCGACCGATTACCACTCGGCCACGCAGACGTTGCCGCTGGCGTCTGGCCGTCGGCTCCCGGTCGCGCTGGAAGGGGACCTTGACGTGCTCGGCCGCGAGTTCCCGCCCATCGCGTTGTTCGATGTCAGCACCGCGCGCACGCGGTTGACGGCGAACACGCGAGATCAGGAATGCTGGCGCCGTGAGACGCGTGGCTACGACGTCATCACCTTCCCGTTTCAGACGGTCACGGCGTGGCGCAGCGAAGTACTCGCGGGCATGCAGCTGGAGGCCATGAAGGAACGCCGCGTGCAGATCGTTGAGGTCGCAAAGGCGGCGCCGGAGGAGGTGTACGCAGCCGTGCGGCAACTCGGCAAGGACTGCGGCGCGTGCGAGGGTTGGAGTCGCATTCGCACCAACGTCATGGGAGATGGTGACAGGCCTTTCGGCCCGCCGGACACATTCCCGGGAGGACCGCTCTTCGAGGGCATGCCGTGGAGCATGGACGTGTTCGTTCACGCCAACGCCGACGCGCTCGACCCCTGGTTGAACCCGTTCCTCAAGTGCGAAGACGGCCATCGTGAAGTGGCGGGTCAGCGCATCTTCTCGATGCCGAGCGTGATGTTCTGGGAGGCGATGTTCGATTCCGCGCGTGTGTCGACGGCGACGTTCGACCCGTACCCTCGCGCGCACGAACACGACGCGTGGTCGATGGAACAAACCCCGTCCGTCAGCGGGAAGGCGCGGCGCGTCGTGTACCTGTTCGAGGACTGCCTCAGCGCGCCCGGCGCATGTTGGGAAGGCGAGATGGAAGCGCCGCGGGTTGGCAAGGTCTGGGTGGATGCGGCGGCCAGCAGCACCGTGACCCCCAGAATCCCGCTCGCCACGGCCATGACGACCGGCCAGGCCGGGCCCATCGCCAGTTACGGTGCGCGAACCTCGGCAGTGCATGGCTACTTTGATCGAAGCCGCGTCGAGCTGTACAGCGCCGTGCCGCAGGCATACGTCGATGCCAGCATCTCGGCTGCGGGCTTCGACTACCGAGGTGGTGCCGTGCTGGACTGGCGGCATGGGCCGGCGTTCGTGGAGCCAGACGTGAACCGTAACGACACTCAATTTCCGCATTCCGGCTTCGAGGACTGGCTGAACCCTCGGGCCAGCAGTTCCGATGCGCGGAAAGTGCCCTTCGTTCGCTACCGTGCTGATTGGGCGACCGACACGCTTCGGCTGCGGCGGAGGCCGGGCACGGAGCTGACGTACTGCGCGCTGCCCGAGCAACTCAGCGTCGAGGCCGACACCATCGGCTTCGTGGGCGCCGGCCTCGAAGAGGAGAAACTCGTCCCGGCGAACCTCGTCTTCCCTCAGGCCACAGTGCCCGTGTCCATCTCGGACGCCGCGTGGCGCTGGGGCACCACCACGGCCGCGCTGATTCCATGACCACGCGACTCCGACTCGGTGCGCTGTCGTTGATGCTGGTCTCGTGCTC